>NZ_JBEAFH010000070.1:0-40444 GCF_040061575.1 Klebsiella sp. CB_Kp196
ACCCGGCGGGCTGTAAGCCGTTGTTCCGTGTCAGTGGAGGCGCATTATAGGGAGTAATTCTGAAGTGGCAAGAGGAATTTCAAAAAAAAACTCCACCCGCTTATTTTTCAACCAAAGCAGCAGCTGAGAGTACATTATCGCCTGGTTTTTAAACAAAAACGAGCCCGGCGGGCCCGTTTTTGCTGTTTTGTGATTTACTGCACTGCCACTATCCGGTCGTTTTTCACAACCAGCTGCACTTCTTTACCCGGTATCAGCTCACCAGAGAGAATCTGCTGCGCCAGCGGGTTTTCGATCTGCTGCTGGATAGCACGTTTCAGAGGACGTGCGCCATAAACCGGATCGTAACCGTTTTCGCTCAGCAGCTTCAGTGCCTCATCAGAGAGGTGAACTTCATAGCCGCGTTCCTCAAGTCGTTTATACAACCGCTGCAGCTGAATCTGCGCAATAGAAGCAATGTGTTTTTCACCTAACGGGTGGAATACCACCACTTCATCAATACGGTTGATAAACTCCGGCCGGAAGCTTTGGCTAACCACGCCCAGAACCAGCTCTTTCATGTGGCTATAGTCCAGGGCACCAAAACGTTCCTGAATGAGATCCGAACCGAGGTTAGAGGTCATGATGACGACCGTATTGCGGAAGTCGACCGTTCTCCCCTGCCCGTCAGTCAAACGTCCATCGTCCAGTACCTGCAGCAGAATGTTAAAGACATCCGGATGAGCTTTTTCCACTTCATCCAGCAGGATGACGGAATAAGGACGACGGCGGACCGCTTCAGTGAGATAGCCGCCTTCTTCATAACCGACGTATCCCGGAGGCGCCCCAACCAGACGTGAAACGGAGTGTTTCTCCATAAACTCTGACATGTCGATACGTACCATCGCATCGTCGCTATCAAACATAAAGTTGGCCAGCGCTTTACAGAGTTCTGTTTTACCTACACCGGTAGGGCCCAGGAACAGGAACGAGCCGATTGGACGATTAGGATCGGATAATCCGGCACGGCTACGGCGGATCGCATTCGATACCGCTTCAACCGCTTCATTCTGACCAATGACGCGACTATGCAGCTCCTGCTCCATACGCAGCAGCTTCTCACGCTCGCCTTCCAGCATTCTGGCCACCGGGATACCCGTCCAGCGAGCCAGCACTTCCGCGATTTCCGCATCCGTGACTTTATTACGCAACAGACGCATCGTCTTGCCTTCGGATTGCGTTGCCGCCGCCAGCTGTTTTTCCAGCTCCGGGATTTTGCCGTACTGCAGCTCGGACATCCGCGCCAGATCGCCGACGCGACGCGCCTGCTCAATAGCGATTTTCGCCTGTTCCAGCTCAGCCTTAATCGTCTGGGTTCCGGAGAGCGATGCTTTTTCAGCCTTCCACTCTTCTTCTAAGACTGAATATTGACGTTCTTTATCGGCCAGCTCCTCATTCAGCATATCCAGCCGCTTAATACTGGCTTCATCAGACTCTTTCTTCAGCGCCTGCTGTTCCAGCTTGAGCTGAATGATGCGACGGTCGAGTCTGTCCAGCTCTTCCGGTTTTGAGTCAATCTGCATCCGAATGCTGGATGCGGCTTCATCGATCAGGTCGATAGCTTTATCCGGCAGCTGTCGGTCGGCGATATAGCGATGAGACAGCGTGGCTGCCGCAACAATCGCCGGGTCGGTGATCTGCACGTGGTGGTGCAGTTCATAACGTTCTTTCAGACCACGCAAAATCGCAATGGTATCTTCAACGGTCGGCTCCGCCACGAATACTTTCTGGAAACGACGTTCCAGCGCGGCGTCTTTCTCAATGTACTGGCGATATTCATCCAGCGTCGTAGCGCCCACGCAGTGCAGCTCACCGCGCGCCAGCGCCGGTTTCAGCATGTTACCGGCGTCCATTGCGCCGTCCGCTTTACCCGCGCCCACCATGGTGTGCAGTTCATCGATAAACAGGATGACGTTGCCTTCCTGCTTGGCGAGATCATTCAGAACGCCTTTTAAGCGCTCTTCAAACTCACCGCGGTATTTGGCACCCGCCACCAGCGCGCCCATATCGAGCGCCAGCACCCGGCGCCCCTTCAGCCCTTCCGGCACTTCACCGTTGACGATCCGCTGCGCCAGTCCTTCAACAATGGCCGTTTTACCTACACCGGGTTCACCAATCAGCACCGGGTTGTTTTTGGTACGGCGCTGCAGAACCTGAATCGTACGACGAATTTCTTCATCGCGGCCAATCACCGGGTCAAGCTTGCCCTGCTCGGCACGTTCGGTCAGATCGACGGTAAATTTTTTCAAGGCCTGACGTTGGTCTTCGGCTCCCTGATCGTTCACGCTTTCACCTCCGCGCATTTGTTCGATCGCCTGACTCACGTTGGCGGTTGTGGCCCCGGCGGATTTTAAAAGGTCGGTCAGCGTGCCGCGTGATTCAAGCGCTGCCAGAACGAACAGCTCTGACGAAATAAAGTTGTCCTTTCTCTTTTGCGCCAGCTTGTCGCAAAGGTTCAGGATACGCACTAAATCCTGGGACGGTTGAACATCGCCGCCGGTACCTTCCACCTGCGGCAATCGGCTCAACGCCTGTTCAATATTGGTGCGCAACTCTCCGGCATTGATGCCCGCCGAAGTTAATAAAGGACGTATCGATCCCCCTTCCTGATTCAGCAAGGCGCTCATAAGATGAAGAGGTTCGATGAATTGGTTGTCGTGCCCGAGTGCAAGGGACTGGGCATCGGCAAGAGCAAGCTGGAATTTATTGGTAAGACGATCCAGACGCATAACTCCTCCCATAACAGGTCAAATTTGCTACTGGAGATTAAATGAGGTCATCCCTCAATTATTCAAGGTTAAAGACCTGAACTATGCAAAAATAAGTTTGCCTTCTGGATCGTCTTAGTTCGGGAGGTTATATCAGCCAGATGAAACTTGCCATACGACCCGTCGTCTTGTCGCGACGATAAGAGAAAAAATCATCTTTTTCGCTGAGGGTACAGCGGTCACCGCCAAAAATCTGCTCAACGCCAACGCTCGCCAGCCGCTGACGCGCAAGCTGATAGATATCAGCAAAATACTTTTCACCTGCAGGACGAAATGCGCGCTCCGCCTGAGTATCTTTTGCCATAAAGGCCTCACGCACCTCCGGACCAACCTCAAACGCGTCCGGCCCAATGGCGGGCCCAAGCCAGGCCATGATGTTTTCCGGTTTATCGGCAAAACAGGCCACGGTTTCTTCCAGCACGCCTTCACAAAGGCCCCGCCAGCCGGCATGAGCAGCCGCAACTTCCGTTCCCGCGCGGTTGCAAAAGAGCACCGGCAGGCAATCAGCGGTCATCACCGCGCATACCGTACCCGGCACATTGCAGTATGAAGCATCAGCGCGCTTTGACTGGTACGGCCCGCCGTCGAGCTTTAACACTGCCGTACCGTGAACCTGCTCCAGCCACACCGGGTATGACGGAAGACCGCCAGCGGCGAACATGCGCCGACGGTTCTCTTCTACGTGCTGCAGATTGTCTCCGCAATGGGCTCCGAGGTTAAGTGAATCGTATGGCGACAAACTCACCCCACCAGCGCGCGTGGAACTACAGGCTGCCACGCCTTCCGGCATTGGCCATTGCGGTACAATCAGTTTAGTCATAGCCAGTCAATATCGTCTTTATGGGTTTCAAAGTCAGCGCGCATGGCATCAATCAAATCAACCATATCCTGTGGAATTGGCGCATGCCATTCCATCTCAATGCCGCTGATCGGATGGTATAAACGCAGCATGGTGGCATGCAGGGCCTGGCGATCGAACTTACGCAGAGCGGTGATGAACTCTTCCGATGCGCCTTTAGGCGGACGCGGGCGCCCGCCATAGACCTGATCGCCCACCAGCGGGTGAGTGATGTGCGCCATGTGTACGCGAATCTGATGCGTACGGCCGGTCTCCAGGCGCAAACGCAGACGAGTATGAATGCGAAAATGCTCCATGATCCGATAGTGCGTCACCGCCGGTTTTCCCATAGGATGTACCGCCATATGCGTACGCTTGGTCGGGTGGCGGCTAATCGGTTCTTCCACCGTTCCGCCAGCGGTCATGTGACCAATCGCCACCGCTTCATACTCGCGGGTGATTTCGCGCAGCTGCAGGGATTCCACCAGGCGGGTTTGCGCCGGAATGGTCTTCGCGACCACCATCAAGCCGGTGGTGTCTTTATCAAGACGGTGCACGATCCCCGCACGCGGCACGTCAGCAATGGCCGGATAGTAGTGCAACAGCGCATTCAGCACAGTACCGTCAGGGTTGCCCGCGCCAGGGTGCACAACTAAATCGCGCGGTTTATTAATTACGAGGATGTCATCATCTTCATAAACGATATTGAGCGGAATATCCTGTGGTTGGAAACGGACTTCTTCTTCGATTTCAACATCGATAGCAATCGTTTCTCCCCCCAGCACTTTCTCTTTCGGCTTGTCGCTGACGCTGCCGTTTACCAGCACTCTCTGGTCAAGGATCCATTCTTTTATGCGCGAACGCGAATAATCCGGGAACAATTCGGCCAAAGCCTGATCTAAGCGTTGTCCGAGTTGATTTTCGGACACCGTTGCGTTGAGTTGTACTCGTTGTGCCATATACAGCTTCTTCGTTTTAACGTTGGGTTTTACGGCTTTGCCGTTTAATATAGTGTGCTATTGTAGCTGGTCTTAATCGGGAGCAGGAACAGAGATTCTCCCGCATAAACATTTTGAGGAAGTCAAAACGTCATGACGCGCATGAAATACCTGGTGGCAGCAGCCACACTGAGCCTGGCTTTGGTGGGTTGCTCTGGCTCAAAGGAGGAGGTGCCCGATAATCCGCCGAATGAGATCTACGCGACCGCTCAGCAAAAGCTGCAGGACGGTAACTGGAAACAGGCAATAACGCAACTGGAAGCGTTGGATAACCGTTATCCCTTTGGTCCTTATTCCCAACAGGTACAGTTGGATCTGATTTATGCGTACTACAAAAACGCCGATCTGCCGTTGGCTCAGGCAGCTATCGATCGCTTTGTGCGCCTGAACCCTACCCATCCTAACATTGATTACGTCATTTATATGCGTGGTCTGACAAATATGGCGTTGGATGACAGTGCGCTGCAGGGCTTCTTCGGTGTCGATCGTTCTGACCGCGATCCACAACACGCGCGCGATGCCTTTAACGACTTCTCCAAACTGGTTCGTGGCTATCCTAACAGCCAGTACGCTACTGACGCCTACAAGCGTATGGTGTTCCTGAAAGATCGTCTGGCGAAGTACGAGCTGTCGGTCGTGGATTACTATACCGATCGTGGCGCATGGGTTGCGGTCGTTAACCGCGTAGACGGCATGCTGCGTAACTATCCGGATACGCAGGCCACCCGCGACGCGCTTCCGAAAATGGAAAACGCCTACCGTCAGATGCAGATGAACGCGCAGGCGGACAAGGTTGCGAAAATCATCGCGGCTAACAGCAAGAACACCTGATAGCCCTTAGATAAGCAAAACGGCAGCCGAGTGGCTGCCGTTTTTTTATTCGTTAAATCGTTAAGCTGAAGCGGTTTAGCGCCGAGTTAACTCATCAAATATGGCTCTCTTTCTTCCATTCCACAAGTAAAATCTCACCTGTTCCTGTCCTGTCTCACAAAACAGATTTGTTGACAAAAAGTGACAATAAAATGTGATTTAAATCACGCATTTTGACATTGGGCGAGGTATGCTGAGTTTACCAAGACGGGAAAGACAAGAGGTAAAATTTATGACAATGAACATTACCAGTAAACAAATGGAAATTACTCCGGCAATCCGCCAGCACGTCGCAGACCGTCTCGCCAAACTGGATAAATGGCAAACCCACTTAATTAACCCGCACATCATCCTCTCTAAGGAGCCGCAGGGTTTTGTCGCTGACGCAACCATCAATACGCCAAACGGGCACCTGGTCGCCAGCGCACGGCACGAAGACATGTATGCCGCAATTAACGAATTGATCAACAAGCTGGAACGGCAGCTCAATAAAGTGCAACACAAAGGGGAAGCCCGCCGCGCCGCAACGTCGGTGAAAGAGGCAGGCTTTGTGGAAGAAGAAGAGTAATCCTTAACTTAAGCTTGTGTCATGCCACGCGCCTTCGGGCGCGTTTTTTATTGACAGAGTGAAAACAGTACAGGTACTGTAATCCCCACTAACTCAAGGAATTCATCGTGAAACTGATCCCGTTTTTCTTCGCATTCTTTTTTACCTTCCCCTGAATGGGAGGCAATTCGTCGTGTGATAAAGAATGCGAAGACGAACAACAAGGCCTCCCAAACGGGAGGCCTTTTTTATTGATAATCAATAACAAGAAAGGCAACACATATGACCGAGGAAAACCCATTACTGGCCCTACGCGATAAGATCAGCGCTCTGGATGAGAAACTGCTTGCGCTGCTGGCTGAGCGCCGCGGCCTGGCCGTCGAGGTCGGCAAAGCCAAGCTGGCATCGCACCGGCCGGTGCGGGATATCGACCGCGAGCGGGACCTGCTGGAACGCCTGATGACGCTGGGGAAAAAACACCATCTTGATGCCCATTACATCACGCGCCTGTTCCAGCTGATCATTGAAGACTCGGTCCTTACCCAACAAACGCTGCTGCAACAGCACCTGAATAAAATTAATCCGCACTCCGCGCGGGTGGCATTCCTCGGACCTAAAGGTTCATATTCGCACCTTGCGGCTCGTCAGTATGCCGCCCGCCACTTTGAACAGTTTATCGAAAGCGGCTGCGCGAAGTTCGCCGATATCTTTGAGCAAGTGGAGACCGGCCAGGCTGACTATGCCGTCGTTCCTATTGAAAATACCAGTTCCGGCGGCATCAATGATGTTTACGATCTTCTGCAGCACACCAGCTTATCCATCGTGGGCGAGCTGACGCTGCCTATCGATCACTGCGTGCTGGTCTCAACGTCCACCGATGCGCAACAGATTACGACGGTCTACAGCCATCCGCAGCCGTTTCAGCAGTGCAGCCAGTATCTGAGCCGCTATCCGCACTGGAACATTGAATATACCGACAGCACCTCCTCAGCGATGGAAAAAGTCGCTCAGGC
This sequence comes from Klebsiella sp. CB_Kp196, assembly GCF_040061575.1. NCBI lineage: Bacteria > Pseudomonadati > Pseudomonadota > Gammaproteobacteria > Enterobacterales > Enterobacteriaceae > Klebsiella > Klebsiella sp. CB_Kp196. The sequence continues at coordinate 7,074 of NZ_JBEAFH010000070.1, forward strand.
TAAATCGCCGACCGTTGCCGCCCTGGGCAGCGAAGCAGGCGGAGCGCTGCACGGTTTGCAGGTCCTGGAACATTGTCAGGCGAACCAGACGCAAAACATCACCCGCTTCCTGGTTCTGGCGCGTAAAGCGGTGGAAGTCTCCGATCAGGTCCCCGCGAAAACCACGCTGTTGATGGCCACCGGCCAGCAAGCCGGGGCCCTGGTTGAAGCGCTGCTGGTGCTGCGAAACCATAATCTGATCATGACCAAGCTGGAATCACGCCCCATTCACGGTAATCCGTGGGAAGAGATGTTTTATCTGGATATCCAGGCCAACCTGGAATCACTGCCAATGCGCAAGGCATTAAAAGAGCTGGCCGAGATAACGCGTTCAATGAAAGTGCTGGGCTGCTATGCCAGCGAAAACGTGGTACCGGTCGACCCGGTTTAACGTTCGATAAACGGCAATTTCTTCATCCCTGCCACGGCAACTGGCAGGGTGAAGATCGCGCCGGAAAGCGGATATTTCGCCACTTCGTCGGCATCCATATTCTCCCGCGTGGTGGTAATGTAGAGCGTCTTCATATCCGCTCCGCCAAAACAGACCATCGTCGGGCAACGCACCGGTAGACGATGCTCCTCCAGCTGCTCGCCCGTCGGCGAGAAGCGCGCAATACGCCAGCCGTCAAACATCGCGCTCCAGTAGCAACCTTCAGCATCGATGGCCGCGCCGTCTGGAATCCCCTCTCCCGGCTGAAAGCGCAGGAAGACCTCACGTTTACCCGCCTCGCCCCGCTCATCGAGAGGTGTTCGATAGATAACGGCATTTGGCGTATCCGAGGTATACATCCAACGTTTGTCTTCGCTAAACGCCAGACCGTTAGCGCCGTGAATATCGCACTGGATAACCTGCGGGGAGAGATCGTTATCGATGCGCACTAAGAGCGCGCCATTAAAATCTCCCGGCCCCCAGAAAGTCCCGGCATAAAAGCGGCCGTCACGATCGGTTCCACCATCATTAAAGCGCGCTAATTGCGGGTTGCTGGGGTTATCGCAGACTTTGCGCTGTAGAAGACCATGCGCATCAGTGAGCCAGATACCGCTGCGTAAAGCGACGATAAAACCGCCCTTCTCGCGCAGGGCAAAACAGCCGGGCTCCTCGGGAAATTGCAGAACCTGATGTTCACCCGTCTGCACGTCGTAGCGATGAATCTCGCATTCCATAATATCGGCCCAGTACAATGCCTGTTCGGCTTCGCTCCAGGTCGGACATTCCGGTAAATGCCCGGTGTAATCAAACAGCGGTTGTGGTTCAGCCATCGTTTTCATCCCTATAAAAAAAGCCAGCGGGTCACCCCTCTGGCTTTATTGTATACGTGTTTGACGACTTACTGCCGATTATCATTTGCCTGGCGCAGCAACGTCCGGCTTTCGCTCTGGAAGCGCTGGGCATAGTCACCGAACCAGTGCTCAACCTTACGGAAGCTATCGATGAACGCCTGTTTATCCCCCTGCTCCAGCAGGCCGATAGCTTCACCGAAGCGCTGGTAGTATCGCTTAATCAGCGCCAGATTATTTTCCGAGGACATAATAATGTCAGCATAGAGCTGCGGATCCTGGGCAAACAGCCGGCCAACCATCGCCAGTTCCAGACGATAAATAGGCGACGACAGCGCCAGAAGTTGCTCAAGACGCACGTTCTCTTCGGCCAGGTGCAGGCCGTAAGCGAAGGTCGCAAAGTGGCGCAACGCCTGAATAAAGGCCATATTCTGATCGTGCTCGACGGCGCTGATACGATGGAGCCGCGCGCCCCAGACCTGAATTTGCTCCAGGAACCACTGATACGCTTCGGGCTGACGGCCATCGCAGTACACCACCACCTGCTTCGCCAGGCTGCCGCTGTCCGGCCCAAACATGGGGTGTAACCCCAATACCGGACCTTTATGCGCGGCCAGCATCGCCTGCAGCGGTTCCGCTTTCACCGAGGCCAAATCGACCAGGATGCAGTCCGCCGGCAGCGCTGGCAGCTGAGCAATCGTTGCCGCCGTGATATGAATCGGCACGCTGACGATAACCATACCGGCATCGGCGACAATCTCTTCCGCCCGCGACCAGTCGTCTTTTTCAAGGATACGAACCCGATATCCGGAAAGCGTCAGCATTTTCTCAAACAGACGCCCCATTTGCCCGCCGCCGCCAACAATCACCACCGGACGCAGGTTCGGATAAAGCGTTTTAAAACCTTTATCGTTTTCGCTGGAATAAGACTCCCGCATGACGCGACGCAAAACATCTTCGATAAGATCCGGCGGGACCCCAAGCGCAGCAGCCTCCTCGCGCCGGGACGCCAGCATCGCCGATTCACGTTCAGGAACGTAAATGGGCAGGCCGTATTGGCTTTTAACCTCTCCGACTTCCGCTACCAGCTCCAGGCGCTTAGCCAGCAGTTCCAGTAGCGCCTTATCGACTTCATCAATTTGATCGCGTAACGCGGTCAGTTCAGCAACCATATCATCCTCTTACGCCAGACGAGCCGCCAGATGGCCTCGCAGATCCTTATCAAGTTCGCGGAGCAGCGCATCGGTGGTTTCCCAACTAATGCAGGCATCGGTCACTGAGACGCCGTATTTCATATCGCAACGCGGCTGCTCAGAGGACTGGTTACCTTCGTGGATATTGCTCTCAATCATCAGACCAATAATGGAACGGTTACCATCTTTAATCTGCGCGACCACGGATTCCGCAACCGCAGGCTGACGGCGGTAGTCTTTATTAGAATTCCCATGGCTGCAATCTACCATCAGCGATGGCTTCAGTCCCGCCTGAGTCATCTCTTTTTCACACTTCGCAACATCTTCCGGGCCGTAGTTTGGCGCTTTCCCGCCGCGTAGAATGACGTGACCATTCGGGTTGCCCTGCGTTTGCAGCAGGCACACCTGTCCGGCCTGGTTGATGCCGACGAAACGGTGCGGCATCGCGGCAGCGCGCATTGCGTTAATTGCCGTGGCAAGGCTACCATCGGTGCCGTTTTTAAACCCTACCGGCATCGACAGGCCAGAAGCCATCTCACGGTGAGTCTGGGATTCGGTCGTACGCGCGCCGATAGCAGACCAGCTAAACAGATCGCCGAGATACTGAGGACTGTTTGGATCCAACGCTTCCGTCGCCAACGGTAGCCCCATATTGACCAGTTCAACCAGCAGACGGCGCGCAATCTTCAGACCGCCTTCCACATCAAACGAGCCATCCATATGCGGATCGTTAATCAGCCCTTTCCAGCCAACGGTGGTGCGGGGTTTTTCAAAATAGACGCGCATGACCAGATAGAGGCTATCGCTGACCTCTTCGGCAAGGGCTTTAAAACGACGAGCGTACTCAATGGCGGTTTCAGGATCGTGGATCGAACACGGGCCACATACCACCAGCAGACGCGGATCGCGGCCGGCGATGATGTTGGAGATGGTCTGGCGAGACTGCGCGATCTGCGCCTCCTGCTCAACGCTCAGAGGGAATTCAGCCTTCAACTGATCCGGAGTGATCAAAACCTGTTCGTCGGTAATGTGTACGTTGTTCAGCGCGTCTTTTTGCATGATTGCGATCCTGTATAGCTCGTTTGCGATAGTTATTGCCTCAGCGAGGATGACGTAACGATACCACACAAAGTAAAGATTTCAATCCATATTCCGTAAATTTTACTTTACACATAGAAATTAAATCGCGCTGTATTTCATTCAATGCGTATCAAATTATTTACAGTGAGTCATTAAACGCCAGTTTTTCCCTGCTTCCACGAATTTCTTTTACGAAAAATCCTGGTAAGAATTATCTCAAAGCGGCGAGGCTGGCTAATGACGATTTTCCTCAACAATGCTATTCTTCGCCCGGGTTTCAGCAATCTGCATCCCCCACGCTATGACAATCTGACGGAACCGTAATGACTGTTCTTCACCGTCTCTTTTTGACTTTAGTACTATCACTCGTGGGTATCTCTGCTGTTGCCTCCGGACCGTCTGAAAATGTTCGGACAATCGTTTCGGGGATCGTGACTTATACTCGCTGGCCGCAATTATCCGGTCCTCCAAGGCTCTGTATTTTTTCAACATCACGATATATCCATAGCCTGGCCGAAGACGCTCCGGAAATATTGCCTTATAAACCCGTGATTGTTCGTAATACACAAGAAGCCTTACAGACGACCTGCGATGGTTTTTATTTTGGCAGTGAATCGCCGACCCAACAGTCTGAATTTACGGCCAAATATGGAAACCGGCCCCTATTACTTATTGCGGAACAAAACACCGATTGCTCTATTGGCAGCGCTTTTTGCCTGCTCATCAACAATGAGAGAGTCAGATTTTCCGTAAATCTGGATGTACTGACGCACAGCGGCGTTCGGGTTAATCCCGAGGTGCTGATGCTTGCCCGGAAAACATCACATGAATAAGGATTTTTCTCAGGCCCCGCGCCCCACATTTAAAAGAGCGCTGCGCCGTATCAGCATGATAAGCGTGGTGATCTCTATGACACTGGTCTGGCTGTTACTCTGCACCGCTTCCATATTTACACTCAAGCAATACGCCCAAAAAAACCTGGAACTTACCGCCGCCACCATGGGCCGTAGCCTGGAAGCAGCGCTCGTTTTTGGCGATAGCGCAGCGGCTGAAGACACGCTGGCCACGCTGGGCAGACAGGGGCAATTTTCTCAAGCAATTCTGGTCGATGGCCGGCAAAGACCCTTCGCCTCATGGCATAACGATGGTCTGGTCAGTCAGGATAAAATCAGCGACGTCATCAGCAAATGGCTCTTCCCGAAACCCACGGTGCAAACTATCCTGCACCAGGGAAAAATTATCGGTGAACTCCGTCTGACCGCGCTGGACAGATTGATAAGCTATTTTCTTGGTATCTCTATTATTGTGCTCACCGGCAGCATTTTTCTGGCTTCCTGCATCGCCTTGCTCCTTACCCACTCGCTGCATCGCGGCATTGTGGCAGCGTTACAGAGCATTACCGAGGTGGTACATGACATCCGCGAAAATCGCCATTTCTCCCGCCGGGTGCCCGAAGAGCGCATTGAAGAATTCCACCTGTTCGCCCAGGACTTCAATAGCCTGCTGGGTGAAATGGAGGACTGGCAGCGGCAGCTTCAGGCTAAAAACGCCCAGCTCCTGCGCAGTTCATTACACGACCCGCTAACCGGGCTGGCTAACAGAGCGGCTTTCCGGAATGTCATTAATGATCTGATGAAGGATGAAACCGCCCAAAGTCATTCTGCGCTGTTATTTCTTGATGGCGATAACTTCAAGCTTATTAACGACAACTGGGGCCACGCAGCCGGCGATAAAGTGTTAATTGAGGTCGCGAGCCGCCTGATGGCCTTTGTCGGTAAACAGCATCAGGCATGGCGTCTCGGCGGCGATGAATTTGCCGTTCTGCTACGGGATGTTCATTCAGAAACCGAAGTTCGGGCACTGTGCAGCGCGTTGTCCGAACAGTTTATCCCACCGTTTAATCTACACAATGGCCACACCGCCAGCCTGTCACTGAGCATTGGTTACGCTTTAACCTGGGAACATACCTCAGCGGAAAATCTGCAAGAGCTTGCCGATCAAAATATGTATCGGATGAAACACCAGCGCTTACAGCAAACGCAAAAATAAAAGGAATCACCATGATCGGAAAATATTTTGCTCCTGCTTTACTGGCCGCACTTTTTCTTAGCGGCTGCCAGGCTCCGCAAGGAAAATTCTCGGCAGAACAAATTGCAGCAATGAAGTCATATGGCTTTACTGAAACCAACGGCGACTGGTTATTAGGAATATCTGATACCATCCTGTTTGATAAAAACGACTATCATCTGCGTGCCGAAAGCAAACAGCAAATTCGCACAATGGCTTCACGTCTGGCGAGTACCGGTATTACCCATAGTCGCCTTGAAGGTCATACTGATAATTACGGCGAAGACAGCTACAACGAAATGCTATCGCTTAAGCGGGCTAACAGCGTGGCGGATGCCTGGGCCGAAGGGGCGAATATTCCGCGCGCAAACTTGACCACTCGCGGACTCGGGAAAAAGTATCCTATAGCCAGCAACGATACCGCGAAAGGGCGCGCTGAAAACCGCCGCGTCACGGTGGTTATCAGCACGCCTTAAACACCTATTCGACTGGTTTAGCCGCTATCACCGCCGTTGCTGAGCGCCAGCGCAGATAATCAACGGCGAGACATAGCGCGAGGCTGCTTCCTATGAGCGGCAGCGCCAGGCCCAACAACACCGCAATAACGGCAGTCAGCAGACGAGCAGGCCACACTAAGCCAAACCACGCCTGTATCAACGTATTGGCCGGGTTAAACGCCGCGCGCGCCGGGCGACGGATCCACCACAGCCGGTACCCCACCGCTATCATCACGCAGAGTGCGGTTCCGAACGCGATAAGCAGTAGCTGGTTAGCAAGACCGAACAAAATTCCCATATGGAAATCAACGCCCCAGCGGGTCAGCTTAGCCATGAGCGGAAAGTCGGAAAAATGAGTGCGGTCCACGATTTGCATCGTTGCACCATCGATCGCGACAGCATCAACCCGGGTTGGCCAGCTTCTGTCGATTTCATTTACCGTCCACGCGCGCCCGGCACCCGACGGCGGTCGAATCTCCAGCTTGCCGGCATCCAGCCCCGCCGCGCGGGCAGCCAGCAGAACCGGGTCAAAATCCTCTACGCGCAACTGCGCCGTCATCTCCCCCATCGCTCCATGTCCCACATGATGTTCGGCATGCGGATCGTAAGCGGCCGGAGCGGCACTTTCCAGCCGGGTATTCACCTGCGGCGTCAGCCAGCCAAAGGCGGCACGCATCCTATCGACGTGACTACCTGCCCATTGCGACCAGGTTAAACCGGTCGCCGAGAATAACAACATACCGACCAGCAGCACCCAGCCGAGAGAAACGTGCAGGCGACGGTTATTCTGCACGCTGTTATTTATGCGACGACGCGGCCGGGTCATCGACCACAGCGCGATCCCGCCCAGAGCGGCAACCCACATCCAGGAGGCTGCCAGCTCGCTGTACAGTCGACCGAAGTTACCCAGCAGCAAAGAGCGATGGGCATAATCAATCCACTGACGCAGCGGCAAAATACCGCTGGTGCCATAAACCGGCATATCGCCTGTCACCCGTAGCGTCACCGGATCGACAAAAATTGCCCGCGTTTCCGACTCGCCAAGGGTCGGGTCAATAAACATCACTCGGGTCGTATCGCCAGCCACTATCCCCGGTCGAACCGCATGCAGGCGGAGGTTTCCCTGAATGGCCTCCGTCGCTACGGTAATTTGCGCGCTTAGCGGCTGTTTTTCCCCAGTCAACGTACCGTACAGAGCATCACGATAGAGCCAGTTTTCCAGCTGAGGGGTGGCGACATATAGCGTACCGGTCAGGGCCGCCACAAAAATAAACGGCCCGATAAACAATCCGATATAGAAATGAAGACGACGCAGCAGGTTCAGCCATGCCGCGCGCGAGGTGCAGGTAGTCATACTTTTCCTTTTTTAAAGCAAAAGAGAACGTTGCGCAGTGCGCACATTATTTTTTATGTAAGGGAGAAAGCAGACGGGCGCGGTGGCGCGCGGGTGTGGGGATAAAGCCAGGTAAAGTCATGCCAGCGTTTCCTCTCCGGGCGGGAAACCGGGGCTCGCTGGCGTCGAAGCATCAGGCTGAGCAGCAGCACCAGCGCGAAAATCAGGCCCGGAACATGAGCTAACAGTACGCAGTAGCCACAGGCTTCAGCATGATCGAGCGGCACGCTGTGCGCGTGTTCCGGCATCGAGGCATCGGTATGCGTCATGGACATCTGATGTGATGGCATACCTTCCGGCATCCCCATCATTGCGTGGTGCATGCCATTCATCGGATCTTTTTGCAGGGAGATGGAGATCAACGGCGCCACCACGATCAGCAGGATCGCAAACAGCGCCAGCCATACGGCCCGCCGTTGTAATGCTGAGTGATGAAAAATATTGCTGACCACCGTCCCTCCCCATGAGGGACGTATTGTAAATGATTCGCAATGGAATGGTTAAAATAAAGATAAAAAAAGGGCCGGCCCATCAGGCCAGCCCTCTCATTCAGGATGTCGCGAAAGCGAATCTTAGTTAAGACGCTCTTTGATACGAGCAGACTTACCGGTACGCTCACGCAGGTAGTACAGTTTAGCTTTACGCACAGCACCACGACGTTTGACAGAAATGCTGTCAACTACCGGAGAGTGAGTCTGGAAGACACGCTCAACGCCTTCGCCGTTGGAAATTTTGCGAACAGTGAATGCAGAGTGCAGACCGCGGTTACGAATAGCGATAACCACGCCCTCGAATGCCTGCAGACGTTTTTTGGAACCTTCAACAACCCATACTTTCACTTCCACGGTATCACCCGGACGGAAGGAAGGTACGTCCTGCTTCATCTGTTCTTGTTCAAGTTGCTTAATAATGTTGCTCATAATTTAATCTCTTATCCTGGGTAAACTGATATTGGGGGCTTACGCCATCCCATCATGTTTATGTTGCTGTTGCGCGAGTTCCTTTTTGAACTCTGCCAGCAACCTTGCTTGCTCTTCAGTCAGAGCCAGGTTTTCCAAAAGTTCAGGTCTTCTAAGCCAGGTACGGCCCAGCGACTGCTTCAGACGCCAGCGACGTATCTCAGCATGGTTTCCCGACAGCAATACCGGCGGTACTTCCATACCTTCTAACACTTCAGGACGCGTATAGTGCGGGCAATCCAGCAATCCCTCAGCAAACGAATCTTCGATTGCTGAAGCTTCATGACCCAGCACCCCCGGAATAAACCGGGAAACGGAGTCAATCAGCGTCATTGCCGGTAGCTCACCACCGCTGAGAACGTAATCGCCAATTGACCATTCTTCATCAATCTCGGTCTGAATTACGCGCTCATCTACGCCTTCATAGCGACCGCACACCAAAATCAGCTTCTGATTTGTTGCCAGTTCGCTGACGCCCGCTTGATCAAGCTTGCGTCCCTGAGGTGAAAGATAAATCACCTTTGCGCCTTCACCTGCCGCGGCTTTTGCTGCATGAATGGCATCCCGTAAAGGTTGCACCATCATTAACATCCCCGGTCCGCCGCCGTAAGGACGATCGTCCACGGTACGGTGCCGGTCATGAGCGAAATCGCGAGGACTCCAGCTCTGGATGCTCAGCAGGCCATTTTTTACTGCCCGGCCAGTTACCCCGTAATCGGTAATTGCGCGGAACATTTCAGGAAACAGGCTAACGATACCTATAAACACAAGCCAATCCCCATAGTGCCGTTTTTTACCGTTTATTCGGAGAATTTAAAAACCAGGATCCCAGTCTACTTCGATGGTACGAGTAGCGAGATCGACTTTCTTGATAACCTGCCCATCGAGGAACGGAACCAGCCGCTCCTTGATACCAAATGCATCTTTCAGGTTTGCCTTGATGACGAGAACGTCATTAGACCCGGTTTCCATCATGTCGATGACTTTGCCGAGGCTATAGCCTTCCGTGGTCACTACCTGGCAGCCCATCAGGTCTTTCCAGTAGTAGTCACCCTCTTCAAGCGCAGGCAGCTGCGATGAATCCACGACAATTTCGCAATTAGTCAACAGATTCGCTGCATCGCGATCGTCAATGCCTTTCAGCTTAATGACGATATCCTGATTGTGGTGGCGCCAGCTTTCCAGCTCAACAACCTGCCACTGACCCGCCTTCTGGATAAACCAGGGCTGATAGTCAAAAATGCTTTCGGCGTCTTCGGTGGAGGAAAACACTCTGAGCCAACCACGGATACCGTAGGAAGAACCCATCTTGCCCAATACAATCGGTTCAACAGGTGCTTGTGCGGTGTGTTGCTTGCTCATCATGACCACCGTGACAGATTAAGCTGCTTTGTTAGCGGCTTTGATCAGCGCAGCTACGCGATCGGAAACAGTAGCGCCCAGGCCAACCCAGTGAGCGATACGATCCAGATCCAGACGAGTTCCTTCTTCGGTCGCAGAAGCGATCGGGTTGAAGAAACCAACGCGCTCAATGAAGCGACCGTTGCGTGCATTACGGCTGTCGGTAACAACAACCTGGTAGAACGGACGCTTTTTCGCGCCGTGACGTGCTAAACGAATAGTAACCATAACATCCTCTTGTGTGAATAAAACACCGGGCCCCATCGAGGAACGGAGCCCGGTGTCATATTAAAAGCCCGAAAATTTTACTGATTTCTGGGGAAATTGCAATCAGCAGTTATAAACTCTGCTGTGGAAGGGCGACTCCGGTACCCTTAAATTGGGTACCGGAGCATAAGTCATAGCCAGAATGCGCCAACCATGTGTCAGAAAAGAAGCGCGCCCCGGCAGAAATGGCGACCAGCCTATCGGCCTCCAGGGAACCCTGGCGGCATCATTCCTTTCATTCCGCGCATCATCTTCATCATGCCGCCTTTCGACTTCATCTTCTTCATCATGCGCTGCATATCGTCAAACTGCTTGAGCAGACGGTTCACATCCTGCACCTGCATTCCGCAGCCTGCGGCGATGCGGCGTTTGCGCGAACCTTTAATAATTTCCGGTTTAGCGCGCTCTTTCAGCGTCATCGAGTTGATGATGGCTTCCATACGCACCAGAACTTTATCATCCATCTGCGATTTAACGTTGTCCGGTATCTGCCCCATGCCCGGCAGCTTGCCCATCAGGCTGGCCATACCGCCCATGTTTTTCATCTGCCGCAGCTGTTCAAGGAAATCGGTCAGGTCAAAACCGTCGCCTTTTTTCAGCTTAGAGGCCAGCTTTTCAGCCTGCGCGCGGTCGACCTTACTTTCGATATCTTCGATCAACGACAGGACGTCGCCCATGCCGAGAATACGGGAAGCGATACGATCCGGATGGAACGGCTCCAGCGCTTCGGTTTTCTCGCCAACGCCGAGGAACTTAATCGGCTTGCCGGTGATATGACGAATCGACAGCGCCGCACCGCCGCGGGCGTCGCCGTCCACTTTGGTCAGCACGACCCCGGTCAGCGGCAGGGCTTCGTTAAAGGCCTTCGCCGTGTTCGCCGCATCCTGGCCGGTCATCGCATCGACAACAAACAGGGTTTCTACTGGATTGAGAGACGCATGGACCTGCTTAATCTCATCCATCATCGCTTCATCAACGTGCAGACGACCGGCGGTATCCACCAGCAGCACATCGTAGAATTTGAGCTTCGCTTCTTTCAGCGCGGCATTAACGATATCAACCGGCTTCTGACCCACGTCAGACGGGAAGAAATCAACGCTAACCTGCTCGGCCAGCGTTTCCAGCTGTTTGATCGCCGCAGGGCGATAGACGTCAGCGGAAACGACAAGGACTTTCTTCTTGTGCTTTTCACGCAGGAATTTACCCAGCTTAGCGACGCTGGTGGTTTTACCCGCCCCCTGCAAACCGGCCATCAGCACCACGGCTGGCGGCTGCGCCGCTAAATCCAGCGCCTGGTTCTCTTCGCCCATCGCGGCAACCAGTTCGTTGCGCACGATTTTGACGAACTCCTGGCCCGGGGTCAGGCTTTTGTTGACTTCATGACCTACCGCGCTTTCTTTTACGCGGTTGATGAAATCACGTACCACAGGCAGAGCAACGTCCGCCTCCAGCAGCGCCATACGCACTTCGCGCAGGGTATCTTTAATATTGTCTTCAGTAAGGCGTCCGCGGCCGCTAATGTTGCGCAGCGTACGCGACAAACGATCGGTTAAATTATCAAACATTGTCTCTCGCCTGAGGTGGAAACGGTCGGTCGCCGCAGCGACACAAAAACGGAATGGGCGCAGTATAACACGACATAAACGCGAATGTGCTGCAACGGTTGGAGCCAGAGTCGCGTGACGCTATACTGCTTCTCTTTACTATTTAGTCAACAGTCGACACCCCTATGCCTGTTTTTGCTCTACTCGCCCTTGTCGCCTACTCCATCAGCCTCGCGCTGATCGTCCCTGGCCTGCTGCAAAAAAACAGCAGCTGGCGGCGGATGGCGATTCTTTCCGCAACTATTGCGTTGATTTGTCACGCCTTCGCGCTGGAGTCACGCATTTTTCCCGGCGGCGAAAGCGGGCAAAATCTCAGTCTATTAAACGTGGGATCGCTGGTCAGCCTGATGATCTGTACGGTGATGACCATCGTCGCCTCGCGTAATCGCGGCTGGCTATTGCTACCCATTGTCTACACCTTCGCCTTAATCAACCTCGCGTTCGCTACCTTTATGCCGAACGAGTACATCACGCATCTGGAAACCACGCCGGGGATGCTGGTCCATATCGGCCTGTCGCTCTTCTCTTATGCTACGCTGATTATCGCTGCGCTTTACGCGCTGCAGCTGGCGTGGATTGACTATCAGCTGAAGAATAAAAAGTTGACCTTCAGTAGCGAAATGCCGCCGCTGATGAGCATTGAACGTAAAATGTTTCATATCACCCAGATAGGCGTGGTTCTGTTAACCCTGACGCTGTGTACCGGGCTGTTTTACATGCACAACCTATTTAGTGCGGAAAACATTGATAAAGCAGTGCTGTCTATCGTTGCGTGGTTCGTTTATATCGTCCTGCTTTGGGGCCACTATCATGAAGGGTGGCGCGGACGCCGGGTCGTCTGGTTTAACGTGACTGGCGCGGGGCTGTTGACGCTGGCCTACTTTGGTAGCCGCGTATTGCAACAGTTCATGAGCTAAGTCTTTAAGGAATCCCAAGTGGAACATATCTCCACCACCACGCTGATCGTGACGCTGATCGTCATGGTGGTCATCTCCGCCTATTTCTCCGGTTCTGAAACCGGCATGATGACGCTGAACCGCTATCGCCTGCGTCATATGGCCAAGCAGGGCAATCGTCAGGCAAAACGTGTCGAAAAGCTGCTGCGCAAACCTGACCGTCTCATTAGTCTGGTCCTCATTGGCAATAACCTCGTCAACATTCTTGCCTCGGCGCTGGGCACCATTGTCGGTATGCGCCTGTACGGGGATGCCGGCGTCGCCATTGCCACCGGCGTCCTGACGTTTGTGGTGCTGGTGTTTGCCGAAGTGCTGCCAAAAACCATTGCCGCGCTCTATCCGGAAAAGGTCGCCTATCCCAGCAGCCTCCTGCTCGCGCCGCTGCAAATCCTGATGATGCCGCTGGTGTGGTTGCTCAACACCATTACCCGCATTCTGATGCGCATGATGGGTATAAAAACCGACATCGTCGTGAGCGGGGCCTTAAGCAAAGATGAACTGCGCACTATCGTTAATGAATCGCGCTCGCAAATCTCCCGCCGCAATCAGGACATGCTGCTCTCCGTTCTGGACCTCGAGAAAGTCAGCGTTGACGACATCATGGTCCCGCGCAACGATATTGTCGGTATCAATATTAACGATGACTGGAAATCCATTGTCCGCCAGCTGACCCACTCTCCGCACGGACGCATTGTGCTGTACCGCGACACGCTGGACGATGCCATCAGCATGCTGCGGGTTCGCGAAGCTTATCGCCTGATGACGGAGAAAAAAGAGTTCACGAAAGAAGTCATGCTGCGCGCCGCCGATGAAATTTACTTCGTGCCGGAAGGTACGCCGCTCAGTACGCAACTGGTGAAATTCCAGCGCAATAAGAAGAAAGTGGGCCTGGTTGTTGATGAATATGGAGACATTCAGGGTCTGGTCACGGTTGAGGATATCCTCGAAGAGATCGTTGGCGATTTTACGACGTCAATGTCGCCTACGCTTGCTGAAGAGGTGACGCCGCTTAACGACGGTTCAGTGATTATCGACGGTACCGCCAACGTACGTGAAATCAACAAGGCTTTTAACTGGCATCTGCCGGAAGATGAAGCGCGAACCATTAACGGTATTATCCTGGAAGCACTTGAAGAGATCCCCGCCCCGGGCACCCGCGTACGCATCGAACAGTATGATATCGATATTCTTGATGTTCAGGAGAATATGATTAAAAGGGTGAAAGTGATGCCGGTAAAACCCATTCGCGAAAGCGTGGCCGAGTCATAACAACCCTGGGACCTGGCTGAGGGGAATAGAAAAACGGCTACCTCGCGGTAGCCGTTTCGCTTATTTACTTCGCTTTCGCCACGGTGACCATCGCCGCGCGAATAGTACGGCCGTTCAGGGTATAACCCTTTTGCATCACGCCCAGAACGTTACCTGCCGCAACGTCTTCAGACTCAACCATCGCAATGGCCTGATGTACGTTCGGATCCAGCGGCACGTTAGTATCGCCAATCACTTCTACGCCGAACTTGCGCACCACGTCGAGCATGGACTTCAGCGTCAGTTCGATGCCTTCAACCATCGGCGCCATATCCGGGTTAGCTTTATCAGCGACTTCCAGCGCGCGATCCAGGCTGTCGATGACCGGCAGCAACTCGTTAACGAACTTCTCCAGCGCAAACTTATGCGCTTTTTCGATATCCAGCTCGGTGCGGCGGCGCAGGTTATCTTCATCGGCTTTCGCACGCAGCAATACTTCACGTTCGCGCTTCTGCGCTTCAGCAAGCTGAGCTTCCAGATTCGCAATTTTTTCATCGCGCGGATCCACCTGCTCAGCCGAAACCTCAGGCTCTACCGCCTCAACGTCGTCGTGCTGCTCCGTGATAATTTCTTCCGGGGCTTGCCCCTCAGGCGTTTTCTGTTCTTTACTACTCATGAATTTCTCCGCGTTTTTTTTCGCATTCATCTCGCTAACTTCGCTTATTATGGGGATCAGTTTCCTGGTTTCAAGGGAACGCAGCCAGATTGTCACTATTCATTTAACGCAAGGACATCCAGATCATGAAGAACCACTTCAAGTGTATAGGCATTGTGGGACACCCTCGTCACCCAACCGCGCTGACCACACATGAAATGCTCTGGCGCTGGCTGTCCGGCAAAGGTTATGAAGTGCTGGTTGAGCAGCAAATTGCTCATGAACTGCAGCTCAGCAATGTGAAGACCGGGACGCTGGCGGAAATCGGCCAGCAGGCAGACCTGGCCGTCGTGGTGGGCGGTGATGGCAATATGCTCGGCGCAGCGCGGACGCTGGCCCGCTACGACATTAACGTTATTGGGATTAACCGCGGTAACCTCGGTTTTCTGACCGACCTCGACCCGGATAACGCGCTACAGCAGCTCGCCGATGTCCTCGAAGGCCACTATATCGCCGAAAAACGCTTCCTGCTGGAAGCGCAGGTATGTCAGCAGGATTGCCAGAAGCGCATCAGCACGGCGATTAACGAAGTCGTCCTGCACCCTGGCAAAGTGGCGCATATGATCGAGTTTGAAGTCTACATTGATGAGGTGTTTGCTTTCTCTCAGCGCTCCGATGGCCTGATTATCTCCACGCCAACCGGCTCCACGGCTTATTCCCTCTCCGCCGGCGGGCCGATCCTCACGCCTTCGCTGGATGCTATCACACTGGTCCCCATGTTCCCGCATACGCTGTCGGCACGCCCGCTGGTGATCAACGGTGACAGCACGATTCGCCTGCGCTTTTCTCAACGCTGTAGCGACCTCGAGATTAGCTGCGATAGCCAGATAGCGCTGCCGATTCAGGATGGTGAAGATGTGCTGATCCGCCGCTGTGACTATCACCTCAATCTCATTCATCCAAAAGATTACAGCTATTTCAATACATTAAGCACCAAGCTTGGCTGGTCGAAAAAATTGTTCTGATTTTATAGCCAGCCCCTTTACTGGATAAAAAACCATATTATACTGTACGAAAACACAGTAATGGTTTTTCATACAGGAAGGCAGCTATGTTGGCACAACTCACTATCAGTCATTTTGCTATCGTTCGTGAGCTGGAAATCGATTTTCACAGCGGGATGACCGCCATTACCGGCGAGACCGGCGCCGGTAAATCGATCGCTATCGACGCGCTGGGGCTGTGCCTCGGTGGTCGGGCGGAAGCCGACATGGTGCGCAGAGGCGCCAGCCGGGCTGATTTGTGCGCCCGTTTCTCCCTGAAGGACACGCCTGCCGCGCAGCGCTGGCTGGAACAGAACCAACTTGAAAGCGGGCGTGAGTGTTTACTTCGTCGCGTCATCAGCGCAGACGGCCGTTCTCGCGGGTTTATTAACGGTACGGCAGTCCCTTTATCCCAGCTTCGTGAGCTCGGTCAGCTGCTAATCCAGATCCACGGCCAACATGCCCACCAGTTACTGACTAAACCCGAACACCAGAAAACGCTGCTTGATGGCTATACCGGTGAGTATGCGCTTACTCAGCTTATGGCAGAGCGCTATCGTCAGTGGCATAAAAGCTGTCGCGATCTGGCGCAGCATCAGCAGCAAAGCCAGGAGCGCGCAGCGCGTGCGGACCTGCTGCAATATCAGTTAAAAGAGCTAAACGAGTTCAACCCGCTGTCGGGCGAATTTGAGCAAATTGATGAAGAGTACAAACGCCTTGCTAACAGCGGTCAGCTGCTGACCACCTGCCAGCATGCGCTGACGGTGCTGGCAGACGGCGAAGAATCCAACCTGCAAAGCCAACTCTACGCCGCGAAGCAGCTGGTCAGCGAGCTAGTTGGTATGGACAGTAAGCTCTCCGGAGTACTCGATATGCTCGAAGAAGCGTCTATTCAGCTTAGCGAAGCCACGGACGAACTGCGCCATTATCATGACCGCCTCGATCTCGATCCGAACCGCCTGTTTGAGCTGGAACAGCGTATCTCCCGGCAAATTGCCCTCGCGCGGAAGCATCAAATTACGCCCGAAGAGCTTCCTGACCTTTACCAGTCACTGCTGGAAGAACAGCGTATGCTGGATGATAGCGCGGGTTCTCTGGAATCACTCAGCCAGAGGGTTGTGGAGCATCATCAGCTGGCGCTGGATACGGCGAAGCAGCTGCATGCCTTACGCCAAAATAGCGCCGATGAGCTGACTCAGCTCATTACGGAGAGTATGCACTCACTTTCGATGCCGCATGGGGTGTTCTCCATTGATGTCGCGTTTGATGAGCGCCATCTTACGGCTGAAGGCGCAGACCATATCGAATTCCGCGTCACCACTAACCCGGGTCAACCGCTGCAGCCGATTGCTAAAGTTGCCTCCGGCGGCGAGCTGTCTCGTATTGCGCTGGCGATTCAGGTCATCACCGCGCGTAAGATGGAAACTCCGGCGCTGATTTTCGATGAAGTGGACGTCGGCATCAGCGGCCCTACGGCGGCGGTCGTCGGTAAGCTGCTGCGTCAATTGGGTGAATCAACCCAGGTGATGTGCGTTACCCACTTACCGCAGGTTGCCGGTTGCGGACATCACCATTTCTTCGTCTGCAAGGAAACCGACGGTGAAATGACCGAGACGCATATGCACCCTCTGGATAAACGCGCTCGTTTGCAGGAACTGGCCCGACTGCTGGGCGGTAGTGAAGTCACTCGTAACACCCTGGCAAACGCGAAAGAGTTGCTCGCCGCGTAAACTTTTTGATTTTCACAGAGTCATAGTGAACAGCAAATTGCCGACAGACCTGCAGCCGAAGGTTCCCAACCGGGCAAAGGTCTATTATCATCGGCATATTACAGATGAGCCACGTACTGCTCGGGCCCAAAAAGGAATCAAATCACTATGCGCTGTAAAATGCTGACTGCTGCCGCAGCGGTTCTTCTTATGTTGACCGCAGGCTGTTCCACTCTGGAACGAGTGGTTTACCGTCCTGACATCAACCAGGGTAACTATCTGGCACCAACCGATGTAGCAAAAATCCGCGTCGGCATGACGCAACAACAGGTTGCCTATGCTCTTGGTACCCCGATGATGTCGGATCCGTTTGGCACCAATACCTGGTTCTACGTTTTCCGTCAGCAGCCTGGGCATGAGAAAGTTACCCAGCAGACGCTTACCCTGACCTTCAACAGCAGCGGTGTGCTGACCAACATTGATAACAAACCTGCCCTGACGGCGGAGTAAAGCTATCAATACGCAAAAAGCGCTCAATGAGCGCTTTTTTTATATCTGCATCTTCGTGCGAAACGGTTACTTTCCGGCGCTTTTCTCTGCCCGCTGGCGACGCAGCTCTTTTGGGTCAGCAATCAGCGGCCGATAGATTTCTACCCGATCGCCATCTTGGACCCGATCGTGAAGCTTAGCCGGGCGGCTATAAATCCCCACTTTGTTCTTCGTCAGATCGATATCATCACGCAGCGCCAGAAGGCCGCTGGCCACGATCGCCTGCTCGACCGTCGCGCCCTCCTCCAGCTTAACGCTTTGCAGATACTGCTTTTCCGGCAATGCGTAGGCCACTTCAACCACGATTTTAGCCGACACTGTAGACCTCTTTAGCGCGGGTCGTGAACGCCTGCACCATATTCATGGCCAGCTCTTTGAAAATGCGACCAAAGGCCATTTCAATCAGCTTATTAGTGAATTCAAAATCGAGATGGAACTCAATTTTGCACGCTTCCGGGCTTAAGGGAATAAACTTCCAGCCGCCAATCAGCTTTTTGAACGGACCATCGACCAGACTCATCAGAATACTTTGGTTACTGGTCAGCGTATTTCGCGTTGTGAAGGTCTTGCTGATACCCGCTTTGGAGACGTCAACCGCCGCGGTCATTTGCATCGGACCGAGCTCCAGAACCCGGCTACCGGTGCAGCCCGGCAGAAAATCAGGGTAGGACTTCACATCATTTACCAGTTGGTACATCTGTTCCGCACTGAACGGCACCAGGGCGGTACGGCTAATCTGAGGCATAGCAGGTTCCACATATAAACACGGTGTAAATAATATCATTTATCTGCTGCTAAAAAAAACGCTGTACCGCAACTCGTGCTAAGATAGCCCATTACGCCTCGCGGGAAGATTGAGGTACGACTGTTTTAAGACGATGACTTCAGGATACTATGACTAAGAAAAAAGCCCACAAACCTGGATCAGCCACCATTGCGCTGAATAAACGCGCTCGTCATGAATACTTTATCGAAGATGAATACGAGGCTGGTCTTGCCCTGCAGGGATGGGAAGTAAAATCTCTCCGCGCAGGTAAAGCCAACATTGGCGATAGCTATGTCATTTTAAAAGATGGCGAAGCCTATCTGTTTGGCGCCAACTTTACGCCAATGGCCGTTGCTTCCACTCATTACGTTTGCGACCCGACGCGTACCCGTAAGCTTCTGCTCAACCAGCGCGAACTGGATACCCTGTACGGGCGCATCAACCGCGAAGGTTACACCGTGGTTGCTCTTTCTCTGTACTGGAAGAATGCCTGGTGCAAAGTCAAAATCGGCGTAGCGAAAGGTAAGAAACAGCACGACAAGCGTACCGATATCAAAGACCGCGAGTGGGCGGTAGATAAAGCCCGAATTATGAAACACGCCGGTCGTTAATTCCCCTTCCTGTCAGGGTCAGTTTTGCTGGCCCTGATGCTATATCGTTGTTGATGCTGATTTTTCACCCAACCTGACGCCATAATCCTCAAAACGAGGACTGGTAAGCACATTCATAAATCTGTTATACTCACCGTACACATTGGGGCTGATTCTGGATTCGACGGGATTTGCGAAACCCAAGGTGCATGCCGAGGGGCGGTTGGCCTCGTAAAAAGCCGCAAAAAAATAGTCGCAAACGACGAAAACTACGCTTTAGCAGCTTAATAACCTGCTCTGAGCCCTCTCTCCCTAGCTTCCGCTCTTAAGACGGGGATCAAAGAGAGGTCAAACCCAAAAGAGATCGCGTGGAAGCCCTGCCTGGGGTTGAAGCGTTAAAACTAATCAGGCTAGTCTGGTAGTGGCGTGTCCGTCCGCAGGTGCCAGGCGAATGTAAAGACAGACTAAGCATGTAGTACCGAGGATGTAGGAATTTCGGACGCGGGTTCAACTCCCGCCAGCTCCACCACTTGCTCTTCCGGATACGTCCGGGGAAATCCTGAAAGCCCGCATGGCACAAGCCCTGCGGGCTTTTTTGTGTCTGTCGTTGTCCGAGGGCATCCGGCTAAATCCAGAGAAAATTGGTACACGTTTAGGTACACGCTATACTGTGGTCCATTAAACGTGTACCAATTATGGAAGGGATCCAGGCATGGCGCGCATTACACGCCCACTTACTAACAACGAAATACTTAAAGCTAAACCCCGTGAAAAAGACTTCACCTTACATGATGGTGATGGCCTGTTCTTGCTCGTCAAAACTACTGGTAAAAAGCTCTGGCGCTTCCGCTATCAACGTCCGAACAGTGGCAGCCGAACTAATCTCAGCCTCGGCTCATACCCGGCCCTTACGCTCGCAACAGCTCGTCAGATACGCGACCAGCACTTAACCACACTCGCGCAAGGCATGGATCCACAGCAGCAACAAGAGCTAGCGTCAGAACAACGTCAGATTGAGCTGGATAGCATTTTCTCAACAGTAGCCGCTAACTGGTTCCAGATAAAAAGAAAAAGCGTCACAGAAGATTATGCAAAAGACATTTGGCGCTCTTTAGATAAAGACGTGTTCCCCGCTATCGGTTCGATACCTGTTCAGGAGATAAAAGCCAGAACGATTGTTGAAGCACTAGAGCCAATTAAAGCGCGTGGTGCACTTGAGACTGTTCGTCGTTTGGTTCAGCGTGTTAACGAGATAATGATTTATGCGGTTAACACCGGTCTGATAGATGCGAATCCGGCATCAGGTGTTGGCATGGCCTTTGAGAAACCAAAAAAGCAAAACATGCCGACACTGCGGCCAGAAGAGTTGCCAAAATTGATGCGGTCACTGGTTATGTCTAATTTATCTGTTCCGACACGCTGTCTCATTGAATGGCAGCTGCTGACGCTCGTGCGCCCTTCAGAGGCTTCTGGGGCAAAATGGGCCGAGATCGATCTCAATGCCAAGCTCTGGACCATTCCGGCAGAAAGGATGAAGGCCAAGCGAGAGCACATCGTTCCTCTATCTCAACA
Organism: Klebsiella sp. CB_Kp196; assembly: GCF_040061575.1. Taxonomy (NCBI): domain Bacteria; kingdom Pseudomonadati; phylum Pseudomonadota; class Gammaproteobacteria; order Enterobacterales; family Enterobacteriaceae; genus Klebsiella; species Klebsiella sp. CB_Kp196. The sequence goes on from NZ_JBEAFH010000070.1 coordinate 27,940, forward strand.
GGCATTAGATATTCTAGAAGTGATGAAGCCAATCAGTGCTCATCGTGAACATGTTTTCCCGAGCAGGAACGATCCAAAACAACCGATGAATAGCCAAACTGCTAATGCCGCATTAAAACGGATAGGATATGGAGGTAGGTTAGTAGCACATGGTTTACGTTCGATTGCAAGTACAGCCATGAATGAAGAGGGCTTTAATGCTGATGTTATTGAAGCGGCATTAGCTCACTCAGATAAGAATGAAGTTCGAAGGGCTTACAATCGCTCGATTTATCTGGAGCAAAGAATAGACCTAATGATTTGGTGGGGTTCATTTGTAAAAAATTAAAAAAGGAGGGAACCCCTCCTTTTTTTAGATCTCAATTCCATTGATGATAGAGTAAATTTCTAACTTTACCAATGCAGGTAAATCATCAAGCAAATTACTATTCTTAATAATCCATTCTATACATAGCTGCTCATCAAAATTATCGCTAGTTATGTACTCAGATATCATAACGGCTGAAGTTCGTGAAAAGCCCAAGCTAATCAGAGAGATCTGTGTCTTTACACTTACTCCAAGCTCTAAGAAAACACCTACATCATCGATATATTCTATAAGATCAGCCCTCCCTTCAGAAATATAAAAATGTCTTAATAAATCATTGTAACAAGAAAGTAATTTAGGTGCTTGATATCTAGCGACACGCTCGACATCTTCCATAACATTTCTTATGACAGAAGGCTCCTTATACTCTTTCTTTTTTCTCTTTAAATGAGATATCCTTTCTGAAATTAATCTTGCTAGTGGATACCCCCTCATCCAATTAATAACTAATAACGCAAGTACAAATACACCTTTAGAATTATAACCCAAATCAATGCTCATCGTATCTGATATACGTGTAAATGCTTTGATATATGAGGGCAACGCATCATCACTTGATGGATCAGCTAGAAGTAAGTTCTCTAAATTTTCTTTATCACACCTCTCAAACCTCTCCCACAGATTTTGCATTAATATTGGGCTGATACCCGGATTGCGAGATATAATCTCAAGGGGAAAACTCAGAGAGTCTAAAACTTCTGTAATTTTAGAATCCAACGCTTCTAGATTATTTAAGTTGTATTTTTCAATATAAGGATTGTATTCTAATCCGTCGTTAAGATAATGTGAAATACATAAATAACTAAATAACCCTTGTAATTTAGGGTTGGATCGTGTCATGCCATAGTGATGAGGTGAATCGATATATTCATAAATTGAGTCGATCTCGTCATGTAATGAGTCAGTTGCACGAATAATTCTTATATTTTTCTTACTAATTGGTGGCGTGCCATTCCAAATCCTTTGGTTATTAGTATCGACACAAATAACATTCCCTTGAAACTCTTTCCCCCAGCGCCCAGCTCTACCGGCCAAGTTCCAAAAATCATCCTCTTTCATTGGTTTTCCACTACCTTTTCTTGGCCCGCGGATAAATATGTTCTTACAGGCCATATTTACACCTTCCACCAATGTGGATGTGCAAATCAAATACCTTATCTTGCCTTTACCAAATAATCTTTCCACTTCAGTTTTTATTATTAATGGCATATTCCCGTAGTGAAATGCAACCCCCTTCCTTAAGGTAAAATTAAGTGCAAACCTTTCATGAATAACTTTTTCGCTTAACTCAATCAAATTTAATATATCTTTATCATCAGTAACTTCATCCAAACTATCTGCAATTTGCTTGGCTGTTTTTTCTGCATCAGCAGCACCATTCACATAAACAACATTCCCAGATGTATGTTTTCCCAAGGTCAATGCAATAAATGAAAGCCTTTTACTATCTGATGATGGTGTATTTTCTAAATCAAAATCACCTATGAATTGTTTCTCCCCCCGAAAGAAAAAATACATCTTCCATTTTTTAGGTGTATTAGGCCTTTGCTCTACCCAAATAAGATTCTGATTAACTGTAACATAACTACTTTTTATTACACTTGTTTTACCCTTATAAGGGGCATCTGATAATAACAGCTCTGGATTAGATGTAAAAGGACTGGCGAAAATCACTTTAATCTGTCTATTTCTTGCACATGTCATTTCCAAAACATATTGCAAAAATATACCACGAAGTGAGTCACCAATTTTATGTGCTTCATCTATTATTAACAGATCGACTATAGGTCTTTCATTTAAAGAATTATAAAATATATTCAACCTTTCTTGAGTAAAAATAAAAATATTTACTCTTGTGTTATCGTAGGAAGTTTTAAGCGGTAAGGTCTGTATATTTATAACTCCAGTCCCATTTGAATCAAGACGTATAAGAAGTGATTCATACACCTCACTTATCAATGCTCTAGTTGGCACCAAATAAACAATTAACCCTCTATCTTTTTTATTAATATAATCTTCCACCCAAGACTCTAAAATAAAAGATTTACCAACTGATGTTGGAGCTGAGACACTAACCCATTCATTTTTTTGCACTCTATCCCAAAACTCTGACTGAAATTTATTAGCATAAATAAGCTTATCGTTCCCAATTTCAATTGTATGCTCAATTTTTCGTTTTGTTGTTTCTAACTGACCAGCTATAGGCAGCCTTTTCTCAAACCCTTCCTTTAGAAATCCTTTTTTTACAGCAAGCTCTACTGTAGCATTATTTGCTAACGCATCTAAAATTAATGCTGCACTATCTTTCCTTTGCTCACTATTCAAGTTAATCAAGCAATACTGAGATATCCTCAACGCAGCATCTTGGCAAAGATCATCATTTGATTGAGATAAAACACTACCGCAAGTAAGCAAATAACTTATATCTTGATCCGAAACACTTTGATTATTAAACGCCCTGACTGATGGAAATTGGTTAACTACTGAGGATATAGTCAATCCTTTCAGTTTATTGATAAAACCTTGATTATTAACCAACCAACTAGGAAGCTCTTTCATACTCATATCAATCTCCATTCAAAGAGGTAATCAAGGTCTGTCTAAAACTATCTACAGAAGGAAATGGAATTAAAAATACATGCAATGATATTCCATGAATACTTTCCTCAATTATTCTCTTTTTAATATTATCCCTCCATGAGTCAATCTTATCGCTAAAGGTCTCAAGCAACCCATTAATATTTAACTTATTTGGCTCAGTTGGATAATCATCAATATCAAAACCTACTAAACAAATACCACGATACTCTAACTTATTAAATTCCGGGTTATCAGGATCCAAGAATTTTTTTAAGGCCGCTTCTAGGTTAGGATCATCTACATTCATAAAATCGCTTAGTAACTGGATATCTCTTTCCTCAGCACTACCATCACCAAATGAGCTAGTAATTAATGGAGATATACTCTTCATACATTTATATATTGCTTGTGTCAAATTAGAATATAGCTTTGACTCCCCCCAATATAAACATAGTTTTTGGCTTTGCTTATCAACACCGATGTGTACACCATCAGCACCATGGTAATGCATTTCAGGATTGGTTTTTAGATTCATCTTGCAGATAATCTGAGGGAGCTTTAGGAATTTCTCTGCAAAAAGAAATAGAATTAACTCTCCTCCTTCACCGCTATTCGCAAGGCTGGTAAACAATCCCATTGCCTGCGTGAATAACTTAGCTATTTTAAGAGTTGAACCTGTTTCTTGTTGATACTTTATGGCTGCATTTATCTTCTTACGGGGAATAGCATAGTCGATGATTTTCCCCACAAGGTACTGTATAAGTGCATCGACTTTAGGTCGCCCATTACCATCTAAATTTATACAATGAAAGTGGCAAGCAGCAGAAGTACCCTCGATCAAGTAATCAGATTTAATTTCTTGGAAATAACTATAAATAGTATCACCATCATCCCTTACCAATTTCTCAAGTGCGGTTTGTAAAGCATCCATAGTGCATCCTATGCAATAGCATTAATTTTTACTTAAAGATAACTCTTATTGATTTTTTATGGAATAGCCAGTAAGCAACACTATTCCCTCCTCGCACACCCGTCTCGTTGAGCTGTTTTCATACTGGGGTATGAGTGGGGGGCAGGCAGCCACAGAAGTGAATGAACGAGAATAAGGATCAGGTTAGAAAAGATGTGAGCAGCTTCAAAAAAATATCCACTCGAAACCGAAAGTGACCGTTCTCCCGCATCCTACGTGTAGCTTTTTCTTACACCTCAACTGGCTGCCTCAGAGGCTCGTCACGCTCTCGAACAACATCGCACTAATCATCAACACTCCCACTAATCCACGCAGCACAGCGACGCGCCCAGGCTGCGAAATTAAATATCATTAAATAAATACTTTACCGCTGGCGCGCAGTGCTTTCCCCGCCTCGCCTGCACGCTTCGTGGGTCGGTTTTCATGCAGGTGCATGGGCAGGCTCAGGCCGCGCCGGGACAGGGTTGCGAAGGGAGTGACGGGACGGAGGAACGCATGCAAAACCATGCACCCTGTGGATGCATGGCTTAATTCGGGAAAATAGCGGTATTTTCGGGGACTTTTGCGGGGGCTACCTGCCGGCCAGTTCCGTGCGCCGGCGGGCATAAATCAGACTCTGTGCGGGGGTGTATTTTTCCTGATTATCCACCCGCGAAGCCGCGTCAGGCCTGAATCCGATGGCCGTTAAAATATCGCTGTCTTCTGCCGAATAATTAATTTCTTCACCGGTACTCAGCCACACGGACAGCGCTTCGCGCAGGTAATGCGCCGAACGGTCGAGCGCATGGCCGGTCAGGAGTGCGGGCTGCTGGCTGAGTCCCATCAGCTCCGGGGCAAGCGTGGCGGCCAGCTCTGTCCCGTGCGCCTGCATAAAGTCATTCAGCCGGTTGCGGATACTGATGCGCTGGACCGCTTCATGGGAGCGGATATAGCGCCCGGCGGCCTGATTTATCTCCCATTTTTTGACATCGATAATATCGCGCAGTGTCTGCATTCTGCCCGGAATACGGTCATCCCCGGCCAGCACCTGTTCCTGATATTCCTGCTCTGCGGCCGCCAGTTCGGCTTTACGGTTCAGCCAGGCGGTTTCGTTCTTCTGACAGGCTTCAAAGGCCTGCTGTAGCGTAAGGGTGGTCATGGTCAGTTCTCCCCTGATTAATGACGGTATGGCGAGCTGTAGCAGCCCTGCACTTTACGGGGTGCCGGGGGTGTGACCGGCTCCGCGACAGGCGGCGCTTTCTCCGCCGGGGGCCGGATAACCTCGTCGATGGCTTCAGTGGTGCGGAACGTCGCCGAGCACTCAATATTGGTGCACTGGTGATAGCGCTGTTTGACGTTCTCCGACAGATAGCGGGAGGTGCGGGCATGCGCCGACTTTTTGCAGAACGGACAGTGCATCATGGCAGCAGCCCCCGCGCTTTCAGGTCAGCCTCGCGCTGACGGATTTTCTCCTGCCAGACTTTACGCTCGCCGGGCGTGCTGGCGGCGTCGTGGTCCATATGCGCAAGCGCGACGGCCGGGAAGCCGGTCAGGGAGAGCACCGGCTCATCCGCTGGCGTGACGGAGAAGGCGCTCACTTTCCTGGTCAGGAAGGTCACCACCTGATGCATGACCTCTTTCTCCGGCTCGGTGTACCCCTGATGGCCGATGGTGTTGGCGAGCGGGTTTGCCATCACATCCGCTTTCAGCACCATCGCCCGGACCAGTGGCCCGAGGGTGTCGTTCAGCGCCCGGTCGAGCTCTTCCTTCGCGTATTCAGACAGTACGGCGTGATGCGCCTGGCGGAATGCCTGCGCGGTGCTGTTGCAGGCGACTTTCAGCAGGTCACGTTCGAAGGCCAGCACTTCGGTCAGGTTGTCACATTCCTGCGCCAGCTCCCGGCGGGCCACGCGTTCGATATGGCCGCTTTTCAGCTCATCGGTCAGCATGGCACCCCCGGCACGGAAAGCAGCACGCCATGTGCGGGTATCGCTGCCGTTGTCCTGCTCCAGCTCCGCTTTCTGCTCCTCTGCGCGGGTGATGGCCGTCAGGGTGTCCTCCATCAGGCGAGCCTGTTCAAGATGGGCCGCTCTGGCTGCGGCCAGTCGCTCCAGCGCCGGTTGCAGGTAATCAGGGATAAAGGGGGTGTCGGTCATGGCAGGTTTCCTCGTGGTTTCAACATGAGGTGATTCTGCCGGGGCACACACAACAACACGACCTGTTGCGGTTGTGGCAGTGCTGGCACAAACAGGACGTCAAAACCCGGCTTGCCAGAGAAAGGTCTCAGGAAAAGCCTACTCACCGTTTGTTTTTTTACATATAACTGTTCACTACTGTTCACTTTAAATAAAAAAATAATTAATACAGTAAGTTAAGTGGTGAACAGTTGAGAGTGGAAGTGTTCACCGACTGTTCACTACTGTTCACCTTTCTGTTTTGACGAAGCCTTGCTTATTTAGTCTTTTTTGCGCTTAAAAAATAAATATATATAAACAAAAGTAATCATAGGTTTGCCATCAATTGCCAACGATTGCCAACAGTTGCCAGTGTTTTCCACTTTCAAAAAATCAATATGTTGTGTGGTCGGACACAACAAAAAGACTTGTTGCCCTCGGGGAAAATATTCACAAAATAGAGAGCTACCCGAGGCCGGACGGACACGACCGGCACTGTATGGACTTTATGAGGTAGCCCGATGCACACCGCTTTTTCTTCCCCGTCTTCTGCCCCTGCCGCGCCGCTGATGCCGGTTTCTGATGCCGTTCAGGAGCGCTTTATCCGTCTGCCCGAAGTGATACATCTGTGCGGGCTGTCCCGCTCCACGATTTACGACCTCATCAGCCGGGAGGCTTTCCCGAAACAAATCTCCCTCGGCGGAAAAAACGTGGCGTGGGCGCAGTCGGAAATCACCACATGGATGGCTGACCGTATTGCCGAACGCAACCGGGGCTATGACGCATGATGATGCCCGTTCCGCAAAAAGCCCCTTTTTCTGGCTTGCTTCCCTTCGCCGTTTCCAGGTATAGTTTTGCCGCTGTCGCAAAATCGGCAGCCGGAATTGGCGTTCCGAATAACTTCAAGGCGACACGACACGCGCCATGCGTGTTTTTTTATGTCGTTGCTCAGGCACACCCATTTTCAGGGCTGTGGTGTTTATTCGTGCACCAGGGTTCTTTTCTGATAATGGTAGTCCGGGCGGGGCAGCCTTCGGGCTGGCCGGTTCCCTTGAAGGCCGGTTACGCCAACCCCGCTCGGGCTGCCACCAGTGAAATTGGCGTTTCCGGTGGTAGTTTTTCAAACTACTTCAAGGAGGCTGCCATCATGGCTACTATCCTCACCCCGTCACACCCGCAGTTTGTCTTCGTGTTTGCCGCCGTTCGTCGCGCAGACCGTAAACCCCGTATCTGTATGCTCCGCGCCGTCGCCGGAGATGAACACGCCGCACGCCTTTCCCTCGTCCGCGATTACGTCCTCTCGTTTGCCGGGCGTCTGCCGGTGGCGGAGGTGCGCGCATGAGACACTCCACGATTACCGCCCGTGATCTCGAATGCCTTGAGCATATGCGCAATGTCGGCCAGCTCGTCAGCGACCTGATGCAGGTGCAGGACTGCACCTCCCTGCGTCGTGACCCGACCCAGCAGTTACAGCTCACCTCCGTGATTTACCTCATGACCGCCCAGCTCGACGGTGTGGTCGAGCGCTGCAACCACCGCTGGTTCACCGGGGAGGGCAACGTATGAAAACGCCTCTGCCGCCTGTATTGCGTGCCGCCCTGTATCGCCGTGCCGTGGCCTGTGCCTGGCTGACCCTGTGCGAACGTCAGCACCGCTATCCTCACCTCACCCTCGACGCGCTGGAAAGCGCCATCGCCGCCGAACTGGAGGGCTTCTACCTGCGCCAGCACGGCGAGGAAAAAGGCCGTCTGATTGCCTGTGCGCTTCTGGAAGATTTGATGCAGGCCGGGCCGCTGAAAGCCGCCCCGTCGCTGTCCTTCCTCGGGCTCGCCGTGATGGATGAGCTCTGCGCCCGCCATATCACATCGCCTGTACTGCACTGAGGGAGACAATCACCATGAAAATGAACGTAACGGACACGGTAAAACAGGCGTGCGGCCACTGGCCGCGCATTCTCCCGGCGCTGGGAATGAAGGTGATAAAAAACCGCCATCAGGCCTGCCCGGTGTGCGGCGGCGCTGACCGGTTCCGCTTTGACGATAAAGAGGGACGCGGCACATGGTTCTGTAACCAGTGTGGTGCCGGTGACGGTCTGAAACTGGTTGAGAAGGTGTTCGGCATATCGGCATTCGAGGCCGCCGGGAAGGTAAACGCCGTCACCGGCCACCTGCCGCCGGTGGCCCCGGAGGTGATGGCGGCCGCAGACGCTGAAACGGAGGCCGACCGCAAAGCAGCGGCCGCGCTGGCCGTCAGACTGCTGGAGAAAACCCGACCGGCCACCGGCAACGCCTACCTGACCCGCAAGGGCTTTGCCGGTCGTGAGTGTCTGACGCTGACCGCGTCTCACAAAACCGGCGGCGTGGCTTACCGCGCCGGTGATGTAGTGGTGCCGCTGTATGACGGGACCGGCGCGCTGGTTAACCTCCAGCTTATTAACGCTGAGGGGCTCAAGCGCACCCTGAAGGGCGGTCAGGTCAAAGGGGCATGCCATCTCATCGACGGGCAGAAACAGGCCGGGAAACGCCTGTGGATAGCGGAGGGCTATGCGACTGCCCTTACCGTGCATCACCTGACCGGGGAAACCGTCATGGTGGCGCTGTCGTCCGTGAACCTTCTTTCTCTGGCGAGCCTGACCCGTCAGAAACACCCGGCCTGTCAGATTATCCTCGCCGCCGACCGTGACCTGAACGGCGACGGCCAGACTAAAGCCGCCGCGGCCGCAGAAGCCTGCGAGGGCGTTGTTGCCCTGCCGCCGGTGTCCGGTGACTGGAACGATGCGGTGATGCTGAAGGGGGAGGACGTCACGCGGAAAGCCATTTATGACGCCATCCGGCCAGCGGCACAAAGCCCGTTCGACACCATGAGCGAGGCGGAATTTACCGCCATGAGCGCCAGCGATAAGGCGATGCGGGTGCATGAGCATTACGGTGAAGCGCTGGCCGTGGATGCCAACGGCCAGCTCCTGTCCCGCTATGAAAACGGCATCTGGAAGGTGATTCCGCCTTCTGATTTTGCCCGCGACGTGGCCGGACTGTTCCAGCGTCTGCGCGCACCGTTCTCGTCGGGGAGAATTGCCTCAGTAGTGGAGACCCTGAAACTGATTATTCCGCAGCAGGATGCACCGGCACGCCGTCTGATTGGTTTTCGCAACGGCGTACTCGACACCCAGAGTGGCCTGTTCAGCCCGCACAGCAAATCACACTGGCTGCGCACGCTGTGCGACGTGGATTTCACCCCGCCGGTGGAAGGGGAAACACTGGAAACCCACGCGCCGAACTTCTGGCGCTGGCTCGACCGGGCGGCCAGTGGCAACCCGACAAAACGCGACGTGATTCTGGCCGCGCTGTTTATGGTGCTGGCGAACCGCTACGACTGGCAGCTCTTTCTCGAAGTCACCGGCCCCGGCGGCAGCGGGAAAAGTATTCTGGCCGAAATCGCCACGATGCTGGCCGGAGAGGATAACGCCACATCAGCCGATATCGACACACTGGAAGACCCCCGTAAGCGCGCCTCCCTGATTGGCTTCTCGCTCATTCGTCTGCCAGACCAGGAGAAATGGAGCGGTGACGGTGCGGGGCTCAAGGCCATCACCGGCGGCGATGCGGTCTCCGTTGACCCGAAATACCAGAATCCCTACTCGACGCATATTCCGGCGGTGATTCTGGCCGTGAACAATAACCCGATGCGCTTCACCGACCGCAGCGGCGGCGTGTCACGTCGCCGGGTGATTATCCACTTCCCGGAGCAGATTGCGCCGGAAGAACGCGACCCGCAGCTCAGGGATAAAATCGCCCGCGAGCTGGCCGTGATTGTGCGCCAGCTAATGCAGCAGTTCAGCGACCCGATGAGTGCCCGCGCCCTGCTCCAGTCACAACAGAACTCAGACGAGGCGCTCAGCATCAAGCGCGATGCTGACCCGACCTTTGATTTTTGCGGCTATCTGGAGGCGCTGCCGGAGCCCGACGGGATGTATATGGGGAACGCCAACATTATCCCGCGCCAGCCGCGCCTGTACCTGTATCACGCCTATCTGGTGTACATGGAAGCCCACGGCTACAGGAACGCGCTCAGCCTGACCATGTTCGGCAAGGGGCTCTCAGCCATGCTGAAAGAGTACGGTCTGAATTATGAGAAGCGCCGTACAAATCAGGGCATGCAGACCAATCTCGCCCTCAGGGAGGAAAGCAACGCCGACTGGCTGCCGAAGTGTGACGAACCCACCGCAACATAACCTACCCGGACCGGCAACAGCCGGTCTTTTTTTGCCTGCTCACCGGCCAGAGTGAACAGTAAAGTGTTCACTGTTCATCGGGTGCTCACCAACTAACATTATGAAAATAAACAATAAAAACACCAAGTAAACAGTGTGAACAGTTTTTCCAGAAAAAACTTTTTCCCCTCCAAAATGATCAGACCGCTCAGTGCCAGAAACGGACGTTTTTAACGCAACGATCGCCAACATTGAGTCAGGTAAAAGATATAAAACATCTAGTAAAGATCGTTTTATATCCATACTTCTTACTTGAATTCTTTTGTTTTTACCCACTCAGCCTTGCTAATTAATTTAATGTTGTCTTTTATGTTTTTAATAATCTCCATTATCTTATCAAAATCATGATCATCACCAGGTTTAAAGTTATTGGAAATTTCAGTGTACTCATTTAATGCGGTGATCACTTCAATAGACTCATTTTCAAGAGGGTTGAGTAACATTTCAATTTTTGCTTTAAGGAAAGTTAGATCACCTTTAATATTTGTGGCATCCATTCGAATCTGACGATAATAAGAATCATCTTTTTGATCGTGCTTTCTAAATTCATTTGTTATAAGTATTTGTAAATTATTTAATTTGTTAGCTACTGATATATATCTAGCTGCATTATCTCTTAGTTCATTGATCCAATTTTGTCTGCTTGATGAGACAAGTTGTGCTCTGAGTTGCTCTCGGGCATATTTAGCATGCTCATCGCGATCAGTTTTCATGGTTTTTGCACTATTCGAAATTGCGTAATATGAAATTGCTGCGGGAATAGCTGCGCCAATAATAGCACCTAGAGTACTTGCAAAAACGCTATCCCAACCAAACCCAGAATCCACAACTATAGTTGGTAATTTACCTAGTGTTAAAATACCTGAGTCTAAAAAATTTGAATTGCTTGATGGGAATGGAATGCCGAGCCAAGTCATAAATACCTTCTATATGGAGAATGTATCATATCAGTAAGTCAGGGCATTTAGCGAGGCCCTATACTAGTATAAGCAGCATTGAAGAAGATGGGCACCATATGGGATGATGAGTATCTACTCTAATTATACCGCTTAACCAAACCATACACATTTAGAGATGCAAAGAACGGTCCAGTTGTGCTAATTAGGCTGATGTCCACTTCTCGCTCACAGCGGACATCATACTCTTGGAGCGGTCCGCTCTGTGCCAGTAGAGGACGTTGCTAGTGTCAGCCTATGTTAATCAACAGGGAGCAGGTCACACTGTCGTCTCAGAATACCTAGCACATAGGTCACACGAACTTCCAACTGTATTGCTTGTTTTCGTGGCTAAGCCTCTTTTTGTTGATGATACCAATGCAACATCATCCGGAGCTTCAATAGAGTTGTACTGTCATCATCCTCAGAACAAAAATTGTATCGCCCGCCTGAATATTCATTTAACTTGTCCAAGTAAAAGCCACCCATTGGGTCATATCTATCAGAGTGGAGCCAAGCAAACATTTTCTGAAGAACGTAATGCAGGGCATTTTTCGGAAGCGTTGAAATCATCACGCCATGCTTAGTTGCTAAATCCTCAATATTCATTTCCTGAAGATTATATCTAATCTCTACTGCAATTGGATGTAGTTTACTTAAAAATACGTCAACTTCATCCTTGAGATGTGCCTCTTTAACATTCCCCTCGAACAGCTTTATTAACTCTTCCACTTCCATTCGGTAATAATCATTATCACCTCGCACCGCAACTTCTGAAAGAAGCAACTTTAACTCAGCATGAATGTTATCAGTAGACGGTATAATCTGTTTGGATAGGGTGCTGTAATGTTTTATACGTATTGCTATTACGGAACCCTTTAGGCTTGTTAGATATTTATACCTATCTTCAATATATGTAATTAGCTCATCGAACTTAATGCCGAAAATAACATCATCTTTCCCTGGCGTGTTGTTGTAAAGGCTTATAGTGAAATCATTTTCATTGAAAGCATGAAAATGAGGCCAGCTTGCAAACAGTCGTTCACCATCACTATTTTTAAGATTTGTAGGGTGAGCACCAAAGATAGCACGAATACTCTTAAAGTATGCGTCATCATCCTCATGTGAAAGATAGGGCGTTTTATTCTTAAAGACATTCGCTGATTTCTTGAAAGGCTGACCTGCTCCCCGTTGATTAATACACCGTGATGTTAGTAATGTCTTCATAAG
>NZ_JBEAFH010000071.1:0-37533 GCF_040061575.1 Klebsiella sp. CB_Kp196
CAGTCCACGCAACCGGCTCGCTGTCCCTCTCGGCCTTGCGGCGTTCCTGTAGCTCGCGCAATGGCTTTATCGCATCTGACATCAGGTAAGCAGAATTAGTCCCGTTAAGACGGTAAGCGGTCTGCTGCAACTCGATGATTAACGTTTGCAGCTCTTCATCTGTTAACTGGTTATTGGCCATTGACTGATTCCTTACCGTTACTGACAGACATGTTTTTATTCACGATGGCATCCATCAGGCGTGATGCTGCAGCTTTCTGAGATGAGACATTCGCAATGACCGTTGGCCTTGTTTTCTCGCAGCTGGCGCAAATACCATCCCAAGATGAAATGAGGAAAAAATCTTCACGATCGGCAATGCCGGTATTCATTACCAGGTCCTCAATCATCAGCGTGACCCCGCGAACTCCCCGACCTTCGCTTAACCTCTGCACTGCGTAGCCGAAGGCGTTGATCATCACAGCATGGAACTGGATATACTCGCGTTTGTACTCGGCCTGATTCGTACCGCGGCGAATATCATCTAAACCAGTCAGCATCAGCCAGGCATTCCACAACCCCTCCAGATCATCTTGCGAACATGAACCTGAAAATTTTGCAGTGGCATCACTAAGGGCCTTGAAGCTCACCCACTTATCACTTTTCGCGGGAACGACGTTGTGCTCAAAATCGGTGACTTCAGAAAAGACGTCATGTGAACTGATAAAGCTGACCATCTCCTGCGCGTTCTTATCGCGCCCGTTATAGGCCATGTTGATAGCCGCAGAAGGTTTCGAAACATTATTGTTAATGTCGGAGAAGAACTGCTGGCGCGTCTTCAGTGGCAACTGGAGAGTAAGCATCATCGGGACATGGATCGGTTCATCAGTAAGCGTCGTCTCAGCACCGTCTGGCAGATCCTGATATTCCTGAGAGGATAGTGGACACCAAATATGGTGGACGCTATCCATGAAATCATTAACCGCAGTGCGTAAAAAAAGCCCTAATTATCCCGTTGAGTTCAAAATCAAAATGGTTGAACTCTCGCATCGACCAGAGATCTCCGTAGCGCAACTCGCTCGTGAGCATGGGATCAACGATAATTTGCTGTTCAAGTGGCGCCAGTACTGGCGCGAAGGAAAACTACGTCCTCCTTCAACAATAGAAAACAACGTGCCTGAGCTGCTCCCGATAACACTTGATGCCGAAGATGTTGTCCCTGCAACCTCCCCCCGGTCACAACCTGTAGCTGCTGCGGCACCTGAATCACTCAATATCAGCTGTGAAGTGACGTTCCGGCACGGATCACTCCGTCTGAATGGTGCCATCAGCGAAAATATCCTGAACCTGCTGATACGGGAGCTCAAACGTTGATCCCATTACCATCAGGGACAAAGATCTGGCTGGTCGCTGGCATCACCGATATGAGAAACGGCTTCAACGGCCTGGCGGCAAAGGTGCAGACGACGCTGAAAGACGATCCGATGTCAGGTCACGTTTTTATCTTCCGTGGGCGTAATGGCAGTCAGGTAAAGCTCCTCTGGTCTACCGGCGATGGACTGTGTCTGCTGACCAAACGGCTGGAGCGCGGCCGCTTCGCCTGGCCGTCAGCCCGGGATGGCAAAGTGTTCCTCACACCGGCACAGCTGGCGATGCTCCTTGAAGGTATCGACTGGCGGCAGCCTAAAAGACTGCTTACGTCACTGACTATGTTGTAGGCCTCTTTATCCTGGTCGACGCTGAATGAGCCAGGTAATATACCCGGTATGAACAGCTTACTTCCTGACAATATCGATGAACTGAAACGTCTCCTTGCCGAACAGGAGGCGCTGAACCGTGCCCTTCTGGAAAAGCTGAACGAGCGTGAACGCGAAATAGATCACCTGCAGGCGCAACTGGATAAGCTGCGCCGGATGAACTTCGGCAGCCGCTCCGAAAAAGTCTCCCGCCGTATCGCGCAGATGGAAGCCGACCTTAAGCAGTTGCAGAAAGAAAGCGATACCCTTACCGGCCGGGTGGATGACCCGGCCGTGCAGCGCCCGCTGCGGCAGACCCGTACCCGCAAACCGTTCCCTGAATCACTTCCCCGTGACGAAAAACGGCTGCTGCCGGCAGCGTCATGCTGCCCGGAATGTGGTGGTACGCTGAGTTACCTGGGTGAAGATGCCGCCGAACAGCTGGAGCTGATGCGCAGCGCCTTCCGGGTTATCCGGACAGTACGTGAAAAGCATGCCTGTACTCAGTGCGATGCCATCGTGCAGGCCCCCGCGCCTTCACGGCCCATCGAGCGGGGTATCGCAGGACCGGGGCTGCTGGCCCGCGTGCTGAGTTCAAAGTATGCAGAGCACACCCCGCTGTACCGCCAGTCTGAAATATACGGCCGCCAGGGTGTGGAGCTGAGCCGCTCACTGCTGTCGGGCTGGATGGATGCGTGTTGCCGGCTACTGTCACCGCTGGAAGGGGCGCTTCAGGACTATGTGCTGACTGACGGTAAGCTCCATGCTGATGACACGCCTGTCCCGGTGCTGTTGCCAGGTAATAAGAAAACGAAGACCGGGCGGTTATGGACCTACGTTCGTGACGACCGTAACGCCGGGTCAGAGCTGGCGCCGGCAGTGTGGTTCGCTTACAGCCCGGACAGAAAAGGTATCCACCCGCAGAGCCATCTCGCTGGCTTCAGCGGTGTTCTGCAGGCGGATGCGTACGCCGGGTTCAACGAACTGTACCGCAATGGACAGATAACGGAAGCTGCCTGCTGGGCTCATGCCCGCCGCAAGATCCACGATGTGCACGTTCGCACCCCGTCAGCGCTGACGGAGGAAGCCCTGAAACGGATCGGTGAGTTATATGCCATCGAGGCGGAAATAAGGGGGATGCCGGCGAAGCGACGCCTTGCAGAACGTCAGCAAAAAGCTAAACCGCGGCTGAAATCCCTGGAAAGCTGGCTGCGTGAAAAGGTGAAAACGCTGTCGCGACACTCAGAACTGGCGAAAGCGTTCACGTACGTACTGAACCAGTGGCCGGCGCTGGCTTACTATACTGACGACGGCTGGGCCGAGGCAGATAACAACATAGCTGAGAATGCGCTACGGATGGTCAGCCTGGGCCGCAAAAACTACCTGTTCTTCGGTTCGGATCATGGAGGAGAGCGGGGAGCGCTGCTGTACAGCCTGATCGGGACATGCAAACTGAACGGAGTGGAGCCAGAAAGCTACCTCCGTTATGTCCTTGACGTCATTGCTGACTGGCCGATAAACCGGGTCAGCGAGCTACTCCCCTGGCGCGTAGCACTGCCAACTGAATAACACATCCCCGTCAATACGGTTCTCGCTGCACGCTTACGTTCATCAATGGTGCGGCAATACTCCGCAATACCGGCTGCACGATGCTGACCATCAAACAATTTAATCTCAGAATCCATCGGGAATCGGTCCACCCCGACATTAGTGTTTCCGAACTCTTCGAATTCAACATACGAATCGCAGTTACCTACCAGCGGTGGAATGATAAATGGCTCTTTGTTTTCGTATGCTTCAACAAGATACTGATAAAACTTTTTCGCCCTGGCTGGGTTCAGTTCTCGCTGAGATCGATCAAGGGTGTCCCCGTAGTTATCGCTGGCGAGGACTCTCGTTAGTGTCCGTGCAGGAACAGTCAGCATCAGGACAATTGAACCACCCTGAGTTCCACGTGATGCAGGGAACTCAAAGAAATGATCGCCTACTTTACTCATAATGATTCCTCTCCAAGTACCCAGCGCAGAGCATCAGCGTATTCACCGCTGGCACCTTCAAGGGCTTTTGTGATTTCTTTGCGTGATTTGAGACGTGGCTTTGTTTCGCCCAGCACAGCACGCTGACGCCTGGCTTTTTCATGGCCGGTAGTCCCAGCGGTCGCAGATTCAATCTCTTTCACTTTTTCCCGCTGTTCTTCCGGTGGAAGCGTACCAAGCTGACGCGCCTGGGTAACGGTAACAGTGCCAGACTCCACCGCTTCCCGGACGGCCTGGGTAGCCTCGAGGAGGGAGAGCGTTGCACGAACGGTCTGAACGCTGCAGCCAAACAACACTGCAATGTCGTCCTCATCGAGCCCGCGGTCGAGCGCGTCTGACATTTTTTTAGCCCGGCCAAGCGGTGTATCAGGTCGGCGAATTTCGTTTTCGCTGACCATGTATTTAGCCATCTGATTTGCTGACCCGCGCCTAACGACCCCAGGAACAAACAGTGGGTCTTTGCCTTCTTTAAGAAGGAGTTTATTTGCCTCAATGGTATGTTTAACGCGCTGGCGGCCTACAACCACGCAGGTGAGCCCCGTTTCAGGGTCTTTCCAGACGATAATTGGCTCCAGTACGCCCAGCTCTTTAATGTTCAGTATCATCCCTTCGTCGATCGGAAGGTGGACCCGCTCATCGTAAAGCGGATGAGTTTTGTCGGTAACCAGATGAAGGTTTTCAGGCTCGAACGTTAAAACGTTTGTCTTGCCACTGGCGCCGTATACCACTTTCGAATCTTTAGCCATTTTTAACCTCGTTTTTATTCACCGCTTCCACCCATTTTTGTTCCAGAGCATGTCTGGCTTTGTTCTTTCCACCAGCCCAGTAACTGTGCTGGACTCGGTAATGGTCATACGGGCATTTCAGGGCGCCTGAACATGAGCCAAACGTATAATCTTTCCAGTGAAACTCAGGTACCGCGCCGCAATCAGGGCATTTCTGTAATTTCATTGAGCAACCCCGCGACATTCCCTCAGGAGGTTTTCAAACATCATGCGGATACGGTTCGCACAGCCAAACGGCATGTCGTTAAAGCGCCACAAGGCTGCGCCGTTGCGTAGGCCGCTCTGGACAATCTGCCCCGCTCCATGCAGCTGGCGAAGCTGGCCATTCACTGACGACATACCGCGCCCCAGCGCATTGGCGATTTCACGCGTAGTCAAATCAGAATTAGCTTTGAGAAATTCGATCATCGTGATTTCACCGTTGTATTGTGTTTTCTTGGATTTGGTTTTTTTCATTGAAAAACTCCTTAGCCCCTGAAACCCTTAGGAATATCTGCCTGAACCTTGCCGCTAAAACCGAGGTTGCCACCGGTTGTGAGATTTGCCGGACAAAGCTTCACAGCCACCTCAGGCCATTTGCTCCGCAGGCGGTCTGCGGTTTTAATGTCCTTGACCCACCAGCTGTTCTGAATGCGTTCAACCATCGTGTACATGTGCTCGTGAGTGCAGCCCTGCTGTTCGCGAAGCAACCGGATTTCATTCGCCCAGAAGGTCCAGTTTGGCTCTGGCGGTCTTGAAATCGTCCCGTCGAATTCAGCAGCACGCTCATGTACCTCGACGACGCGGGCATAAAACCACTCTGAAAACTCCAGATCCTCAGCGCTGCCCCAAAGGCTTTTTTCAGCGTTGAAAATCACCGCTTCAGGATGTTTTTCAGCAAAGTTATCCACAGGGGAAGTCTCTCCGCCTTGGTTTTTAAGATCTGTTATAAGATCTGTTCTTTTAAGATCTGTATAGAGATAGGATTCGGCGTTTGTGCCGTTTCCATTCGGCGTTTGCGCCGAATCCAATACTTTCAATATTTTGCTTCCATTCGGCACTTGTGCCGAATCCAGTATTGACGGGAAAATCTTGAGCATCAGCTCTTCCTGGTCGATGCGGTAATGCTTCTTCGGCGTACCGTTAACCTGACGAATTTCTTCCTGTATAACGCCGGGTAAATATTGCTCAGTAATTTTGTAGATAGCTCTTCGGACCACATCGCCCTCTAAAACCCGAACCTCTTTCGCAAGCGCTGCATGCTCTTTGTAAAACCAGCCGTTTTCCAGACTCGACTTGCCGGACCAAAACACCAGCTGATTCAGAATGGCCGCCAGCAAATGCTGCTGCCTGTCTCCTGCAAAGAAATCCAGATACGGTCCGGGGATCGTTATGCAGTTCCCCTGTCCCGACATGGCCTGAACAATTTCAAACACCTGATTGTTCATTCCGAAACCTCATTGTGTAGCCGTAAAAACTCTCTCAATCCCACCCAGCCAATAGCCCCGCAGGCTTTGCTGTAGGAAACATCTTTCTCTGTCGCTGTGAGTACCGTTACCATGTGGCCTTTGTGCCTGTGCTGGAAGCGAGAACCGGCCTTAGGGATGCCAGTGCCTGCACAATCTCCTTCAGACGGCTCATACGCCGGATACGCTCGTTTCAGGCGAGCAATCAATTCAGCAGCAGACTGGGTACACATAGTCACCTCCGGAATCAGTGGTATTTCGTTACTTCAACAGCGACAGGCTGATAAGCCTTGCTGTAAATGGCTTCAATAGCGTCATCGTGCGCATCAATAGCCGTTCCGATGGCATGCTGGGCCGCCAGCAATGCCCGACGTTCGATAGTGTCGTAGATGCTCAGACGATGACGGATTTCACGCGGCAGAACGCGCAGGATTGACGGAAGCAGCAGACGGATTTTCTCGCGTTGCTGTTCGGTCTCACCCTTTAGCCAGCGATGGAAGATATTTTGCTGATTGGCCCACGCCTTACCCGGAACCAGACGAAGCTCAGTCCCACCAGAGCGCACGTATTCTTCAGTAATCGCGTTGGCTGCGTATGCCTGTCCGACTTCAGCAGCCCAGGCCAGCAGAACCATTTCAACGTGCTCGTGTTTGATTTCCATCAATCAGACTCCCTCTGCCGCTTGGTGATAATTTCTTCCGTAAGCCCACTAATCGGTGTTGGATGAAGATCCGGGCGAAGTTCATGAGGGGTTACTACCCACCCTCCCATGCGACAGAGTGGGATGACGCGATCACTAGGGACGCAATTTCGGTTTATCCAATTTGCTACTGACTGGCTCGACTTAAAGTCGAACATGCGGGCGACACAGGAAACATTCCCAATCGCTCTAACGGCTTTCTCCGTTATGTTTTTGTATGGTGTAGGCATTCTTACCTCCTGTGAGTTGGTAAGTAGAGAATACTACACAAAGTATAAAATGCAACTACTTAAAATAGAAATGACTAAAAACACTCTCTGCCGTAATCTTCTACCTATGGTAGAAAAATCGAATAAGCATCAAGACTTCGCAGATCGACTTAACCAAGAGATGAGTAAAAAGAACTTGTCTGTTAAGCAATTAAGTCATGCGGGACAGGTCACCTACGAAATGGCTAGGCGGTATACGCTTGGCACAGCAAAACCGCGCGATGAAAAGCTGATGAGAATTGCGGAATGGTTGAGCGTGCCTCCAGCCTGGCTAGACTACGGGGCAGTAGAAAACAGTGCTGAATCCAACGCAGCCCCGGAGACTGTCACCCTCACCCAACCAGAGAAGGGCGATGAAACAGAATTCGCGAGCTTAAGCGATGAAGAGAAACGCCTGATTCGAGTCTTCAGAAAATTCCCTGATGCAGAAGCAAACAACATGCTTCTGGCCTTTGAGATTCGCTATAAGAAGCTCCTGGAGTTCTATAGCGAGTACGCAGATCCAGACAAAAAATAAATCAGAAACAACCACACCAAACCCAGCAATGCTGGGTTTTTTTGTGTCTCCACATCGTTAAAAACAACTTTTAGTAGATATTTATTTCTACTTTAGGTGTTGACCAATCTACTTTATGTAGTATTCTCTACTTATCGACACAACGGTGCGATAGGTTAAACGTTCGGTTGGCCGCCTGAAGGCTAAAAATCAACAGGCTTTGCAATGCAGTGAATGCGGCTATGCGCACGCGGCACAGTTAAGCGGTAACACTCGTTTCTAAAAAGAGTGGGGTGGAAAAGAAGCTGTCGTTACCAGTTGTTAACTGGCTGGTATCACCGGGAGGCACCTGGCACTGCATTGCAAGGTCTGTTAGGTACTCAACACGCATGAGGGTAAAAAATGACATCCATTCGATTAACAAATGCAATCCGCGAACAAATTGCTAAAAACGCATTAACAAAGTCCGGGATTGTTGCAGCACTTGAAGCCTTGCAGGTTAAGCGCCATGAAGTGGCAAGGGATGCACGCGTCTTTGCTTTTGGTGGCGCAGAGAAAACAGCAAAGGTTGATAAGGCGTATGAAAAGCTGGATAAACTTTTATCTGAGCTTCGCGCTTCCGGCACTTCGATTTACTTATCAAGCGGACTATCTTCGTCAATATATATATCCATCTCCGGGCGTCAGCTTGGTTGGTGTCCTTACGGTAAAGACACCAAAGGCGGGGATATTCTCCTTTTTACGCCGAACCGTGATTTATGCCTTTTTGGTGCTGAGCATGAAATAACTAAGCGCTTTGATGAAATTATGAATGAAGAGCAAAAGCTGAATGCCAGAGCAAAGGAAATCGAAGCAACTGTATGGGCTGCGCTGAACTCTGTTACCACCTTAAAGCGCCTTATCGAAGTATGGCCGGAATGCAAAGAGCTTATCCCGGAAAATAGCGATAACGCCAGAGCCTCTCTTCCTGCTTTAAAAGTGGAAGACCTTAACCGGATGATTGGCCTTCCTACAGAAGAGGTTGTCAGCTAATACGTCATTTATTGAATTAAGGGGGGAAAATGATTAGAGAAGAAGACAAGCCAGCATGGCGCCGGTTCTGGTTGAAGGTTGTTCCGTTTTTATTTGTGGTCGCATCGGTAAGCTTTCATTGCTGGGGTGGAGTATGAGCAGAAATGGCATTCGTTCACTGGTTATTGTTCTGGCCATCTGCCTTGTTGCCTGGCCTGCGACCATTATCAAAATTCTGCATGTTACGGGGGTGTTTAATGGCTAGTTTACCGAAACACAATCCTGCGGTTAAGGCAGCACAAGGCAAGCTTGCAATTGCTTTTTTTAATAGCGATGGCGAAATGTGGGCTCAGGCCATGGCGTCATTGAAGGATATTCATGAAGCAGCAAAGCACGAAGAAGACCGTATGTTTTGCGGTCGTACGGATGCGCTTTCAGGGCTTCAATTTCGTGATGTTGTTTTAAATTATGACCTGTACGGAGATTTAATTTCCGTAGATGCTGACTTGCTTACAGGGCAATATAAAGTAAATACCGAAGTTTCATTTTAATTATCGAATAAATGAATTAATGCCTTAAATGGCAGGTATCCACACACCTTAATACAGGAATAAATATGGAAACCGAAACACTCCGCTGCTACAGCTGCGGCGGCTCCTTTGCACGCGAAGAGTTGCAGTATCGCCCCATCGGAAAGGGTGCATACCGTAAGCAAGCCTATTACTGCCCTGTGTGCAATGAGAAGCAAAAGAAGAAAGAAACACTTACGGCCGCAAAATCTTCATTCCGAAACTCATTACCAACCAGACCAGCAACAGCCCAATTGCGGCCTTCGCTCTGGAATAAATGAAATAAGTTTCAGTTAGTAATCCTGCAGAAGGGGATATCAAATATGAAAATAGAATTTAACGATAAAGGTGTAATAGCAAACGTGATTGTCACAAGTACGGTATTCGAATTCCGCCGCCATAATCGCGCTGTGGATACAGCCTTGTTTCTGGCTCCGAGTGTACGCCATAACAGCAGCGGATTCTTTATTTTAAAAACGGTTATTTCCGGGAAAACACCTCACGTACTGCGCGCATACAGCGCACTTCGTGCGGAGGCTTCACGATGAGCTACACAACAGTAATACGAGTTTGGCCTGGCGAAAAATCAGAGACTGCTGAAGAGTTTCGCAATGCATGGGGCAGCGGTCCCGTAATCTGGAACGACATGGCTATCCGTTATCTGAGAACTGTCCCTTATGGGTATATGGCATGTATCGATAAGCTATGGCCTCTGGCCAATCGTGAGGACATTCCTCTTCATCACCGAGCTGTATTAGCAATGACATATGACCGGATGTATGTCCTCAAGGAGCATTACTCCCGTGCAGCTGAATACATCCGGCTTTACCTTTCTGATTTCCCTCCAAATGAAGCCACTGTAAACCACTGGCCTGCTATCGCTGAATTATTCGAGAAAAACCCTGACTGTCCGGCGATAGGGCTATGGCTAACCTCGGTCTGTGAAGACCCCTTTGCTGGCGAATGGGATGATGAAGCGGAAGAGTATTCGCAGCCAGACTGGTCGAGATACTGGAGTTTGTTTGATCATCTTGATGGATCCAGCGTTTGATTTCCAATAATCAACATTAAACCGGGGAACTGATTAAAGTTTCCCGGCCATGAGGTTATTTATAGCCGATATTACTCAAGAAGATGAATGGGTGATGGAAAAGGGAATTGTAGCGAAGATGTATATGACTCCCCGGCAAATTAAATCTTACCGGGAGGGGAGATGGATCGAGGGCATTCATTATAAGAAGCACCCACCAGATCCAAAAGCTTCAGAAGGAAGGGTAACGCTTCTCTACAACTACACCAGGATTAATAGGCTTGTCGGGGAAACATAATGAATATGCCTGCTGGCGTAGAGCTGCATGGGAAAGGAATAAGAATTAGCTTTCTATATCGCGGCATACGTTGCCGCGAAGTTTTGCGGGGCTGGACTGTATCAAATAGCAATATAAAAAAAGCGGGCAATCTCCGTGCTTTAATTATGAGTGAGATTCAGCAAGGCAAATTTGACTATGCAGAGCACTTCCCTGAATCAAAGGCGCTTAAAAAATTCACCACAACACAAAAAATTAAAACCTTCGGCGAATTGTGCAAAGTTTATCTTAATGCCAAAAAGCTTGAGGTCTCAGCTGCGTCATACAGAGGCGCAGAATCACGTATAGCAACACTTTGCGCTATTGTTGGAAGTAATACGCATATTGCGGATATTCAGCATACCGACCTGTTGAATTACAGGAACGCGCTATTAACTGGTAACACCTTTAGCGATCACGCGCCCTGGCTTAAAAGAAAAGGTCGCGCTGTATCCACGGTCAACGGCCTGATGAACAACCTGACTGCTTTGCTCAAGCTGGCGAATCTGAGCGGCTTTATCGAGCATACCCCTCACGAAGGTATAAAGATGCTTAAGCGCTCCAGGAGAGACCCGGATCCGCTTCTACAGAGTGAGTACGAAGGTTTCATAAAAACGTTATCTCCTCGGTATGTTTTGCTCTGGACTACAGCTATCTTTACTGGTCTTCGGCATGGAGAGCTTACAGCTTTAGCCTGGGAGGATGTGGACCTTGATAAGGGTGAGCTTTACGTCAGGCGTAACCAGACGAATGAGGGCCTGTTTGTGCCACCCAAAACCGAAGCGGGGATCAGAACTGTAACCCTACTTGAACCTGCGCTGAATGCTCTACGCGAACAATTCAAGCTAACTGGCGCATTAAGCAAAACCGAAATCACTTTCCATCACCGCGAACATGGTTTAACTGAACAACAAAAACTGCGGTTCGTGTTTATCCCGCCCAAAAACTGGCGCGGGGAAACGAAGTATTATGGCTCTCAGTCTCTGGGGTATAGTTGGGAGGCTGGATTAAAGAAGGCGGGGATCAGGAGCAGACGCCCTTACCAGTCGCGCCACACGTTCGCATGCTGGCTATTAACGGCCGGTGCTAACCCGTCGTTTATCGCCGGACAGATGGGTCACGAGAACGCGAAGATGGTTTATGAGATTTACTCGAAGTGGATCGGAGAGATGGACCGTAACCAGGTGGAAATGCTGAATAGTAGTTTTTCTAACGCTCTGTCCCAAGGGTGCCCCAAACGCAAGGTAGTGGGTATAAAAAGCGTTTAATTTCAGCAAAATAAAATCACTTGCCGGAATATTAACTTTATTCCAACATGAATGCTCACTACGCCGCAACGGCGGCGAAATAAAAAGCAGGAGCGGATATGATTACGCTGTGGGGCAGAAATAACTCGACCAATGTGAAGAAAGTGCGCTGGGTGCTGGAAGAACTCGACCTCCCGTATCAGCAAATTCTGGCAGGCCTGGAGTTCGGTCTGAATCACGATCCGGCCTATCTGGCCATGAATCCCAATGGGCTGGTACCGCTATTGAAAGATGAGACGACCGATATCGTGCTCTGGGAATCCAACACCATTATCCGCTATCTGGCCGCGCAGTATGGTCAGGATCGCCTGTGGGTGGAGTCGCCCGCCGAACGCGCTCAGGGAGAGAAATGGATGGACTGGGCCAACGGTTCGCTCTCGCCGGCCCATCGGCCGATTTTAATGGGGCTGGTGAGAACCCCGCCGGAAAAACGCGACCCCGCCGCGATTGAAGCCGGTATTGCCACCTGCGAGACCCTGTTCGCCATTCTCGATGACGAACTGTCGCGCCGTCAGTGGCTATCAGGCGACGCCTTCGGCCTCGGCGACATCGCCGTCGCGCCGTTCATTTATAACCTGCTGGAGACCGTGAAAACCTGGCAACCGCGCCCGCACCTGCAGCGCTGGTATCAGCAGATTAACCAGCGCCAGGCCTGGCGCAACGTGGTGATGATCCCGGTCACCTGATATTAGCCCGCCGGGCTCACCCTCAGCAGCTCGCCGTTGGATTCGTCGGTTAAGACATACAGATAGCCATCGGGTCCAACGCGCACATCGCGGATACGTTTACCGCGATCGCCCAGAATCCGCTCCTGTTCCGTCACCTTATTGCCGTCAACCTTGAGGACAATCAGCGACGTATCCTTCAGCGCGCCGATAAAGAGCCTGTGCTGCCACTGCGGGAAGGTCGGGGCGTTGTAAAACGCCATACCGCTCACCGCTGGCGACTTCGCCCAGACAAACAGCGGCGCTTCGGTTCCCTCCAGCGTTTTGCCTTTGGCCTCCGGGATCGGCAGGCCGCTATAGTTAATGCCGTGCGTCGCCAGCGGCCAGCCGTAGTTTTTCCCTTTTTGCACCAGGTTGATCTCATCCCCGCCGCGCGGGCCGTGTTCATTTAACCACAGCGTATCGCTCCACGGGTTCATCGCCATCCCCTGGGGGTTGCGAATACCGTAAGACCAGATTTCCGGCCTGACGCCAGCCTGGCCGACAAAAGGATTATCGTCCGGGACCTTGCCATCAGCCGTTAGCCGCACCACTTTTCCCTGCAGCTTATCGAGATCCTGAGCGGTCGAACGCTGGTTATTCTCCCCGAGACCGATAAACAAATAACCGCGGCCGTCGAACACCAGCCGCCCGCCAAAATGGTTGCCGGTTGAGAGCTTCGGCTGCTGGCGGAAAACCACCTGGAAGTTTTCCAGGCGCTGGAGATCCTCGCTCAGTCGGCCGTAGCCTACGGCGGTCCCGGCCTTGTCGTCACTCCCGCCTTCGGCGTAGCTTAGCCAGACCCGGCGCGACTGGGCGAAATCCGGGGCCAGCGCCACGTCAAGCAGCCCCCCCTGCCCGTTGGCCCAGACCTGCGGTACGCCCGAAATCGCAGGCGCGAGGCCTTTTTCCCGCTGCCACAGCCGGAGCTCACCGCCGCGCAGGGTCATCAGAATGCCCCGATCGTCCGGAAGAAAGGCCAGCGCCCACGGGTGTTCAAGCTGGTTCTGCAGCACCTCTACGCGCTCCCGGGCGGCAAGGGCAGCCGCAGGCAGCAACAGTGCGGTAAGGGCTATCATCAGGGTAATGGTCTGGCGCATGGCATACTCCTTTTGTCAGCAATGCGATAAGGGTAGCCAGCGTGGGAAAACGGGAAGGGATTTTTACATAACATTAATCGGGGGGAGCAGGCTCCCCCCGATCTCAGGCATGAGTAATGGGCTTGGAATCATTCAATTTATGAATATTTAGCCGCAATACCGCCAGGCAGCTTTCCAGCTTATCTACGTCGACAGCGATGTAGGACGGGCAGTCATGATGTCCGCTCAGCAGGCACACCGCCGCGGAAGCGACGGCTTCGCCCGCCAGCCGCAGGGCATCCTTTTCCTCCGGCGCAACGACGTGCTGCAGGCGCGGCGCGTGTTGACGCATTTCATGGCACAGTTCAAACAAGTTATCACGTAGATGGTCGTTTTCGCTGACTGACATATAGCCTTTTGCTTTACGCAGCTGTAAATAAGCATCGAGATCAATGTTGGCATTAATCAGCTTATTCATCAGGTTACGATATAGTCTGTCAACGCTCATCGCGGTTCCTCCTCTGTCGTCCTTTACCACAACCATAATATGGTCATTTTTTTGTACAAAACGATGAGGCAGATCAATAATTCTCAGGTCATTAACATCCTTTACAATGTTACAACGAAGCTTAAAATCCCCACCTGCGACATCATCTCTTGAAAGCCACAAATGTTATACGTTCTCATAAAAGTAAAAATTCAAACCGTAGGATATAAAATCATTTATTGCAGTAATGATCACAAATTAGCGCAATTCACGTTGCCAGAAAATGCCGCCAGGTGTCATATCATCAAATAAAATGTATTACGTATAACATTCAATAAGAACGGCAGGCATATCGATCCTGTTTGTAACCTTTATCTCTATCGCTTGAAGGAACTGAAATGATGACGCCCGGCAAAAGAAACTATATCTTGTTGAGTCTTTTCGATTTCCTCTATCTCTTCGCCTGGTCCTCGACCATGGCGTTCTTTGTGATCTGGACGACTCAGCACCTCGGGATTAGCGCAACGAAAACCGGCCTGCTCTACTCGGTCAACGCCTTTATTGCCCTGCTGATGCAGCCCTTCTTCGGCTTTATTTCCGATAAGTTCGGCCTGAAAAAGCGGCTGATCTGGATCCTGGTCGCCATGCTGCTACCGGTAGGCCCGTTCTTTATTTATTTGTACGCGCCGCTGCTGGTGCACAGCTTCTGGCTGGGTGCGCTGCTTGGCGGAGTATACCTGGGAATAATTTTTAACTCCGGCTGCGGGGTGATTGATTCGTATATTGATAAAATTTCGCGGCGCTACCAGTTCGAATATGGCCGGGTAAGAATGTGGGGATCGTTAGGCTGGGCCGCCGCCGCGTGGATTGTCGGCAAGTATATCGACAGCAATCCGAACCTCGCCTTCTGGCTGGCGAGTATCGCCATTGTGATTGCCGCGCTCTGTTTTATGCTGACCAAAATCGAGCTGACCGAAGCGGAAATGCAGAAAACCAGCGCGCTGAAAGTTTCGCATGCCCTGGAGCTGGCGAAGAACGGCCAGTTCTGGATGCTGCTGATCTTTACCCTGTTCGTCACGCAAATCTACGACACCTACGATCAGCAGTTTGCCCAGTACTTTTCTCTGCAGTTCCCGACGCCGGAAGAAGGCAATCGCTGGTACGGCATTTTGGCCTCCATTCAGGTATGCGGCGAGACGCTGTTTTTATGCCTGATGCCGTGGTTCGTAAACCGCACCGGCGCGAAATGGGCACTGATCATCGCCGGACTGATCATGTCGGTGCGTATCGTCGGCTCCGCGATTCCGCTGGGCCCGGTGTGGATCGGCGCGGTCAAAATGATGCATGCGCTGGAAAAACCGCTGATTCTGGTGTCGGTGTTTAAATTTATCGCCGCCAACTTCGACAACAAGCTCTCCTCGACGGTCTACCTGCTGGTGCTGTTCGTCGCCTCCATCGCCACCGCGATTTACTCGCCGCTGGCCGGGTATTTGTACGACACCATCGGCTTCGCGCATACCTATTATATTCTGGGCGGCATCGCCGGGCTGTTTACGCTGATCTCGATATTTACGCTGCGCGACAATAGAGAACCGACCGCGCCGGGGGCTGCGCCAGGCGCTGGCGTTGCGCAAAGCCATTAATTAAAATTCGCCCGGAAGCCTTTTTCGGGCGAATTAGCGGAAGCTCCACTGCACGCTCATCACAAATATGGCCGGGACGATAATGCCCGTTTCCACGCCGAAATAATCGGTAAAATTGTACTGCAGGCCATGATAAATATAGGGAGAGAAACCGACGCCGGTGATTTTCTTCGCCGTTCGATAGGTGCCTGAATCCCCGCAATCGCGAAAGGCTTTAAAGAAAAACTCGCCGGTATAGGCATAGACGCCCTTGAACGTCCAGCCGCTTGCCCCCGCGTACCAGTCTCTCCTCGCTCCTAAAGAGAGGCAGCGGTCGGCAAAGCTATTCTTCATGGTGCCGGCCAACAGGCTGTACTTTGAATCCGCTGACAGCTTGCGCTCAACGGAAAAAAATTGGTTATTGAATTTTTCGTTATATTGACCGTGATTGCCGGTCATATGATAAACAAAGGAACCGGTATTGACCGAATATAACGCCATCTCGTTGGCATAAACGGGCGTCGCGCCAGTCATTGCCAGCGCGCAGACGAAACCACCCAACTTTTTAAACATGGGAAACCTGATAAAAATAAAGACTGAAAGCAGCGGCTATTTTACCGCTTCAGGTTAAACCAGATCTAAACCGACTTCCCCGGGTTGCAAGATAAAAGGTGAATAACTCCCTTATTTTGATTAACAATCTGGATAATCATCCCGATAAAAAGAAACACGGACATCGCCAGGCTAACAAGAAAAGGAGTATAAACTTTCCGCCGATCTCTGTAGAATCCCTGCCCTGACCATCCCAATAATTGAACACTTTTTAAGCTATGAGCAATGTCACCCCTCAGCCGAAGATCGGCTTTGTCTCTCTGGGCTGCCCGAAAAACCTCGTGGACTCAGAACGTATCCTGACTGAACTGCGTACCGAAGGATATGACGTGGTTCCCTCCTACGATAACGCTGATATGGTTATCGTTAACACCTGCGGCTTTATCGATAGCGCCGTGCAGGAGTCGCTGGAAGCGATTGGCGAAGCGTTGAAAGAAAACGGCAAAGTGATCGTCACCGGCTGCCTGGGCGCAAAAGAAGATCAGATCCGCGAAGTGCATCCGAAGGTGCTGGAAATTACCGGCCCGCACAGCTATGAACAGGTGCTGGAACACGTCCACCACTACGCGCCGAAGCCTAAACACAACCCGTTCCTCAGCCTGGTGCCGGAACAGGGCGTGAAGCTGACGCCGCGTCATTACGCTTACTTAAAAATTTCCGAAGGCTGCAACCATCGCTGCACCTTCTGCATCATCCCGTCAATGCGCGGCGATCTGGTCAGCCGTCCGATTGGCGAAGTGCTGGCGGAAGCCAAACGCCTGGCCGACGCCGGCGTCAAAGAGCTGCTGGTGATCTCTCAGGACACCTCCGCCTACGGCGTTGATGTCAAACATCGCAGCGGTTTCCACAACGGTATGCCGGTCAAAACCAGTATGGTTAGCCTGTGCGAAGAGCTGGCGAAGCTCGGTATCTGGGTGCGCCTGCACTACGTCTATCCGTACCCGCACGTCGATGATGTGATCCCGCTGATGGCGGAAGGCAAAATTCTGCCCTACCTCGATATTCCGCTGCAGCACGCCAGCCCGCGTATTCTCAAGATGATGAAGCGTCCGGGCTCCGCCGACCGCCAGCTGGCGCGCATCAAGCAGTGGCGCGAAGTCTGCCCGGAACTCACCCTGCGCTCGACCTTTATCGTCGGCTTCCCGGGTGAAACGGAAGACGATTTCCAGATGCTGCTCGACTTCCTGAAAGAAGCTCGCCTCGACCGCGTCGGCTGCTTCAAGTACAGCCCGGTTGAAGGCGCGACCGCCAACGAGCTGGCGGATCAGGTGCCGGAAGAGGTGAAAGAAGAGCGCTGGAACCGCTTTATGCAGCTGCAGCAGCAGATCTCCGCCGAGCGCCTGCAGGAGAAAGTCGGTCGTGAAATTATGGTGCTGATCGACGAAGTGGATGAAGAAGGGGCAATTGGCCGCAGCATGGCCGATGCGCCGGAAATCGACGGCGCGGTCTACCTGAACGGTGAGAGTAAAGTCAAACCGGGCGACATTGTGCGGGTGAAAGTCGAACACGCCGACGAATACGATCTGTGGGGCAGCCGGGTTTAATTCCGCCCGCTTAACCTATCCCGGATGGCGGCGCTCGCGCGCCTTATCCGGGCGACAAAACCGCACAGGATTAACGTGCGGTGTGCTTTCCCGGACACCTGTCCGGGCTGCACAATCCTCGAACGCTACCCTTTTATCCTCGGATCCAGCGCATCGCGCAGGCCGTCACCCAGCAGGTTAAACGCCAGCACCGTCAGAAAAATCGCGATTGCCGGGAACAGCGCCACGTGCGGCGCCATCACCATATCCGCCCGCGCCTCGTTGAGCATCGCCCCCCACTCCGGCGTCGGCGGCTGCGCGCCAAGCCCCAGAAATGACAGGCTGGCAGCGGAGATAATCGACACCCCGATACGCATCGTAAAGTAGACCACAATCGATGATACCGTTCCGGGCAATATATGATTAAACAGGATGGTAGCATCGCTGGCGCCGATGCTGCGCGCCGACTCAATAAAGGTCTGCTGCTTAAGCACCAGGGTATTGCCGCGCACCAGACGCGCAAAGGCCGGGATCGAAAAGATCGCCACCGCGATGATGACGTTCGACATCCCGCTCCCCATTACCGCCACGACCGCAATTGCCAGCAAAATCCCCGGGAAAGCGAACAGCACGTCGCAGATACGCATAATGATGCGATCCCACCAGCCTTCGTAATACCCGGCCAGTAGCCCAAGTACGGTGCCGATGGCCGCGCCGATGAATACCGCCAGTACCCCGGCGGCCAGCGAGATCTGCGCGCCGACCAGCACCCGACTAAAGATATCCCGCCCCAGCGAATCAACGCCGAACCAGTGCATCATTGACGGTCCGTCGTTGAGCCGGTCGTAATCAAAATAGTTTTCCGCGTCGAACGGCGCAATCCACGGCGCCACAATCGCCACCGCAATCAGCAGCAGAACAAATACCCCCGCTCCCATCGCCACCGGCTGACCGCGAAACCGCCGCCAGAACTCGTGCCACGGGGTACGTATCTGCCCGGGTTTAATCCCCGGCATCGCGTTGATAGCCGCTTGTCTTCTCCAGTTGAGCAATCGCACCTTACTTGTACCTGATAGCCGGATTAATGGCGGCATACAGCACGTCCACCACTAAATTAATAAGAATAAACTCCAGCGAAAACAGGAGAACTTCCGCCTGAATCACCGGATAGTCGCGCATCTCCACCGAGTCCACCAGCAGACGCCCGAGGCCTGGCCAGTTAAAGACCTTCTCCACCACGATTGAACCGCCGAGCAAAAAGCCGAACTGCAGCCCCATCATGGTCACCACCGGGATCATCGCGTTGCGCAGGCCGTGCTTGAGCACCACCAGCGTTTCGCTGACGCCTTTTGCCCGCGCGGTACGCATGTAATCTTCATGCAGGACATCGACGAACGAGGCGCGGGTAAAGCGCGCCATCACCGCCGCCACCGCCGCGCCCAGGGTCAGCGAAGGCAGAATATAGTGGCGCCAGCTGTCGGCACCCACCGTCGGCAGCCAGCCCAGCTCAACGGAAAAGACCTGCATCAGCAGCATGCCGAGCGCGAACGCCGGGAACGAGATGCCGGTTACCGCCAGCGCCATTCCCAGGCGATCCGGCCAGCGGTTGCGCCAGACTGCCGCCACGATCCCCGCCGCCATACCGAAGATCACCGCCCAGCTCATGCTGGCGAGCGTTAACCAGAACGTGGGCATGAAACGGCTGGCGATTTCGCTGCTTACCGGGCGACGCGAGGCCATCGAGGTACCGAAATCCCCCTGCACAATATTGCTGATATAGTGCCAGAACTGCACGTGCAGCGGCCGATCGAGCCCCAGCTGCTGGCGCACCATTCCCACCACCTGAGCATCGGCTTCCGGCCCGGCAATCAGCCGCGCCGGGTCCCCGGGCAGCATATGCACGAACAGAAACACCAGCACCGCCACAATCAGCAGCGTGGGGATCAGCCCCAGCAGGCGTTTAATCACATAATTGAGCATGCTTCTCCTTGCGCGAAGTCCCCGCAGCCTGCGCCCGGGGACCCGCAGCTATCTACTTAAGATCCGCCTGTTCAAAGCTAAATCCGGTATCCGGCTGGATATAGAATCCGGTCAGATTTTTACTGTGCGCCGAGACCAGTTTCTCTACCACCAGCGGCACCCACGGCGACTCTTTCCAGATGGTATCCTGCGCGTCTTTATACAGCCGCGTTTTTTCCTGCGCATCGGTGGTTTTCAGCGCGTCGTTGAGGTCTTTATCCACCTGGGGATTGCTATAGAAAGCCGTATTGAACAAGGTCGGCGGCCAGTTCTGCGACGCGAACAGCGGCGACAGCGCCCAGTCCGCTTCTCCGGTCGACGCCGACCAGCCGGTATAGAACATGCGTACGCCGCTCTCTTTCTGCCCCTTACCTTCCACTTCCGCCGCGCGCTGGCCCGCATCCATCGCCGTCAGCTGCGCCTTAATGCCCACCTGCGCCAGCTGCTGCTGGGTAAATTGCAGCACTTTCTGCGCCGTGCTGTGGTTGTGCGACGACCACAGCGTGGTGCTAAATCCATTCGGATAGCCCGCCTCTTTCAGCAGCTCGCGGGCCTTCGCCGGATCGTACGGCCAGGCGCTGTAGCTTTCAGCGTAGGCAATTGACGGCGGCACCACGCCGGTCGCCGGGGTGGCATAGCCCGCAAAGGCGACTTTTACCAGCGCCTGACGGTTAATGGCGTAGTTAATCGCCTCGCGCACTTTGGGGTTATCAAACGGCTTCTGCGTCACGTTCATGCTGATATAGCGCTGCATGATCGACGGGCTGGCCACCAGCTCCAGCTTGCTGTTTTTCGCCAGCAGCGGCGCCTGCTCGTAAGGGATCGGGAACGCAAACTGCGCTTCGCCGGTCTGCAGCATCGCCGCGCGGGTATTGTTATCCACGACCGGACGCCAGGTGATGGAGTCCAGCTTCGGCAGCCCCGGCTGCCAGTAACCGGCGAACTTCTTCACTTTAACGAAGTCGGTCTGATTCCAGGTGTCGAGCTGGTACGGGCCGGTGCCAACCGGATGGAAACCAATCTCTTTACCATATTTCTTCAGCGCCGCCGGAGAAATCATCGCCGTCGCCGGGTGGGCCAGGATATTGATAAACGCCGAGAAAGGCTGTTTGAGAGTAATTTTCACCGTTGTCGGGTCAACCGCCTCGGTGCTGGCGATATTTTTATACAGGTTATAGCGTTTGAGATGATTTTCCGGATTGCTGGCGCGATCGAGGTTCGCTTTAACCGCTTCGGCATTGAACTCGGTTCCGTCCTGGAACTTCACCCCCGGATGCAGCTTAATGGTATACACCAGGCCGTCCGGGGAAACGGTATAGCTTTCCGCCAGCACGTTTTGCAATTTCATCTCTTTATCAAGGCCGAACAGCCCCTGATAGAAGGACTTCGCGACGGCCTGCGACAGCGTGTCGTTAGCATCATACGGGTCGAGGGTCGTAAAGTTAGAGCCGACCGCCACCACCACATCTTTTGCGGCAAAGGCCGGAGCCGCTGTCAGCGCCGAAGCGACGCCCAGCGCCAACAGCCATTTGCCTGAAACGCGTTGAGTCATGTTGTTCTCCTGAAATGCTGCATTATTGGTGTCGTTGTTAGCGCGCCAGCACGTCGGCGGCGGGCTCTCTGGCGACAAAGTGCCCCGGTCCCACCTGCTGTAACGGCGTACTGATCCCCTCTTCGCCCCGCTTGAAGATGTTGCCCGGCAGCTCGTCTGAGAGCAGCACGCGCTGCGGACGACGATGCGCAGGATCGGCCACCGGAACGGCGGCCATCAGTTTACGGGTATAGGGGTGCTGCGGGTTTTCAAACACGGCGCGGCGCGGGCCGATCTCGACAATGCGCCCGCGATACATCACCGCCACGCGGTGGCTGATGCGCTCAACCACCGCCATGTCATGGGAGATAAACAGAAATGCGATACCCATCTCACGCTGTAGATCGAGCATCAGATTGATAATTTGCGCGCGAATCGACACATCAAGCGCCGATACCGACTCATCGGCAATCACCACTTTCGGATTGAGCGCCAGCGCGCGGGCAATACAGATGCGCTGCCGCTGGCCGCCGGAAAACTCGTGCGGATAGCGCCACGCATGCTCCGGCTCCAGCCCGACGCGTTCCAGCAGCCAGCTGACCCGCTCACGAGCGGCATCGCCCTCCAGCAGCCGATGCACGCGCAGCGGTTCCATAATCGAATAGCCCACCGTTTGCCGTGGGTCGAGGGAAGCGTAGGGGTCCTGAAAGATAAACTGGATATCGCGGCGCAGCGCCTGAAGCTTACTGCCCGTCAGCGTATCAATCCGCTGGCCGTTGAAGGTGATGCTGCCGCCCTGAGTTTCCACCAGCCGCAGCAGCGCCCGGCCGGTCGTTGATTTACCGCAGCCGGACTCCCCCACCAGGCTCAGGGTTTCGCCGGGCCATAAATCAAAGCTGACCTTTTCGACCGCATGCACCTCGCGGGTAATGCGGTTGAGAATGCCGCTACGCAGCGGGAAGCGCGCCACCAGATCGCGAACTTTCAGGATCGGTTCCCCGGGCACAACGGTGTTCTGCCCCTCCGGCGACGGGCTCTGGTTTAACAGCGGGAAGAGGCGCGGCAGCGAAGTGCCGCGCATTGCCCCCAGCCGCGGCACCGCGGCCAGCAGCGCCTGAGTATACGGGTGCTTCGGCGCGCGGAAAATCTCTTCCACGCTGCCGGTTTCCACCGCTTCGCCGCGATACATCACCAGCACGCGGTCGGCGATATCGGCGACCACCCCCATATCGTGGGTAATAAAGATAACGCCCATCGCCATCTCTTTTTGCAGGACGGCAATCAGCTGTAAAATCTGCGCCTGAATAGTCACGTCCAGCGCGGTGGTCGGTTCATCGGCAATCAGCACAGCCGGTCGGCAGGAGAGCGCCATGGCGATCATCACCCGCTGACGCATCCCGCCGGAAAGCTGATGCGGATAGCGCGAGAGCATGGCTTCCGCTTCCGGAATGCGCACCTGATCGAGCATTTTCTTCGCTTCGCGCAGGGCCTCATCATGCTTCAGGCCCTGGTGTAAGCGGATAGATTCGGCAATCTGTTCACCGATGGTGAAGACCGGATTCAGCGACGTCATCGGCTCCTGGAAGATCATCGCCATATCCGCGCCGCGCACGCCGCGCATCTCGGTTTCAGACTGTTCGCTCAGCTCAATCACCTGCCGGCTGCGACGACGCAGCAGCAGCGCATCGCTGCGCACTTCGCTGACCGCCTGGTCGAGCAGGCGCATCAGCGCCAGGGACGTCACCGACTTCCCGGAGCCGGACTCGCCGACAATCGCCAGCGTCTCGCCGCGCCGCAGGGTAAACGACAGGTCGCGGACGGCGGAAAAAGCCTGCTGCTGCTGATTGAACACGACGTTCAGGCCGCGCACCTGCAGAACATCATCGGCATCGATTTCTTGACTATGCGGCAACGCCCTTTCCTCTTATTCGCGATAAATACCAATCGTGGGCGTATCGCCCGCATAACACCAGGCCCGGTACATGCCTTCGCTATTAAACGGCAGCGCCACGTTGCCTTCTCTGTCGATGGCGATCAGGCCGCCGCTGCCGCCCAGCGCCGGAAGTTTCTCCATCACCACCCTTTCGCAGGCCTCCTGCAGGCTGAGCTGGCTATACTCCATCAGCGCCGAAATATCGTAGGCCGCGAGCGTACG
Organism: Klebsiella sp. CB_Kp196; assembly: GCF_040061575.1. NCBI lineage: Bacteria > Pseudomonadati > Pseudomonadota > Gammaproteobacteria > Enterobacterales > Enterobacteriaceae > Klebsiella > Klebsiella sp. CB_Kp196. Next base: position 23,412 of record NZ_JBEAFH010000071.1, read on the forward strand.
TATAAACACTTCGCCGGTACCGGTACAGGAAACGGCGACGCTGGCGTTATTGGCATAGCAGCCCGCACCGGGCAGCGGGCTGTCGCCGACGCGTCCCGGTAGCTTATTGGTCATGCCGCCGGTGGAGGTCGCCGCCGCGAGGTTGCCCGCCAGATCCATCGCGACCGCGCCGACGGTGCCCATTTTGTGCCGTTCATCCAGCGGCGCGGCGTGATGATCGAGCACGATATCGTCGCCCTCCTGCGCCTGACGCAGCTGCAGCAAACGCTCGGGAGTCGAAAACAGGCTGTTATCGACCCGCGCCATACCGCGGGAAGCGGCAAACGCTTCCGCCCCCTCGCCAATCAACAGCACGTGCGGGCTTTGCTCCAGCACCAGACGCGCCGCCAGCACCGGATTGCGTAAATGCTGAACCCCGGCCACGGCCCCCGCCTGTAAGCTGTAACCATCCATCACGCAGGCATCGAGCTCATGGCGGGTATCGCGGGTAAATACCGAGCCAATACCGGCGTTAAATAACGGGCACTCCTCCAGCAGCCGGACCGCTTCGGTGACCGTATCCAGCGCGCTGGCCCCGGCAGCCAGCATTTTTTGTCCACTATCGACAATCGCCGACAGCGCCGCCACGTACTCCCGCTCGCGCGCCGGCGTCATCTGCGCGCGGCTAATCGCCCCGGCCCCGCCGTGAATTGCTATAACCGCCTTACCCATTGCGCCATTCCTTAACGATAAAGTGTATAAATATCATTATCGTGCTGACTGTCCTATACAATTTTTGAATATAGAAAGAGCGGACGGTGATGTAAAGCTTGTACCCAGGTGGGATATAGCCCGCCTCTCTTTTCTGCCATATACCCGTCATACTTCAAGTTGCATGTGCGTTGGCTTCCTCGCTCACCCCAGTCACTTACTGAAGTAAGCTCCCGGGGATTCCCTACGTCGCCGCCTGCCTGCAACTCGAATTATTTAAGGTATAATAGGCGTTTTCGATGTTTGCCCGCAGGAGAAACCCATGGATTTTACCGCCGGACTGATGCCGCTCGACACAGCCCTGACCCAGATGCTCACTCGTATTACGCCGCTGAATGCGACGGATACCGTACCGCTGTTGCAGGCCTTTTCGCGCGTGACCGCCCATGATCTCGTTTCGCCGCTTAACGTTCCCGGTTTTGATAACTCGGCGATGGACGGCTACGCCGTGCGCCTGGCGGATCTCACCGCGGGCGCAGCGCTGCCGGTGGCCGGCAAGGCCTTCGCCGGTCAACCCTTTGACGGCGTCTGGCCCGCGGGCACCTGTATCCGCATTATGACCGGCGCGCCGGTGCCGGAAGGCTGCGACGCGGTGGTGATGCAGGAGCAGGCCGAACAAACCGATGAGGGTATCCGCTTCCTCGCCCCGGTGAAAAACGGGCAGAATATTCGTCGTCTTGGCGAAGACATCGCCCACGGCGCGGTCGTCTTCCCCGCAGGTACCCGCCTGACCGCCGCCGAGCTGCCGGTCATCGCCTCGCTGGGGATTGCCGAGGTTGAGGTGGTGCGTAAAGTGCGGGTGGCAGTCTTCTCCACCGGCGATGAGCTCCAGCTGCCGGGCCAGCCGCTGGCCGACGGGCAAATTTACGATACCAACCGCCTGGCGGTGCACCTGATGCTGCAGGAGCTGGGCTGCGAGGTCATTAACCTCGGCATTATTCCCGACGACCCGGCTAAACTGCGCGAAGCCTTTATTCAGGCTGACCAGCAGGCCGACGTGGTGATTAGCTCCGGCGGCGTTTCCGTCGGCGAGGCGGACTACACCAAAGCGATCCTCGAAGAGCTGGGGGAAATCGGCTTCTGGAAGCTGGCGATTAAGCCGGGTAAACCTTTCGCTTTCGGCAAGCTCAACCACAGCTGGTTCTGCGGCCTGCCCGGCAACCCGGTTTCCGCAACGCTGACCTTCTACCAATTGGTTCAGCCGCTGCTGGCGAAGCTGTCCGGCAACGTCGGGCAAGCTCAGCCGATGCGCCTGCGCGTTCGCGCCGCCTCCGGCCTGAAGAAATCGCCGGGCCGCCTCGATTTTCAGCGCGGCGTGCTGCAGCGCGGTCCCGACGGCGAGCTGGTGGTTAGCAGCACCGGTCACCAGGGCTCGCATATCTTCAGTTCATTCAGCCTCGGCAACTGCTTTATCGTTCTCGAACGCGAGCGCGGCAACGTGGAAGCGGGCGAATGGGTGGAAGTCGAGCCGTTTAATCATCTGTTCGGAGGGCTGTAATGGGCGTGGAGCTGAGCGATGCGGAGATGCTGCGCTATAACCGGCAGATTATTCTCCGCGATTTCGATTTTGACGGTCAGGAGCAGCTGAAAGCCTCCCGCGTGCTGGTCGTCGGCCTCGGCGGGCTGGGCTGCGCCGCCGCGCAGTATCTGGCGGCGGCAGGCGTGGGCCAGCTAACCCTGCTCGATTTCGACACCGTCTCGCTCTCCAACCTTCAGCGCCAGACGCTGCACAGCGACGACACCATCGGCCAGCCGAAGGTCGACTCCGCCCGCGCCGCGCTGGCGCGGATTAATCCCCACGTTCAGCTCACGGCGCTCAACGCGCGGTTGGAAGACGAGGCGCTGGCGGCGCAAATCGCCGCCCACGATCTGGTGCTCGACTGTACCGACAACGTCGCGATCCGTAACCAGCTCAACGCCGGATGTTTCCGCCATAAAACGCCGCTGGTCTCCGGCGCGGCGATTCGCATGGAAGGGCAAATCAGCGTCTTTACGTATCAGGAAGATGAACCCTGCTACCGCTGCCTGAGCCGCCTGTTTGGCGAAAACGCCCTCACCTGCGTCGAAGCCGGCGTCATGGCGCCGCTGGTTGGCACCATTGGTTCGCTACAGGCGATGGAGGCGATTAAGCTGCTGGCCCGCTACGGCAGCCCGGCGACCGGCAAAATCGTCATGTACGACGCCATGCGCTGCCAGTTCCGCGAAATGAAGCTGCCGCGTAACCCTCACTGCGAGGTGTGCGGTACGCCCTGACCCTTTTCCGGCGGCACTGTCGCCGGATGTTTTGTGACCCGCAGCGGCATTTTAACCTTCATTCTCCTTCCTCTTTCTGCTTGTTGATTTATATCAATACAACTTTCATTCGAAAGTAATTTAATCTTCATATGCAAATAAGAGGGTGAATCATGATCTTCAACATTCAGCGTTATTCAACCCATGACGGCCCGGGGATCCGCACTGTTGTCTTCCTGAAAGGGTGTTCGCTGGGCTGCCGCTGGTGCCAGAATCCGGAAAGCCGCGCCCGCACGGCGGATTTGCTGTATGACGCCCGCCTTTGCCTGGACGGCTGCGACCTCTGCCAGCAGGCTGCGCCGGAGGTGATTACCCGCAAGCTGGACGGTCTGATTATCCACCGCGAAAAGCTCACCGATGCGCATATCGGCAAATTGCGCGACTGCTGCCCGACCACGGCATTAACCGTGTGCGGCGAAGAGAAAAGCGTCGAAGAGATTATGGCCACGGTGCTGCGCGACAAACCGTTTTACGACCGCAGCGGCGGCGGCGTCACGCTTTCCGGCGGCGAGCCGTTTATGAATCCCGAACTGGCCCGACAGCTGTTTGAGGCCAGCCACAACGCGGGGATCCACACCGCGGTCGAAACCTGCCTGCACGTGCCGTGGAAATACGTCGAACCCGCTTTGCCGTTTATCGACCTGTTTCTCGCCGACCTCAAGCACGTCAACGAAGCGATTTTTCAGCAGTGGACGGACGGCAGCGCCCGCCGGGTGCTGGATAACCTGCAGCGCGTCGCGCAGGCCGGAAAGAAAATCATCATTCGCGTGCCGCTGATCCAGGGCTTTAACGCCAACGAAAGCGATATTGCCGCCATTACCAATTTTGCCGCTGACCGTTTACAGGTTGGCGAGATCCACTTCCTGCCTTACCACACCTTAGGCATGAATAAATACCAATTACTCAGTCAGCCCTATACCGCTCCGGATAAACCGCTTGCTGCACCCGAGCTGCTCGCCTTCGCGCAGCGCTATGCTCAGAGCAAAGGTTTAACGGCGACTCTACGAGGATAACCTTATGACAACGTTGAAACTGGATACTCTGAGCCCGCGCATTCAGGCGCATAAAATGGCGCTGGTGCATATCGTTAAGCCGCCGGTTTGTACCGAGCGCGCCCTGCACTATACCGAAGCCTATCAGCAGCACCTGGATAAGCCGATCCCGGTACGCCGCGCGCTGGCGCTGGCTCATCACCTGGCGGAACGCACGATCTGGATTAAGCACGATGAACTGATCGTCGGCAACCAGGCCAGCGAAGTTCGCGCGGCGCCTATCTTCCCGGAATACACCGTTAGCTGGATCGAAAAAGAGATCGACGACCTCGCCGATCGCCCCGGCGCCGGGTTTGCCGTTAGCGAAGAGAACAAACGCGTGCTCCATGAAGTGTGCCCGTGGTGGCGCGGTCAAACCGTACAGGATCGCTGCTACGGCATGTTTACCGACGAGCAAAAAGCGCTGCTGGCGACCGGCATTATCAAAGCCGAAGGCAATATGACCTCCGGCGACGCTCACCTTGCGGTTAACTATCCGCTGCTGCTGGAAAAAGGCCTCGACGGCATGCGGGCGAAAGTCGCCGAGCGCCGTTCGCGCATTAACCTGACAGTGCTGGAAGATCTGCACGGCGAGCAGTTCCTTAAAGCCATTGATATCGTGCTGGAAGCGGTCAGCGACCACTGTAAGCGCTATGCCGGGCTGGCGCGCAATATGGCCGCGACGGAGAGCCGCGAATCCCGCCGCGACGAGCTGCTGGCGATAGCCGAAAACTGCGATATTATCGCCCACGAGCCGCCGAAAACCTTCTGGCAGGCGCTGCAGCTGTGCTATTTCATCCAGCTGATTCTGCAGATCGAATCCAACGGTCACTCGGTCTCTTTCGGCCGTATGGACCAGTATCTCTACCCTTACTATCGCCGCGACGTTGAGCTGGCGCAATCATTGGATCGCGAACACGCCATTGAGCTGCTGCACTGCTGCTGGCTGAAGCTGCTGGAAGTGAACAAAATTCGCTCCGGCTCGCACTCTAAGGCTTCCGCCGGTAGCCCGCTGTACCAGAACGTCACCATCGGCGGCCAAAATCTGGTTGACGGCAACGCGCAGGACGCGGTGAACCCGCTCTCCTACGCCATCCTGGAATCCTGCGGTCGGCTGCGTTCGACTCAGCCTAACCTCAGCGTGCGCTATCACGCGGGCATGAGCAACGACTTCCTCGACGCCTGCGTGCAGGTGATCCGCTGCGGCTTCGGCATGCCGGCGTTCAACAACGATGAAATCGTCATCCCGGAATTTATCAAGCTGGGGATTGAGCCGCAGGACGCGTACGACTATGCCGCTATCGGCTGCATCGAAACCGCCGTCGGCGGTAAATGGGGCTATCGCTGCACCGGGATGAGCTTTATCAACTTCGCCCGCGTCATGCTGGCAACCCTGGAAGGCGGCCGCGACGCCACCAGCGGCCAGGTTTTCCTGCCGCAGGAACATGCGCTGTCAAAAGGCAACTTCGACAACTTTGAACAGGTTCTGGCCGACTGGGATACGCAGATCCGCTACTACACGCGCAAATCTATCGAGATTGAGTACGTGGTCGACACCATGCTGGAAGAGAACGTGCACGATATTCTCTGCTCGGCGCTGGTCGATGACTGCATCGAGCGCGCGAAGAGCATCAAGCAGGGCGGCGCGAAGTATGACTGGGTTTCCGGTCTGCAGGTCGGCATCGCTAACCTCGGCAACAGCCTGGCGGCGGTGAAGAAGCTGGTGTTCGATCAGGGCGTTATTGGTCAGCAGGAGCTGGCAAAGGCGCTGGCTGAAGACTTCGAAGGCCTGACCCACGAGCAGCTGCGCCAGCGCTTAATCAACGGCGCGCCGAAATACGGTAACGATGAAGACAGCGTGGATATGCTGCTGGCTCGCGCCTACCAGACCTATATCGACGAGCTGAAGCTGTATCATAACCCGCGCTACGGTCGCGGCCCGATCGGCGGCAACTACTACGCCGGCACCTCGTCCATCTCCGCCAACGTGCCGTTTGGCGCGCAGACCATGGCGACGCCGGATGGCCGTAAAGCGCACTCGCCACTGGCGGAAGGGGCCAGCCCGGCCTCCGGTACCGACCATCTCGGGCCGACAGCGGTAATCAGCTCGGTGGGTAAACTGCCGACCGGCTCAATCCTCGGCGGCGTACTGCTTAACCAGAAGCTGAACCCGGCCACGCTGGAGAACGCGTCGGATAAGCAGAAACTGATGGTGCTGCTGCGCACCTTCTTCGAGGTGCACAAAGGCTGGCATATTCAGTACAACATCGTGTCGCGCGAGACGCTGCTGGAAGCGAAGAAACACCCAGACCAGTATCGTGATTTAGTGGTCCGCGTGGCCGGTTACTCGGCGTTCTTTACCGCCCTGTCGCCGGATGCTCAGGACGATATTATCGCCCGTACCGAGCATACGCTGTAAGTCACATCCCCCGGCTTGCGCTACGCTTAGCCGGGCTACAGGTTCGAAGCCGTTTGCGGGCCGGTAGCCCGGGTAAGGCGTTTACGCCGCAATCCGGGGTTTTATGCTGCACAGAGGTGAACGCAAACTTTCATTCGAAATAAATTTGTGCTCCCCATCACATTGTAATTAGAATGTTACTGGTCGAAGTTAAGCCAGGAGCATGTGTTATGACCGTTAAAGTTATCGTCACCGATATGGACGGAACTTTTCTCAATGACGCCAAGCAGTATGACCGCTCGCGTTTTCTTGCGCAGTTCGCGCAACTCCAGCAGCAGGGTATTGAATTCGTTGTCGCCAGCGGCAACCAGTACTACCAGCTGATCTCTTTTTTCCCGGAAATCCGCGACCAAATCTCCTTTGTTGCCGAGAACGGCGCGCTGGTTTACGAACGCGGTCAACAGCTGTTCCACGGCGAACTCACCCGTCATGAATCCCAGGTGGTGATTGGCGAACTGCTGAAAGACCCGCAGCTCAACTTCGTCGCCTGCGGCCTCGAGAGCGCTTACGTCAGCGAGCGCGCGCCCGAGGCGTTCGTCACCCTGATGTCAAAGCACTACCATCGCCTGCAGCGCATTAGCAGCTATCATGACATCGACGACACGCTGTTTAAGTTTTCCCTGAACCTGCCGGATAGCGAAATCCCGCAGCTTATCGACAAACTGCACGTCTCGCTGGACGGCATCATGAAGCCGGTCACCAGCGGCTTCGGCTTCGTCGATTTGATTATCCCCGGCCTGCATAAAGCTAACGGCATCAGCCGCCTGCTGAAGCGCTGGAACATCTCGCCGCAGGCCTGCGTAGCCATTGGCGACAGCGCTAACGATACGGAAATGCTCAAGCTGGTGAAATACTCTTTCGCGATGGCCAACGCCGCCGAAAGCATCAAGGCGGTGTCGCGTTTTGCCACCGATGATAACAACCACGACGGCGCGCTGAACGTCATTCAGGCCGTCCTCGACCACACCGCCCCGTTCAACGAGTAACGCCACACCCGGGGTTTACCGCCCCGGCTTCCCGTTTTGTGCACCTCCGCATAATTTTAAACTTGCATTAACTTAATTTTAACTTAAATTATCATATGTAAGATATATTACTTTCGAATGAAAGATGAGAGGTCATTATGGCTGTTACCCATACCTGTGAAACTTTACCCGCCGACCCCAAAGCGGCCATCCGCCGGATTAAACAGGAGCTTCGGGCGCAAATTGGCGACGTGCAGGCGGTGTTCGATCGGCTGACGGCACGTATCGCCGCGCGTCTGGAAGAGATTGACGCCCTTAAGGCCAGCGGTCAGGACGTCTGGCCGACGCTCCCGTTCGCCGATATTGCCCGGGGCCAGGTCACGGAAGCCCAGCGCGAGCTCATCAAACGTCGCGGCTGCGCCGTTATCAAGGGCCATTTTTCTCGCGAACAGGCGCTGGCGTGGGACAACGCAATGCTCGAGTATCTCGACCGCAACCATTTCGATGACGTTTATAAAGGTCCCGGCGATACCTTTTTCGGGTCGCTGGAAGCTTCGCGCCCGGAAATCTATCCGATTTACTGGTCCCAGGCGCAGATGCAGGCGCGACAGAGCGATGAAATGGCCGCCGTGCAGTCGTTCCTCAACCGTCTGTGGACCTTTAACCGCGACGGCAAGCAGTGGTTCGACCCGGACGTAAGCGTCATTTACCCGGACCGCATTCGCCGCCGCCCGCCGGGAACCACCTCGAAAGGACTGGGGGCGCATACCGATTCCGGCGCCCTGGAGCGCTGGCTGCTGCCGGCCTATCAGAAAGTGTTTGCCGACGTGTTTAACGGCAACATTGATGCTTACGACCCGTGGGACGCGGCACACCGCACCGAAGTCGAAGAGTATACGGTCGACAACACCACCAAATGCTCGGTGTTCCGCACCTTCCAGGGGTGGACCGCGCTCTCCGATATGATCCCCGATCAGGGCCTGCTGCACGTGGTGCCGATCCCGGAAGCGATGGCTTACGTGCTGCTGCGTCCGCTGCTCGATGATGTCCCGGAAGATGAGCTGTGCGGCGTCGCGCCGGGCAAGGTGCTGCCGATTTCGGAAAAATGGCACCCGCTGCTGATCAAAGCCTTAAGCTCTATTCCGGCGCTGAATGCGGGCGATTCGGTATGGTGGCACTGCGACGTGATCCACTCGGTCGCGCCGGTGGAAAATCAGCAGGGCTGGGGCAACGTGATGTATATTCCCGCCGCGCCAATGTGCGAGAAAAACCTCGCCTACGCGCAGAAGGTCAAAGCGGCGCTGGCGCGCGGCGCTTCGCCGGGAGATTTCCCCCGCGAGGATTATGAAAGCGACTGGGAAGGCCGCTTTACGCTGGATGACTTAAATATCCACGGTAAGCGCGCGTTGGGGATGGCGAATTAATCATCATATAGCCCCTTCGCTTCAACGGCGGTACGGCGGTTACCGGCGCGTATCCGCCGTACCGAATCGCGTACTGCCAGCGTCCCATGCAGGAGTAACGCGCCGTGCGGCGCATCGGGACGGATCAGTCTCTGCTGTAATAGATGTACCGCTTCGGCCCCTAATTCATCGCGTGGGACGTGGACGGCGGTTAGCGGTACATCCTGGATCGCCGCCAGGTTAAAGCCGTCGATGCTCATGACGGAAACATCCTGCGGGACGCGCAAACCGCGTTTTTGTAATGCGGCGATCGTGCCTGCCGCCATAAAATCACCGCCCACCAGAAATGCCGTCGGCAGCGGGCCATCGCCGCGCTGATCCAGCCACTCCCCGACTTTTTCCTCGGTATCCCTGGCGCTGAAGTTGGCCACAGCGAGTAAATCCCTGCCGTCAACGAAACGGAGATTACGCGCCCGCCACGCCTGCTTAATGCCCAGCAGACGCAGCTCCATGGTATAGCGGCGCAGGCACATCACGTTCATGATCGCCTGATGCCCCATCTCAAATAGATACCGGGCGGCGAACTGGCCGATCAGCCGATGATCCGGCGCCACGGAGGGTAAACGCATTCCCGCGTCGTGGCAGTTAATCATCACGCAGGGCTTCGCCAGATCGGCCGCCAGATCGTGAATATGCGGATCGTCGATACCCAGTAAAATCGCGGCCTGGGTCGATGCTTCATGCATGCGCTGCAAAAACAAATTGGCATCGCTGTCGTTCTCTTCCAGCGCGCAATAGCGCAGGTGTACCTCATGCGGCATAAGGGCGCTATTGATGCTTTGAATCACCCGATAGTAGTAAATATCCGTGCGTTCATCGAAAGCGCGCTGAGGGGCAAAGACCACCAGATTATTGAGCAGCATTCGCCCGGCGGCGATACCCTCCATCACGCCCAGCTCGCGGGCGCAATCCAGTACCCTCTGGCGAGCCCTGGCGCTGGTATTTGCTTTTCCCGCCAGCACCCGCGATACCGTGCTCACCGACAGCCCGGTACGCGCCGCGATTTCGCTCACTTTCAGCTTTTTGTCCATTTTGTGATCGCGCTCTACTTTGCTCATGAAAAAATTTTCATATTGAGAATGTGAATATTTTTAAGCGATTTGGCGATGTCATACTGCGATCTGGATCGTCCCATGAAAATATTTGCAGAATTGTCGCTATTGCCCGCTCGCATTCTCCCTTAGCCTGAATTGGTCCAACACCTTTGAGATTAGTCAACCAATAGTGTCGAGACATCAACCTTAACAAACAACGAAATAGAAAATTTTAGCGACAACTCAGCAAGCGGGTTGGTCAATTTTCCCTACTACATGTCTCGTGGAGAGTTCTATGAGCCAAGGCCTCAATAATGATATGGCGGTCAGTAAATCGCGCCGCATAGTGAAGAACCTGCGCTGGTGGATGCTGGTGCTGTTTTTACTCGGCGTCACCGTTAACTACATCACGCGTAATTCGTTGGGGATTATCGCCCCGGAACTAAAAACCTCCCTGGGTATTACCACTGAACAGTACTCATGGATAGTCGGCGCTTTTCAGCTGGCGTACACCATTTTCCAGCCGCTCTGCGGCTGGCTTATCGACGTTATTGGCCTCAAGCTCGGCTTTATGATCTGCGCCACCCTGTGGGCCATCGCCTGCATCGCCCATGCCGGGGCGGGGAGCTGGCTGCACCTGGCGATTCTGCGCTTTTTCATGGGCGGCGCTGAGGCGGCGGCGACGCCAGCCAACGCCAAAACGCTGGGTGAGTGGTTTCCAAAATCCGAGCGGCCGATCGCGGCAGGCTGGGCGGGCGTCGGCTTCTCCGTGGGCGCCATGCTGGCGCCGCCGATTATCTACTTCGCACACGCTTCGTTCGGCTGGCAGGGGGCATTCATGTTCACCGGCGCGCTGGCGCTGCTGTGGGTCGTGCTGTGGTGGGCGTTCTATCATAACCCGGAAAAACACCCTAACCTGGGTAAAGCTGAGCTGGCGCTGATCCAGCAGGACAATGAAGCGCCACCGGTCAAACTGCCCTTCTTTACCGCGCTGAAAACCGTATCGAAAAACAAGCGCTTCTACGGTATCGCCATTCCGGCCTTTATGGCTGAGCCTGCCTGGGCGGTGCTGAGCTTCTGGGTACCGCTCTACCTGGCGAAAGAGCACGGCATGGATTTAAAACAAATCGCCATGTTTGCCTGGCTGCCGTTTCTGGCGGCCGACCTCGGCAGCGTCGCCAGCGGCTATCTGACCAAACTATATACCCGCTGGTTCGGCTGTTCGCGGGTGAACTCGGTGGTCGCCAGCTCCGTCACCGGCGCCTTCCTGATGATTTCGCTCGCCACCGTGGCGATCACCCGCGATCCCTATATCACCATCGTGCTGATTTCGATAGGCGGCTTCGGCCACCAGATCATCTCCTGCATGCTCAGCGCGCTGGTGGTGGAGTCGTTCGATAAAGGACAGATGGCGACCGTGAACGGGATGCGCGGCTCCGCCGCCTGGATCGCCAGCTTTCTGTTCTCGCTGTTGATTGGCGTCACCGCCGACAAAATCGGCTTCAACCCGCTATTTATCGCCATGGGGTTCTTTGACCTGATTGGCGCGGTATTCCTGGTGGCATTTATTGCTGAACGTCGCGCAAAACGCGCCTGAGAGTGGATGTAAAAAATGAAGACTTTGAAAAACTGGACTTTGCACCAACGGCTGGACCACCACGTTGAGCTGATCGTAGACGGCCAGCACACCCTGTGTCTGTACGTGCTGGAAGAGAATATGTTCCGCGTGCTGCTAAAGCGGCACGGCCAGCTGGCGCTGGATCGCACCTGGAGTATCGCTCCCCAGCAGGACGTGCCGTGGGAAGGACGCCCGCGCGAAGATTTGAGCGGCTTTAGCCTCCCCGCCTGGCAGCTCACGGAGCATAGCGATACCCTGAGCATCGCCACCGACCAGCTGCGCGTCACCGTCCACCAGCCGCTGTGGCTGGAATGGAGCTATCGCGATGAGGCCGGCGAGTGGCAGCCGCTGGTTAACGACCGCCCCACCAGCGCCTACCTGGCGAATGCCCACGGCGACGGCGTTGCCCACTACCTGAGCCGACGCAAAGACGAACGCTTCTACGGTCTGGGCGAAAAAGCCGGCGATCTGCAGCGTAACGGGAAGCGCTATGAGATGCGTAACCTCGACGCCATGGGCTATAACGCGGCGAGCACCGACCCGCTGTACAAACATATTCCGTTTACCATCGCGCAGCGTAGCGATGTCAGCTACGGTCTGTTTTACGACAACCTGAGCAGCTGCTGGCTGGATCTCGGCAACGAAATCGATAATTACCATACCGCCTATCGCCGCTGGCAGGCGGAAGCCGGCGACATCGATTACTATCTTTTTTCCGGCAAACGGGTACTGGATATCACCAAAGCATTCGTACGCCTGACCGGCAAAACGCTGTTCGGACCGAAATGGAGTCTCGGCTACAGCGGTTCGACGATGCACTACACCGACGCGCCGGATGCGCAAAACCAGCTGATGAACTTCATCCGCCTGTGTGATGAACACGCCATTCCGTGCGATTCGTTCCAGCTCTCTTCCGGCTATACCTCGATTGACGGCAAGCGCTACGTCTTTAACTGGAACAACGATAAGGTGCCGCAGCCGAAGGTGATGAGCCAGGCCTTCCACGATGCCGGACTGAAGCTCGCCGCCAATATTAAGCCCTGCCTGCTGCAGGACCATCCGCGCTATAACGAGGTCGCGGAGCGCGGGCTTTTTATCCGCGATTCACAGGCGGATGCTCCCGAGCGCTCCAGCTTCTGGGATGACGAAGGGTCGCACCTTGACTTTACCAACCCGCAGACCGTCGCCTGGTGGCAGGAAGGCGTGACAACCCAGCTGCTGGAGATGGGTATCGACTCCACGTGGAACGATAATAACGAGTATGAAGTCTGGGACGGCGAAGCCCGCTGTTACGGGTTTGGCGAGGAAATTGCCATTAAACATATTCGCCCGGTCATGCCGCTGCTGATGATGCGCGCGTCTCTGGAGGCTCAGCAGCGCTTTGCGCCGCACAAACGACCGTACCTGATCTCTCGCTCCGGCTGCGCCGGGATGCAGCGCTACGTCCAGACCTGGAGCGGCGATAACCGTACCAACTGGGATACGCTGCGCTATAACACCCGCATGGGGCTGGGAATGAGCCTCTCCGGGCTGTTCAATGTCGGCCACGATGTTGGCGGCTTCTCTGGCGATAAACCGGACCCGGAGCTGTTCGTACGCTGGGTACAAAACGGCGTTATGCATCCGCGCTTTACCATTCACTCGTGGAATGACGACCAGACGGTCAACGAAGCCTGGATGTACCCGGAAGTCACGCCGGCTATCCGTTCAGCCATTGAGCTGCGCTATCGTCTGCTGCCGTATCTCTATACGCTGCTGTGGCAGGCTCACGCCGACGATGAACCGATGCTGCGTCCGACCTTCCTCGATCACGAACACGATCCGCAGACGTTTGCCGAATGCGACGACTTCCTGCTGGGTCGCGATCTGCTGGTCGCCAGCGTCGTCGAACCCGGCGCGCGTCAGCGCCGCGTCTGGCTGCCGGCCAATCAGGACGGCTGGTACGACTTTGATAGCCACCAGTGGTTCGCGGGAGGTCAGTGGATCGTCCTTGATGCGCCGCTGGAAAAACTGCCGCTGCTGGTTCGCGCCGGAGCAGGCCTGCCGCTGAGCGAGCGTATCCGCCACGTCGATGCGCAAAAAGACGATTGCCGCGAGCTGAAGCTGTTCCCGCTGAAGGGCGTGGGGACCCGTCGCGGCCTGCTGTTTGAAGATGATGGCGAAAGCTGGGGCTATCAGAATGGCCATGCGCTGTGGGTAGAATGGGAAATGGTTTGCGATAGCGCCAGCATCAACCTGAAGGTGAACGCGCGCGGCGATTATCGTCCGGCGTGGAAAGCGCTGAAGGTGTCGTTGCCGGCGGGGGAAAAACGCAGGCTGCTGGTGAACGGTGAAGAAAGGAGCGAGTGGCGGGTGTAGCCCTCACCTTTTTCGCGCTGCCACCGGGGAATTCAGCCACGCTGCGCTCTGCTCCCGGGGGCGGCGCTTGACGCGCCTTGCCCGGGCTACAGGTTCATCGCCGTCTGCGGGCCGGTAGCCCGGACAGATGCGCAGCATCGCCTCCGGGGAATT
>NZ_JBEAFH010000034.1:0-240959 GCF_040061575.1 Klebsiella sp. CB_Kp196
GGGTTGCGGCGTAAACGCCTTACCCGGGCTACCGGCCCGCAGACGGTGATGAACCGTAGCCCGGCTAAGCGCAGCGCAAGCCGGGGGGGTTGTCGTAGCTAAAAAGCAATTAATGTTTTATTAACACCTGCGCTTCACCGTATAATCCCTGCGTTAACATCAGGAGCCTATTATGAAGCCAGCGAAAATTGCGGTGATTACCCTGTTCTTATTTATGGCCATCAGCGGCATCGGCGGCGTGATGCTGGCCGGTTATTCATTTATTGTTCGCGGTGGTGTCGGCTGATTCGCTGGTTCAGCCGTTCAAACCCCCGGTCGACGATAATCGCCGCCAGCGCCACCAGCAGCGCCCCCTGAATCACATAAGCGGTATTAAATCCGCTGAGGCCGATAACAATCGGCGTGCCGAGCGTATTCGCGCCGACGGTTGAAGCAATGGTCGCCGTACCGATATTGACGATGGTCGAGGTACGAATTCCGGCCAGCATCACCGGCGCCGCCAGCGGCAGCTCAACTTTTATCAGCCTCTGCCAGCCGGTCATCCCCATTCCCTGAGCGATAGCTAACACACCGGACGGTACCGCCCCAATCCCGGCCAGCGTGCCCTGCAAAACCGGTAAGATGCCGTACAACACCAGCGCAATAAGCGCGGGCTGCCAGCCAAACCCCATCACCGGAACCGCAATCGCCAGCACCGCGACCGGCGGAAACGTCTGCCCCATTGCGGCAATCGTCTCCACCAGCGGGCGAAACTCATGCCCCGCCGGACGGGTGACCGCAATCCCGGCGACGACGCCCACCACCGTAGCCGCGAGGCTGGAGAGCGCCACCAGCCAAAAGTGCGCCAGGGTAAGAGAAACAAAACTCTCCTGCTGATAAACCGGACGCGGCAGTTCGGGAAACAGCGCGCTGAACAGCGGCGCGCTGTAGGGCAACGCCAGCAGCAGCGCGATAAACATGGCGCTGAGCCACAGCAGCGGATCACGCAGCACCTTCACGCCGGGCCTCCTCGCGCAGCAGGTCGGCAAAATGCAGCGTCCCGCAGGCCTCTCCCTGCTCATCGACCACCGGCAGCACCTCGCGGCGATGAGCAACGAACTGCGACAGCGCCTCGCGCAGGGTCATCGTCACGTTCAACGCGTCCCCCGCCAGGCGCTCATCGCGGCGCAGATAATCACTCACGCCGCGTAGCGACAGCAGGCGCACGCCCAGTTCGCTACGGCCAAAGAACGTCTCCACAAACGCATTTTTTGGCTCCAGCAGCATCTGCATCGGCTCACCCTGCTGTACCACTTCGCCGCCGTCCATCAACACCAGATGGTCCGCCAGCCGCAGCGCCTCATCGATATCGTGAGTCACCAGCACAATAGTGCGTCCCAGCAGGCGATGAATGCGGATCATCTCCTGCTGCAAGGCTTCGCGCGTCACCGGATCGAGCGCGCCGAAGGGTTCATCCATCAGCAGCACTTCCGGGTTGGCGGCCAGCGCGCGCGCCACGCCGACGCGCTGCTGCTGGCCGCCGGAAAGCTGATGCGGGTAGCGTTCGCGCAGGCCCGGCTCCAGCCCCAGCAAGGCCATCAGCTCATCGACCCGCGCCTGGGTCTTCTGCCGCGACCACTTTTGCAGCTGCGGGACGGTGGCAATGTTCTGCGCCACCGTCCAGTGGGGGAACAGGCCGATGGACTGGATGGCGTAGCCCATTCTGCGGCGCAGTTCGAGCACCGGCTGCTGGCGAATATCCTGCCCGGCGAAACGGATCGTCCCGCTGTCGTGCTCCACCAGGCGATTAATCATCTTCAGCGTGGTCGACTTCCCCGAGCCGGAGGTGCCAATCAGCACCGAAAATGCCCCCTCGCGCAGATGCAGATTGAGGTTTTTCACCGCAGGCTCTCCGCCAAAGGCTTTATTGACGCCGTCGAACTCAATCACGGGCCTCTCCTTTCAGTAATGCGCCCCACAGCGCGAATAACGCATCCACCACCACCGCCAGCGCGATGGTCGGGATAACCCCCAGCAGCACCAGATCCAGCGCGCTGCTGAGCAGCCCCTGGAAAACCAGCGCGCCGAAGCCGCCCGCGCCAATCAGGGCCGCCACCACCGCCATACCCACGGTTTGTACGCTGACCACCCGCAGGCTGCGCAACAACACCGGCAACGCCAGCGGTAGCTGTACCTGACGAAAGCGCTGCACGCCGCTCATCCCCATCGCCGTCGCGCTCTCCAGCGCTTCGCGCGGCACCTGCTGAAGGCCGATCGTCACCCCGCGCACCAGCGGCAATAGCGCATACAGCACCAGCGCAATCAGCGCCGGCGTGATGCCGGTGCCGGAAACGCCGAGCTGCGCCAGCGACGGAAACTGGCGCGCCAGTCCGGCCAGCGGCGCGATAAGCAGGCCAAAAAGCGCGACGGAGGGAACGGTCTGAATCACGTTGAGAACGGCAAAAACCGGCGATTGCCAGCGGGGGTAGCGCCAGAGCCAGACGCCAACGGGCAAGCCAATCAGCAGCCCCGGCAGCAGGGTCCCCAACAGCAGCGTCACATGCTGGGACAGCGCATCGTCAAACACCTCGCGGCGATTGAAATACTCTTTCAGCAAAGAGAGGCCATCGAGCGCGCCGAGCCCCAGCAGCAGCGCGGGCAGCAGCCAGACCTGCGCGTTCAGCAGCCAGCGCCACAGGGCTCGGGTCGTCAGGCGACGAACGGCATCGCTGGCGATAAGCAGGCACAGGGCCAGCGCCAGCCACAGGCCGCTTCCCGGCGAGGTGCGGGCCAGCGGAGAACCGCTCTGAGCCAGCTGTACCGCCGCACTGCCGGCTCCCCATAGCAATAAAGGCAGCAGCAGATCCGCCAGCAGGAAGATAACCAGCAGTGGGAGACGCCCGGGACGCCAGCTCAGCAGCGCTATCAGCAGCCCTGCCGCCCCCAGTACGCCCGCCAGCCACGGCCAGACCTGCCATAGCCAGCGCCCCTCGCCGGATAACAGCCGGTTAGGCGCATAGTTGATAAACGGCAGCGCCATCGCCAGCAGCAGGAGGAATGCCAGCAGCAGCGCAACCCGGTTACAGTAACGAGTGGTCACGCGCGCCCTACTTCAGCAGCCCTTTCTGTTGCAGATAGTCGGCGGCGACTTTCTTCGCATCCAGGCCTTCAACCGCAATACTGGCGTTCAGCTTTTGCAGCGTCTTTTCATCCAGGCTGGCGAAGACCGGCTGTAGCCAGTCGGCTATCTGCGGATACGCTTTTAACACCGCTTCACGTACGACCGGCGTGGGCGCATAAATCGGCTGCACGCCCTTCGGGTCGCTCAGGGTTTGCAAACCCAGCGCGGCGACCGGGCCATCGGTACCGTAGGCCATCGCCGCATTCACGCCGGAGGTTTGCTGCGCCGCCGCTTTGATGGTGACCGCCGTATCGCCGCCCGCCAGCGACAGCAGCTGATTTTGCTTGAGCGTGAAGTCGTAGGCTTTTTCAAACGCCGGCAGCGCGTCCGGCCGTTCAATAAATTCCGCCGAGGCGGCCAGCTTAAAGTCACCGCCCTTTTTCAGATAGCCGGCAAGGTCACTTAATGAGGCGAGGTGGTTTTTCTCCGCCAGATCCTGACGGACGGCGATAGTCCAGGTGTTGTTGGCCGGAGCCGGGGTAAGCCAGACGAGCTTATTCTTTTCCGCGTCCAGCTTTTTGACTTTTTCGTATCCCTGCTGCGCGTTTTTCCACGCCGGGTCGTTCTCCTCTTTGAAGAAGAACGCGCCGTTGCCGGTATATTCCGGGTAAATGTCCAGCTCTCCGGCGGTTATCGCCCCGCGCACCACCGGGGTGGTGCCGAGCTGGATTTTATTGACGGTTTTCACCCCGTGGCTTTCCAGAACCTGCAAAATAATATTGCCGAGCAGCGCCCCTTCGGTGTCAATTTTTGAGCCGACCTTAACCGGCTCCGCCGCCTGCAGCGGCAGGCTTATCAGGGCCGCCAGCGCCAGCGTGCCGGACCACATACTTGCCTTAATCATCCTCGCGTCCCTCTTTAATTTGCGCTCCATTAACAGGAGCTTAAGCAAAAAGCGTAGTTCATTTGGGGCGGAGCGGAAAAAGAAAAGGCCGATAAATCGGCCTTTGGGGTAAGGAATGCCTGTTCCCGGGTGGCGGCCGCAGCCTCACCCGGGCGACAAATCACCATTACAGCAGTTCAAACTCGCTCTGCTTCACGCGGGCGGAGTCGACGCCGATAAAGACGTTGAATTTACCCGGCTCGGCGTCGTACTTCATCTGCTGGTTCCAGAACTTCAGCGCTTCAACGTCAATCGGGAAGCTGACGGTTTGCGTCTCGCCCGGCTTGAGGGTCACCTTTTTAAAGCCGCGCAGCATTTTCACCGGACGGCTCATGGAGGCGGTAACGTCCTGCAGATAAAGCTGAATCACCGTCGCCCCTTCGCGCTTGCCGGTATTGGTTACCTGCACGCTGGCGGTCACGCTGCCGTCGCGCTGCAGGGTCGGCGCCGACATTTTCACGTCGGAAACGCTAAAGGTGGTGTAGCTCAGGCCGTAGCCAAACGGATAGAGCGGGCCGTTGGCTTCATCAAAGTAGCGCGAGGTGTACTTGTTTGGCTTATCCGCATTGTACGGGCGACCGGTGTTGAGATGGCTGTAGTAGGTCGGGATCTGCCCGACCGAGCGCGGGAAGGACATGGGCAGCTTGCCAGACGGGTTGTAGTCGCCGAACAGCACATCGGCAATGGCGTTGCCGCCTTCGGTACCGGCAAACCAGGTTTCGAGGATCGCATCAGCCTGCTGATCCTCTTTCACCAGCGCCAGCGGACGACCGTTCATTAGCACCAGCACCAGCGGTTTACCGGTCGCTTTCAGCGCGCTAATCAGGGCGCGCTGGCTCGGCGGCAGGGTGATGTCGGTGCGGCTGGAGGCTTCGTGGGCCATGCCCTGCGCCTCGCCCACCACGGCAACCACCACGTCGGACTGCTTCGCCGCCGCCACGGCTTCGTCAATCATCTCCTGCGGCGAGCGCGAGTCAACCTGCACCGCTTTCTCGTACAGATTGAGGAAGTCGACGATGCCTTTATCGTCAGTGACGTTAGCGCCTTTGGCATAGATAATCTTACCTTTGTCGCCCAGCGCATTCTGCAAACCGGTCAGCACGGTGACCGACTGATCGGCCACGCCCGCCGCCGACCAGCTGCCCATCATGTCGCGCTTGCTGTCGGCCAGCGCGCCGATTACCGCGATAGTGCCCGATTTTTTCAACGGCAGCGTATCGAGGCGGTTTTTCAGCAGCACCAGGCTTTCGCGCGCCACTTCGCGCGCTTCTTTGCGATGCAGGCGGCTTTCGGCGTTGGTATCCTGCGGATCGGAATCTTTCGGCCCCAGGTGGCTATACGGGTCGTTAAACAGGCCCATATCATATTTCACGTTCAGCACGTGGCGGGTCGCGTCATCCAGCTCCGCCATCGTCACCTTACCGGACTTCACCAGTCCCGGCAGATACTTGCTGTAGTACTCGTCGCTCATGCTCATATTGATGCCGGACTTCAGCGCCACGCGCACCGCGTCTTCCGGGTCCGACGCCACGCCGTGTTTGATCAGCTCTTTGATAGCGCCATGGTCGGAGACGGTGATGCCTTTAAAGCCCCACTGGTCGCGCAGCACGTCCTTAAGCAGCCAGGCGTCGGAGGTCGCCGGGGTACCGTTGAGCGAGTTGAGCGCCACCATAACCGCGCCGCTGCCCGCATCCAGCCCCGCTTTGTAGGGCGGCATATAGTCGTTGAACAGGCGCTGCGGGCTCATATCAACGGTGTTGTACTCTTTGCCGCCTTCGACCGCGCCGTAGGCGGCAAAGTGCTTGACGCTGGTCATCACCGAGTAGCGATCCGCCGGGCTTTTCCCCTGCATCGACTCCACCATCGCCCTGCCCATCTCGGTGGTCAGGTAGGTATCTTCCCCGAACCCTTCCGAAGCGCGGCCCCAGCGCGGGTCGCGGGAGACGTCGACCATCGGCGCCCAGGTCATGTTCAGGCCATCATCGGCCGCTTCGTAAGCCGACACCCGCCCGACGGTGTTCACCGCGTCGAGGTTAAAAGAGGAGGCCAGGCCAAGGCTAATCGGAAAGACGGTACGCTGGCCGTGGAGCACGTCATAGGCGAAAAAGAGCGGGATTTTCAGGCGGCTGAGTTCCATCACCTGATCCTGCATAATGCGGATATCATGGCGGGTCACGGTGTTAAAAATCGCCCCCACCTGGCCTTCTTTGATCATCTCGCGGATGGCCTCTTTCGGGTTATCCGGGCCGACGCTAATTAAGCGCAGCTGACCGATTTTTTCATCCACCGTCATTTTCGTCAGTAGTTCCGTCACAAACGCATCCCGCGCCTGCGGCGTTAAGGGATGATTGCCGAACAATTCATCCGCCAGCGCCGGTTGCAGCGCCAGGCTCACAGCGACGCCTACAGTACAAAGCCATTTCATTTTTATCCCTCATTGTTCCAGTCGACCAGATCGGCGAAAAGATAGCAAAAATCGAAGTCTGCCATAAACATAAACGAGACGCCTGAATAAAGCGCGCGTTGTTCTCTGATTTTTCGAAACATTGATGCATCAAATTGTCATACAAAGCGCTATTCTTATTTTTGATAATTTTGTACCACCACAAGGAGTGGAACATGTCATCTGCAACAACCTATAACAACGCTTTTCTGGCTGAACTCGCCCGTCTGGTCGGCTCGTCCCATCTGCTCACCGACCCGGCTAAAACCCAGCGCTACCGTAAAGGCTTTCGCTCCGGCCAGGGCGACGCGCTGGCGGTGGTCTTTCCCGGTACCCTGCTGGAGCTGTGGCGCGTGCTGAACGCCTGCGTCAACGCCGATAAAATCATTCTGATGCAGGCGGCCAACACCGGCCTGACCGAAGGCTCAACGCCGAACGGTAACGATTATGACCGCGATATCGTCATTATCAGCACCCTGCGCCTGGATAAACTGCATCTGCTGGATAAAGGTGAGCAGGTGCTGGCTTATCCCGGCACGACGCTCTATTCGCTGGAAAAAGCGCTGAAGCCGCTGGGTCGCGAACCGCACTCGGTCATTGGTTCATCCTGCATCGGGGCATCGGTGGTCGGCGGGATCTGCAACAACTCCGGCGGCTCGCTGGTACAGCGCGGCCCGGCGTATACCGAAATGTCGCTGTACGCGCAAATTGATGAAAACGGCAAGCTGACGCTGGTGAACCACCTCGGCATTGACCTCGGCACCACGCCGGAGCAAATCCTCAGCCGCCTCGACGACGAACGGGTTAAAGATGAGGATGTGCGCCACGACGGCCGCCACGCCCACGATCATGATTACGTCACCCGCGTGCGCGACGTGAATGCCGATACCCCGGCGCGCTACAACGCCGACCCGGACCGCCTGTTTGAATCCTCGGGCTGCGCCGGCAAGCTGGCGGTGTTCGCCGTGCGCCTCGATACCTTCCCGGCGGAAAAACGCCAGCAGGTGTTCTACATCGGCACCAACCGCCCGGACGTGCTGACCGAAATTCGCCGCCATATTCTCGCCGAGTTCAACCATCTGCCGGTGGCGGGCGAGTATATGCACCGCGATATTTACGACATCGCCGAGCAGTACGGGAAAGACACCTTCCTGATGATCGACAAGCTCGGCACCGATAAAATGCCGTTCTTCTTTACCATGAAGGGCCGCACCGACGCGATGCTGGAGAAAGTGTCGCTGTTTAAGCCGCACTTCACCGACCGCTTTATGCAAAAGCTGGGTCACGTCTTCCCGTCGCACCTGCCGGAGCGAATGAAAACCTGGCGCGATAAATACGAACACCATCTGCTGCTGAAAATGGCGGGCGACGGCATCGAAGAGGCTCAGGCCTGGCTCGGGGAATATTTCCAGGATGCCGAAGGGGATTTCTTCGTCTGCACCGCAGAAGAAGGCAGCAAAGCCTTCCTGCACCGCTTTGCCGCCGCGGGTGCGGCGATCCGCTACCAGGCGGTTCACGCCGATGAGGTGGAAGATATTCTGGCGCTGGACATCGCCCTGCGCCGTAACGACACCGAATGGTTTGAGCATCTTCCCGCCGATATCGATAGCCAGCTGGTGCATAAGCTCTATTACGGCCACTTTATGTGCCACGTTTTCCATCAGGATTACATCGTGAAAAAAGGCGTCGATGCCCACGAACTGAAAGAGAAAATGCTGGCGCTGCTGAAGGAGCGGGGCGCCCAGTATCCGGCCGAGCATAACGTCGGCCATCTGTATGAAGCGCCGGAAAGCTTAAAACGCTTCTATCGCGAAAACGATCCCACCAACAGCATGAACCCGGGGATTGGCAAAACCAGTAAGCAAAAATACTGGGGCGAAGCGCAGGATAAACCGACGAGCGCGACCGAACCGCAATAATCCGCACGGGGGACTGTTCAGCCGCGGGGCTTCTGTATTACGCTGCACGCCGGAGAAATTTCCTCTCCGGCAAACCCGTTTAAGGAATTAACCCATCATGTCCGCAGTGGATAAGCTACACGACGCTGACTTAGAGATCCGCGAAGCGCTGCCCGATGACGCCCACGCTATCGCCGCGCTGTACGTCTGGCACGTGCTCAATGGACGCGCCTCTTTTGAAGAGATCCCGCCAACCGTGGATGAGATGCGCAAGCGAATCAAAACCGTGCGCGATAGCGGGCTGCCGTGGCTGGTTGCCCTGTGGCGCGGCACCATCGTCGGCTACTGCTACGCCACCTTTTACCGCCCGCGTCCGGCCTACCGCTACACCCTGGAAGAGTCGATTTACGTTGAGGCGGGAATGGGGGGACACGGTATCGGCAGCGCCCTGCTCTCCCGGTTAATTGAGAAATGCGAACAGGGACCGTGGCGACAAATGCTGGCGATTATCGGCGACGGCCACAGTAACGCCGGGTCGATTGCGATTCATAAAAAGTTCGGTTTTAGCGTGGCGGGTCAGCTGCGCAGCGTCGGCTATAAGATGGGCGACTGGCGGGATACCTTGATTATGCAGCGCCCGCTCGGCGATGGCGACTGGACGCTGCCGGAGTAACCCCCGGCTCGCGCTGCGCTTAGCCGGGCTACGGTTCAGCGCGGTTCTGTAGCCCGGATAAGGCGTTTACGCCGTAATCCGGGGAAATGGGGGTTAATCGTTCTGTGCGGTCTGCGCGCCGCCTTTCAGCATCGCATCGGCCATCTGCGCTTCACGCTGCTTTTTATAGCTGAGCGCGGAAGCCGGAACCGGCATCACTTTTCCCGTTTCAATCCACGTTCTCAGGCGGCTGGCGTCGGCGAAGTGGGTATATTTGCCAAACGCATCCATCACCACCAGCGCCACCGGGCGCTGATTAATCACCGTACGCATAATCAGGCAGTGGCCCGCCGCGTTAGTAAAGCCGGTTTTGGTCAGCTGAATATTCCAGTTATCGCGGTAGACCAGATGGTTGGTATTGCGGAACGGCAGCGTATAGGCCGGATGGGCGAATGTCGCCATATCTTCTTTGGTGGTGCTCAGTTGGCCAATCAGCGGATACTGCTCGCTGGCTATTAGCAGCTTAGTCAGATCGCGGGCGGTAGAGACGTTATGAATCGACAGACCGGTGGGCTCAACGTAGCGGGTGCGGGTCATCCCCAGCGCCTGCGCCTTGGCGTTCATCGCGCGGATAAAGGCGTCGTAGCCGCCCGGGTAATGGTGCGCCAGGCTGGCGGCGGCGCGGTTTTCCGACGACATCAGCGCCAGCAGCAGCATATTGCGGCGGCTGATTTGGCTGTTCAGACGCACCCGTGAATAGATCCCTTTCATTTCAGGCGTCTGGCTGATATCAACGGTCAGCATCTCATCCAGCGGCAGATGGGCATCAAGGACCACCATCGCGGTCATCACCTTGGTGATCGACGCCATCGGGCGAACCAGGTCCGGCTGGCTGGCATAGATGATTTTTTTGCTGGCAAGGTCGACGATCATCGCACTGCCGGAAGCGATATCCGGCTGGGAGGCGGTCACCGCCGTGGAGGTTTTAGCCAACGCCTGGGGCGCAAAAGGCACAGCCAGCAGCAACGTCAGGCTGAGCAAAGAAACTCGAAATTTGGTCATCGTGAACATTCTGAAAAGTATTTTTGCACGTTATGAACGTACGCCGCGGCGCTGGGGTGATGACGCCGCTGGCAAAAATCATCATACCTTGTCAGAACGCGAGCTGGCTAATAAGAATCGTGAACAAATGCTGCATTGCCGACATAAAAATCTATTTATGCCGGCAATGAGTTAAATCAGAAGAGCCGATATCCGTATCCCCAGAGAATAACGGTGATCGCCAGCAGCACTTCCAGCACCAGCACCCCTATCGCCAGAGTCGAGCTGGCGAAGCTCAACCCCTCTTCTTTGTTAATCCCCAGGAACGTGGGAATACCGAGATACAGCAGATAGCCGGTGTAAAGCAGCGCGACGGTCCCGACCAGCGCGCACAGCCACACCAGCGGATAGAGCGCCACGAGTCCGCTGAGGAAAAGCGGCGTGGCGACATAGCCGGCGAAAACCATACAGCGCTTAAGGGAAGGCCGCTGCGGATAGCTTCGTGCCATCCACCAGATAACCCGCCCCATCACCGCAACCCCGGCGAGCATCACGGCGTAAAACAGCACCGCCAGGGCCAGCCCGGTCATCAGCGACAGTTTTACCACCGTGCCGTCGCCGAAGTTCCAGCCCAGCTGCGTGGTGCCAATAAAGGCGCAGATAACCGGAACCGCCGCCATGACCAGCACATGGTGCGTATAGTGATGCGAAACGGTTTCGTTTTCGCTTTTAATAACGCTCATCTCTTGATTAGGATGAGAGAAGAGCCCCCAGACATGGTTCATAGCGTCCCCCTTGTCACGGCGTGGTACAGCACTGATCCAAGTATAATTCACCTTGTAGATTATTTTGTGTACAGCGAGAAAAATGCGCTTCCCCCGCATTTTTATCATCAGGGTGTATGATTAAGGGACTGACGTTTTATGGAGTTAATCTTTATATGGATATCAATAACCTGATTTCCCAGTACGGCTACGCGGCGCTGGTCATTGGCAGCGTGGCGGAAGGCGAAACCATCACGCTGCTCGGCGGCGTGGCGGCACATCAGGGATTATTGAAGTTCTGGCTGGTGGTTATCTCGGTCGCCCTCGGGGGGATGATTGGCGATCAGCTGCTTTATTTACTCGGCAGGCGCTTTGGCGGACGGATTCTGCGGCGATTCGCACGCCAGAAAAAGCGGATCCAAAAGGCCCAGCGGATGATCCAGCGTCGCCCCTACCTGTTTGTCATTGGCACCCGCTTTATGTACGGCTTTCGGGTTATCGGCCCGCTGCTGATTGGCGCCAGCCGCCTGCCGCCGAAGGTGTTTCTGCCGCTGAATATTGTCGGCGCGATTATCTGGGCGTTAATTTTTACCACGCTCGGCTATCTCGGCGGGGAAGCGATTGGCCCGTGGCTGCATCATCTGGATGCGCATCTGAAGCACTGGATTTGGCTGATTCTGGCGGTGGTGCTGGTGGTTGCGGCGCACTGGTGGCTAAAGCGCCGCGAGGCAAAGAAGAAAGAGTGACGAGAGTTTCCGGATGGCGGCGTAAACGCCTTATCCGGGCGACAACCCCACAGATCGCATGGGCCTGTAGCCCGGCTAAGCGCAGCGCGAGCCGGGGAAACAGAACTACTTCGCCGCCTGATGATACCCGCCGCCCAGCGCGGAGGTCAGCTGGATGCTGGCATCAAGCCACTGGCCGTGCAGACGCAGCGCGGTGACGCGCTCCTGCAGCGCCGGCAGCTTCGCCAGGCTGACGCGCGAGCCGGAAATAATCCCGGCGTTCATCCGCGCCTGCGCCAGCGCGACCATCCGCTGAGCATCTTTTTCAACCTGCTGCTGCTGCTGATTTTTCGCCATCAGCGTTTCCATCTGGCTGGCAGTTTTCGCCACCTGATTAACCGCATCGACCACCGCTTTGTTGTACTTCGCTATCGACAGGCCATTTTGCGCGCTGGCGATATCCAGATTCGCGTTCAGGCGGCCGCTATCAAAGATCGGCAGGGTCAGCCCGGCGGTGACGCCCATCTGCTGGGCAGAGTGGCGGAACAGATCGCTGAGATGCAGGGCATCCTGCTGCAGGAAGGCCATCAGGTTGATATCCGGATAAAACGCGGCTTTCGCGGCATCAACTTCGCTTAATGAAGCCTCGATATACCAGTGCGCGACCTGCAGGTCCGGGCGTCGCGCCAGCAGCTCATAGCCCAGCTGGTTAGGCATTTGCGCGCTGACGGCGGGTAAATCCGCTGGATGAAGATTCAGCGCCTGGCTCTGGCTGTTGGTCAGCGCCATCAGCCGCGCTTCAATCTCCTTCATATTGCCCGCCACGTCGGCGAGCTGCTGATCGGTTTTACTGACGTTAATATCGTTCTCGGCCCCTTCGGCCGAGTTGGTGATCCCGCGTTGATACAGCGCAGTATCCACGGTAACGACATTATTCTGTTCGCGCTTCACCTGCGTCAGCACGTTTTTAATGGCCGCTTCGGTCTGCCACTGCCAGTAAAGGCGGGCGACGCTGCCGGCCAGCAGTTCGCGGGTCTGGGCTTCTTCGGCAACCTGAGCTTTGACTTCACCGATGCGCGCTTTAAGCAGCGCGCGGTTTTTACCCCACAGGTCCAGATCCCATCCGGCGGTCAGTCCGAAGGTGCCGTTGGTGTACCACGGCCCGGTATTGCCGTCGGTATCGGTGGCAAACGGCCCCATCAGCCCCTCGGAGGACATTTTCTGCCGTTCAATATCGGCGGAAAAATCCAGGTTCGGTCCCAGGCTGGATTGCGACATCCGTGCCTGCGCTTCCGCCAGCCTGATGCGCTGTTCGGCAATCTGCATGTCCGGCGCATTGGCTAAGGCACGCTGAATCAGGCTATTGAGCTGAGGGTCATGGTAATCCTGCCACCAGTTGCTCTGCGGCCAGCCGTTTTTCACGGCGGCGGGCAGTTCCGTTGCGACGTGGGATGCCGGGGTTTGCTGCTGGAGCGGCTTGCCAGTATCGTGCGATGGCGCGCAGCCCGCCAGCGCGATAACCAGTGGCAGGCCAGCCAACGCGCGTTTGCTCAAAGTCAGGTTCATGAAATCGGTCAGATGATTAAATAAGGTCGGGTATATTAAGCTACTTGCATCCTTGCCGTTTAGTAAAGCGTGTGCCGTAACTATTAGCAGACTAAAAATAAACTTCTCATGGAGTGACAATGAGTCAGAACATCTATGACGATCCCGCTTTTTTTGCCGGATACGCCACCCTCGACCGTTCAGTCAAAGGGCTGGAAGGCGCGCCCGAGTGGCCGACCCTTCAGCAAATGCTTCCGCCGTTATCCGGTTTACGCGTCGTCGATCTTGGCTGCGGCTACGGCTGGTTTTGCCGCTGGGCCCGCGACCAGGGCGCCGCGCAGGTGGACGGGCTGGATCTCTCCAGCCGAATGCTGGAGCGCGCCCGCGAAATGACGGAGGGCGAAGGTATCCGCTATCGCTGCGAAGATCTTCAGACGCTTACCCTGCCCGCCGATAGCTGCGAGCTGGTCTATAGCTCGCTGGCGCTGCACTATCTGCCCGACGTGGCGCCGCTGTTCGCCACCGTTTACCGGGCGCTGACGCCCGGCGGTACGCTGCTGTTCTCCGCCGAGCATCCCATCTATACCGCCCCGCCGCGTCAGGGCTGGCAGGAAGATGAGAACGGGCAGAAAAGTTGGCCGGTAAGCCACTACCAGCAGGAGGGCGAGCGCATCAGCAACTGGTTTGCCGACGGGGTGAAAAAGCAGCACCGCAAGCTTTCCAGCTGGATAAACCAGCTGATCGCCGCCGGTTTTATCATCGAGCATCTGGATGAGTGGGGACCGACGGCGGAGCAGATTGCCGCTCAGCCGGCGCTGGATGAAGAAAAAGAGCGGCCGATGATTTTTCTCCTGCGCGCGCGCAAGCCGGCGTAATAGGCAAAAAGACCCGGAAGTTATCCGGGCCATAAGGCTGATGTTAGCTTCGTGCTCAGGGCATTACTCTTTTAAGCTGCCGCCGTTGGTGGCGATTACCTCTTTATACCACCAGAAGCTCTTCTTGCGGCTGCGCGCCAGGGTGCCGTTGCCTTCATCGTCGCGATCGACGTAGATAAAGCCATAGCGTTTGGACATCTCCGCCTTCGACGCGCTCACCAGGTCGATAGGTCCCCAGCTGGTGTAGCCCATCAGCTCAACGCCGTCCTCTATTGCCTCACGAGCCTGCACCAGGTGGTCGTTAAGGTAGCTGATCCGGTAATCGTCGTTGATGCTGCCGTCGGCTTCCACCTTATCCTTAGCGCCCAGGCCGTTTTCCACGATAAACAGCGGCTTCTGATAGCGATCCCACAGCACGTTCAGCAGCGTGCGCAGGCCAAGGGGGTCAATCTGCCAGCCCCACTCCGAGCTTGCCAGGTGCGGGTTCGGCACCATGCTGAGAATATTGCCGCGCGACTTTTTGTTCAGCTCTTCGTCGGCGGTCACGCAGCCGGTCATATAGTAGCTGAAGGAGATAAAATCGACGGTCTCTTTCAGGGCTTCGCGATCGGCATCGGCGATCTCAAGGCTAATGCCGTTGTCGCGGAAATAGCGCAGCATATAGCCCGGGTAAGCGCCGCGGCACTGGACATCGCCAAAGAACTGCCAGCTGCGGTTCTGCTGCAGGGTTTCAAAAATATCGTCCGGTTTGCAGCTCAGCGGATACATCAGGCCGCCGAGCAGCATGTTGCCGATTTTGCCCTCAGGCACGATGTCATGGCAGGCCTTAGCCGCCAGCGCGCTCGCCACCAGCTGATGGTGAATAGCCTGGTAGACTTCAGCTTTGCTGCTGTCGGCCGGCAGACCGACGCCGGTCATCGGCGCGTGCAGGGACATATTGATTTCATTAAAGGTCAGCCACAGTTTGACCTTCGCCTGGTAGCGCGCAAACACCGTACGGGCGTAGCGTTCGAAGAAGCCAATGACTTTGCGATTGCCCCAGCCGCCGTAGTTTTTCACCAGCGCCCACGGCATCTCATAGTGGGACAGGGTCACCAGCGGAGTAATATTGTGCTTCGCCATTTCATCAAACAGCTTATCGTAAAAGGCCAGCCCGGCTTCGTTTGGCTGCGCCTCATCGCCCTCAGGGAAAATACGCGCCCAGGCAATGGATACGCGCAGGCAGTTAAAGCCCATCTCGGCAAAGAGGCTGATATCCTCCGGATAACGATGGTAAAAATCGATGGCAACATCTTTTATACCGCTATCGCCAGGCACGCGTTCTACGACATCGCCAAATACGCCGCGCGGCTGGACGTCAGAAGTGGTTAATCCCTTCCCGTCTTCCAGATAAGCGCCTTCAACCTGGTTTGCCGCGGTCGCGCCGCCCCATAAAAACGCCTGTGGGAATGTCTTCATTCATCTCTCTCCTGTGATTAACGGCTTACGGACAACAGCGGCTGACCGGCATCCACCGCGCTGGCGGATACGATGTCGAGAGCACGAAAATCGTCGCTGTTGCTGATAATAATGGGCGTCGCCAGATCGTAACCGGCGTTCAGAATCGCCTGACGGTCAAACTCCAGCAGCAGATCGCCCGCTTTGATTTTGTCGCCCTCTTTAACGTGGGCGGTGAACGGTGCGCCATCGAGCTTGACGGTGTCGATGCCCACGTGGATGAGCAGCTCGATTCCGCTATCGCTCAGCAGACCGATGGCATGTTTCGTCTGAAAAATCGAGGCGACCTCGCCCGAGAACGGCGCAATAACTTTGCCCACTGAGGGGATAATCGCTACGCCCTGGCCAAGTAAACCGCTGGCGAAGGTGCTATCGGGAACCTGATCCAACGCCAGTACGCTGCCGGTCATCGGCGCCAGGATGTCGTTTTCCGAGGCCGGAGCCACCACAACGGCCGCCTGTTCAGCGGTGCTGCGCGGCAGCCCGGCGACTAACGTGAGCGCGCAGGCGATAATTAAAGCGGCAACCGTCCCCAGCGCGCCGCCCCACACCGTGGCGTCAATGCCCTGCGGCGGGATCATCTGCGCCAGGGTGAAAATATTACCGAAACCGAAAGAATAGACGTGGCTGTCGCTAAAGCCGACAATCGCGCCGCCGATGGCGCCAGCGACGCAGCCGAAGATAAACGGACGGCGGAGCGGCAGATTCAGCCCATAAATCGCCGGCTCGGTCACGCCGAAGATCCCCGCGGATACCGCCGAGCCCGCCAGCACTTTTTGCCGCGCATCGCGGGTGCGCAGGAAAATCCCCAGCGCGGCGCCAACCTGCCCCATCACCGCCGGCAGCAGCATCGGCATCATCGAATCATGGCCAAGCACGGCAAGGTTGTTAATCATTAACGGTATCAGGCCCCAGTGCAGCCCAAAGATGACGCACACCTGCCACAGCGCCCCCATCGCCGCGCCGGCAAGCCAGGGCGCAACCTGATAGATAAGCTGATAGCCGTTGGCCAGCTGCTGGCTCAGCCAGGTCGCAACCGGGCCGATAATCAGAAACGTGAGCGGGACGACCACGGCCAGGCAAATCGCCGGGGTAAAGAAGTTCTTCATCGACGAGGGCAGTATCGCGTTGCTGCGCCGCTCAATCCAGCAGCTCACCCATGAGGCGAGGATAATCGGGATGACCGATGAACTGTAATTGATAAAGGTCACCGGAATCCCAAGGAAATACTCCGTCGCGGCGTCAGGCACCATACTGGCTTCAAAAGATTGAATCATCAGCGGGTGGGTTAACGCGCCGCCGATCACCATGGTAATAAAGGCGTTGCCGCCAAATTTCTTACCGGCGGTATAGCCGAGAAACAGCGGGAAAAAGAAGAACAGCGCATCGCTGGCGGCAAACCAGATTTTGTAGGTTGCCTGCTGCGTCGTTAACCAGCCGCAAACCACCGCCAGCGCCAGCAGCCCTTTGAGGATCCCCGAGGCCGCCAGGACACCGATAAACGGGGTGAAAATACCGGAAACCACGTCGATAAGCTGGCCGATAATCGACACTTTTTCGCCTTTCACCGCCACCGGCTCGCTGTCATCCGTCAGTCCGGCTTCGCTGCGCACCGCCAGCCAGACATCGTGCACGTGGTTACCGATGACCACCTGAAACTGGCCGCCGCTTTCCACCACCATGATGACGCCAGGATTCGCCTTCAGTCCTTCGGCATCCGCCTTCTTGCTATCTTTGAGCTTAAAACGCAGCCGCGTTGCGCAGTGAACCAGACTCACAATATTCTCTTTGCCACCAACCCGGCTGAGAATATCCTGCGCGAGTGCTTTATATTCCATGCTGTTTTTCCTTACTTCCGCTGCCCGCAGGCATCGTTAACTGAGTATTAAAAATAAAAAAACCCGAGAACAACGCCGTGTAGGCGTTGCGCTCAGGTTTTGCCTGCGTAATGCAGTAACAATCCAGTTGTAGCGCGGGAGCTATGCGCCAGGCCCGATCGGCGCTTAGCGTCCCTCTTTTCTCACCCGCTCAATATGAATGGCGAGAAACATAATTTCTTCCGTCGTCAGCGGCCGCTGGTAGCTCTTTTGCAGGTGCCGCGCGACGGTTTCCGCACACTTCCACGCTTTAGGGTAGTTATCCTTTACCGCGCTGTGCAGCGTCACATCATCATCTTCGACCACCGTTCGCGTCAGCATACGCTGGGCGAAAAACTTGAGATGGGTGACAAAGCGCTGGTAGCTCAGCGACTCTTCGTCGTAGTTCAGCGTCAGCTGATACTTCACCAGCTGCAGGATCTCCTGCATGACCCGGGTGACGTGCATCACTTCCGGCATTTCGCTGTTGAGCTGCGCCGTGACCAGATGCAGGGCGATAAAACCCGCTTCATCTTCGGCCAGTTCAACCCCGAGCCGTTTGGCGATAATCGCCCGCGCTTCCTGCCCTAACTCAAATTCCTTCGGATACAGCCGCTTTATTTCCCACAGCAGCACATTACGAATAGCGATGCCCTTCTTCTGCCGCTCAATCGCAAAGTGGCAGTGGTCGGTCAGGGTAATGTACAAACTATCCTGTAACTTACCGAGACGACCGCGCGCCAGATCGATGATCCGATCGCAGGTCGTCATCACTTCTAATGGTATCTGACTGAGTAATTCACCTAAACGGCCAACCAGTTCATCGCTCTGCAGCGCGAAGACCTTTTCAATTTTACTTTCATCAAGAGAGTCACCAACGCGTTTCTGAAAGGCAAGTCCTCGGCCCATGACCACCTGTTCGCGCTGCTGCTCATCAACAACCACCACTACATTATTATTAAGTACTTTGGCGATTTGCATATGAACCCCAAAAACAAAAAAACCTGACCCCGACGGATGCCAGGAAATCAGGTTTTGCCTGCCGGAGCAGTAACAATCGGTAGTGAGTATTTCACTGTCCGCCGGGTAATCTCAATGGGACAAGCTAAAAAATGTGATGCCGGTCAGATAGTTTAGCTACGCCAGTCGTTAATCGTGCGCGCTATGCTGGTTGAATCCTGTAGGGTGCGTACCGCGCTGAACAGGTCAGCCGCTTCCAGATACTCTTTACGCAAATAGCTCAGCCACTGTTTTATCCGCGCGACGTGATAAAGGCCGGTGTCGCCCTGCTTTTCCAGACGGGTGTATTTTTGCAGCAGTTCGACCACCTGCGGCCAGGGCATACGCGGTTCGTTATATTTTATCACCCGACTCAGGTTTGGAACGTTCAGCGCGCCGCGGCCAATCATCACCGCATCGCAGCCGGTCGCGGCCAGGCAATCCTGGGCGCTTTGCCAGTCCCAGATTTCACCGTTGGCCACCACCGGGATAGTCAGGCGCTGACGGATTTCGCCGATAGCCTGCCAGTCAATGCGTTCCGCTTTATAGCCATCCTCTTTGGTGCGGCCGTGAACCACCAGCTCGCTGGCGCCCGCCTGCTGGACCGCATCGGCAATTTCAAACCGCCGCTCGCCGCTGTCCCAGCCAAGCCGAACTTTTACCGTGACCGGCAGATGGCCGGGAACCGCCTCGCGCATCGCTTTGGCGCCGCGATAGATAAGCTCGGGATCTTTGAGCAGAGTCGCCCCGCCGCCGCTGCCGTTCACCAGTTTTGACGGGCAGCCGCAGTTAAGGTCAACGCCCCAGGAACCGAGTTCGACCGCGCGAGCGGCGTTTTCCGCCAGCCACTGCGGATACTGCCCGAGCAGCTGTACGCGCACGCGGGTGCCGGACGGCGTCAGGCTGTTGTTATGCAGTTCCGGACACAGTCTGTAGAACGATTTTACCGGCAGGAGCTGATCCACCACGCGCAAGAATTCGGTGATGCAGAGATCGTAATCATTTACTTCGGTCAGCAGCTCGCGCACCAGCGAATCGAGCACGCCTTCCATCGGCGCCAGTAATACACGCATATTGTTTTTTCATTGCCCGGAAAAAAGAGGCGCTATGTTAGCGCCTCTGGATGCGGGTTGAAAGGGGCCAAGATCGGTTTTCCCGGCGGCGGCGCTGCTGCTTCCCGGCTTGCGCTGCGCTTAGCCGGGCTACAAGGTCACCTCTGTCTGCGCCCCGGGAAATGCACAACCGCTTAACGTGGTTCCAGGCAGTTATCCTCTTTCCAGCCGTACAGCCACTCGATGCCGCGATAAAACTCGCTCTGGGTCTTGCCTTTCCACAGCAGGTTGCGTACCTGGCGCTCAACGCCGGCGGCGTGATAGACCCGCCCCATTTCACGCGTCGACCAGACGATCCGCGCGGTACGCGGAATACGTACCGACTCATACAGCGCAAAAGCGCGGGCGGCGTCGCCGTCGCACTGCGCCAGGGCTTTACCCAGCGTCACCGCGTCTTCCAGCGCCATACAGGCCCCCTGGGCCATATACTGCGCCACCGGGTGAGCGGCATCGCCAACCAGCGTGATGCGGTCGTTGCCCCATTTCTCTACCGGCTCGCGGTCGGCGGTGGACCAGCGCCGCCAGGAGGTCGGCTTATCCAGCATCTGCCGGGGACGCGGGTGAATGCCTTTAAAGTAGGAGAGCACCTCTTCTTTACTGCCGTCGCGCACGCCCCACTCTTCTTTCTCCCGGCTGTGGAAGGTCACCACCAGATTGTACTGCTTGCCGCCGCGCAGCGGATAATGCACCAGGTGGCAGTGCGGACCCGCCCACAGCACCGGCGCGTTAATGCGCAAATCTTCCGGCATATCGGCGGCGTCGACCACCGCGCGATAGACTACATGGCCGGTCACCCGCGGCGAATCCCCCAGCAGGCTCTGGCGTACCACCGACTTACCGCCGTCGCAGCCGATCAGAATATCCGCCGTCCAGCTGTTGCCTTTGTCATCGAAAACCGTCACGTCATCGGTGGTCTGGCGGATATCCACCACCTGGGTCGAGGTGCGATACTCCACGGCCGGATGGGTCAGCGCCGCTTCCCAGACGGTGGCGTGGATGTCTACCCGGTGGATCACCGCATACGGCCCGCCAAAATGGTCGCGGAACGCCTGTCCGGTTTCAATATGCACCACCTCTTCGCCGTTTACCGCATCCATCATGGTGATATGGTCGGTAAATACCGCCCGCTGGCGGGCGACTTCGCCGACGCCGAGGCTGTCCAGCGCCGAGAACGCATTTGGGCCAAGCTGGATCCCCGCGCCGATTTCGCCGATTTCATGCGCCTTTTCCAGCAGCATCACTTTGATGCCCTGGCGCGCCAGAGAGAGCGCCGTGGCCGCTCCGCCAATACCACCGCCGACAATAATTGCTCGCATCACTTTTGCCATGTTGCCTCCTAAGCCGGGATCTTATCTTGTTGGTTTTCCGGCGCGGCGGCGATAAACGCCGGTAGCCGGGTGCAGGCGTCATAGACCGCCTGGCAGCGCGGATAGTGGCTGAGATCGCAGCCCATTCTCAGCGCGTTGGCCCACTGCGGTACCAGACAGCAGTCTGCCAGGGTGGGCGCATCGCCCACACAAAAAGCGCCGGATTTCGCGTGGCGCAATAGCTGCTCGACGGCGCTGAATCCCTGCTGGATCCAGTGTGCATACCAGCGCTTTTTCTCCTCTTCGCTTACCTTCAGTTCGTCGCTGAGGTAGCGTAAAACGCGCATGTTGTTTATTGGATGAATATCGCAGGCGATGGCGTAAACAATCTCCAGGACCCGCATCCGCGCGCTGTCCTCCTGGGGCAGCAGCAGCGGCTGCGGATAGTGCCGATCCAGCCAGTCGGCAATCGCCAGCGACTGGCCGAGAGATTCACCATCATCAGTAATCAACGTTGGCACCAGGCCAACCGGATTCAGCCGCCGGTATTCCAGCGCGTTCTGCTGACCAATGCGGATATTGACGCCCACGCTCTGGTAGTCGATGCCTTTCAGCGCCAGCGCGATGCGCACGCGGTAGGAGGCTGAGCTATTGAAAAAACTGTACAGCTTCATCATTCACCTCACACCACGCGCACGGCGATTGGCGTCAGTCCATCTACGTTGCCGGTGATGACATCGCCTTTCACCACCGCGCCGACGCCTTCCGGCGTGCCGGTGAAAATCAGATCGCCGGGCTGCAGCTCAAAGAAGCCGGAAAGATAGCTGATGGTCTCATTGACCGACCAGATCAGGTGGCGAATATCGCTGCGCTGATGATCTTCCCCGTTTACCTGCAGCCAAATTCCGGACTGGTTCACGTCCGCCGTATCCGCTTTATGCAGCGGCGCAATCGGCGCGGAAAGGTCAAAAGCTTTGCCAATCTCCCACGGACGGCCCATCTGGCGCATCTCCATCTGGCGATCGCGGCGGGTCATATCCAGCCCCGTGGCATAGCCCCAGATATACTCATGGGCCTGCTCCAGCGGGATATCGCTTCCCCGCTTGCCAATCGCCACCACCAGTTCAATTTCGTAGTGATAGTTGTCGGTTTGCGTCGGATACGGTAACTCCAGCGTCTCTCCCGCAGCGACGGGCACCACCGCATCGGCTGGCTTACAGAAGAAAAACGGCGGTTCGCGATCCGGGTCAAAGCCCATTTCACGCGCGTGAGCGGCGTAGTTGCGGCCCACGCAGTAAACGCGGCGCACCGGGAACTGCTCATCGCTGCCGACAACCGGAACGCTAATCGGGGCCTGGGGTGCAAAAACGTATTGAGTCATGATGGATTCCTTATTCTTCATTTTTAATAACGCGCTTCGCGGAACAGGCCGAGCGCTTCCTGCACGGGACGGTCCGAAAAGCTGAATAACACGGTATCTTCGGCAGAGTTAAAAGAGACGGCGTGCCAGGTCGGCACCACGAAGATATCTTTTGCCTGGAAGGCGAAGGTCTGTTCGCCAATGGTGACCTGGCCGCTACCTTCCACCACGTGATAGATAGTGCTGTCGGTGGTTTTCGCCGCGCGTGAGGTAAACCCTTTCGGTAACAGCTGCAGGAAGGCGCCCATCGACGGCATCGGATAGCCGCCGGTAACCGGGTTAACGTAGCGCATTTTATAGCCGTCCCACTCGTCGGCATCGCCCATACGCGTCAGGTCGTGCAGCGCTTCGCGGCTGCGGTCGTAGCGATAGTTAAAGATGGGCGAAGAGTTACCGACCTGATGGCGCAGCGGCAGCATATTGGCGGCGTAGCGCGGCAGGTAGTCTCCCTCTTTGCGGGTCACCGGCTGCTGATCTTCCGGGTAATCCTCAGCAAAAGCGCAGCCCAGATAGTTCACCAGCGGCAGGTCGAGACCGTCGAGCCAGACCACCGGCTCATTGCCGGGGTTGCCGTGATCGTGCCAGCGCCACTGCGGCGTCAGAATAAAGTCACCGGCGCGCATGGCGGTGCGTTCGCCATCGACGGCGGTAAATGCCCCTTCACCTTCAACCACAAAGCGCAGCGCCGACTGGTTATGACGGTGGCTCGGCGCCACTTCGCCGGGCATAATCAGCTGTAATCCGGCGTACAGCGAGGAGGTAATCGATGACTGTCCGCGCAGCGCCGGGTTCTCCAGCACCAGCACGCGGCGTATCGCCTCTTTCGCGCCAATCAGCTCGCCGCTTTTCATCAGCAGCGGGCGAATCTCCTGATAATTCCAGTAGGCCGGGGCGCAGGTGGCATTCGGCGTTTTCGGCACCAGGTGGTGCAGGGATTCCCAAAGCGGCGTCAGGTTTTGTCCGGAAATATGCTGATAGTACTGCTGACGGTCTTTATTGATTTCCATTGAAGATTGAGTCATGAGCGTTCTCCTTATTTATTCACGATGCCAGCAGAAGGCAACGCGGCAGGTACAGATGTTGGGTTGCGGACGGCAAGCGTCAGCAGGACAAGCATCACGGCGCTAACGACGGCCGGTACTGCGATAACAAAAAACAGGGTGTCAAAAGAGAAATTCATCGCCATCATCACGCCGCCGGAGAGCGAGCCGACGATGGCGCCGCAGCGGCCGACCGCGTTTGACCAGCTCACCCCGGTCGCGCGGCTTTGGGTGGGATACAGCGTAGCGGTTAGCGCATTCAGCCCCACCTGCGAGCCGCTGATGCCAATCCCGGTGCCGAAAATCGCCAGCGCCATCAGCCACAGGCCGTTCTCGCTCAGGCCAATCATGACGATACAGACCGCCCCCAGGCCGTAGCTCAGCGCCAGCACCCGATAGGGATTGAAGCGATCCATCAGCACGCCGAGCAGCAGCGCGCCAAAGGTGCCGCCAATCTGGAAGGCGGCGGTGACCCACGAAGCGTGCTGTAAATCAATCCCCCGATGGTTAAGCAGCGTCGGCATCCAGCTGGAGAGCAGATAGATAATCAACAGGCTCATAAAGAACACCACCCATAGCATTAAGGTGATGGCCAGCTGGCGACCGGCGAACAGCTGGCTGATGCTGCCCTTCGCCCCTGCGGCAGGCTCATCAAGCCAGAAATGGGTATCGGTATAGCGTTCGCCGGTTATGGCACTAACGTTTTTGGCAATCACCGCCTGCGGGAGCTGGCGACGGATCTGCCAGCGCGGAGATTCAGGAAGCAGCGGTATCAGCGCCACCGCCAGCAGCAGCGGCAAAACGCCGCCCAGCACCAGAATACCGTGCCAGCCAATCAGCGGGACCAGCTGCGCGCTGACCACGCCGCCGAAGGCCGAGCCGAGGGTGAATCCACAAAACATCAGGGTCACCAGCGCCCCGCGCCGCCGGGCGGGCAGATATTCCGAGGTCATGGTAATGGTATTAGGCATCGCGCCGCCGAGGCCGAGGCCGGTCAGAAAACGCAGGAACACCAGCATCTGTAGATCGGGGGCAAACGCGGAAAGCAGGCTGAACAGGCCGAACAGCGCGACGCAGAACTCAATCACCCGTTTGCGGCCAAAGCGGTCGGAGAGCGGACCGCAGAGCAGCGCCCCGGCGGTCAGGCCCAGCAAGCCTGCGCCAAATAGCGGCGCGAGGTCACCGGCGGTTAATTGCCAGTGGCTGCGGATATCCGGCGCAATAAAACCAATCGCGGCGGTATCGAAGCCATCAAGCATCACCACCAGAAAACAGCAGATAATCACGCGCCACTGCCGGGCGCCGACCGGCGCAGCGTTGAGTAGTTTTTGTAGTTCAAGTCGTTGAGTCATGATCATGCCTCAGAGCAGGTAGGGGTAGATGTTGTATTTATTTCTTTTATGTTGCGAGTTTGTAACTCTGGCAATGAAATGTACAATGGTATTTCGGGCATAGACATAACCTGGAGGTTATCGCTGATGGCAGACTGGACGCAGAAACTGAAGCTGCACCATTTACAGATGCTGGTGGCGCTGGGGGAGCAAGGCAATCTCACGCAGGTGGCGAAAATGATGAACATTACTCAGCCCGCGCTCTCCAAATGGCTCAGCCAGTTTGAAGACGAAGTCGGCATGGTTTTGTTCGAACGCCACAGCAAAGGTCTGCGCCCGACCGAAGGCGGAAAGCTGCTGCTTCAGCACGCCCAGCGACTGATTAACGATATGTCGCGTTCGCAGTATGAAATCGAGCGTTTTAAACAGGGAGGACAGGTGGGCAGCCTGATGATCGGCTGTTCGCCGGTGGCGACCGACTGCGTCTCACAGGCGATCCTCGAACTGCTGAAAGAGATGCCGACCCTGCACCTGAATATCGAAGAGAAAGTGATGACGCCGCTGCTTAACGACCTGCTCGCCGGGGTGGTGGATGTCGTCGTCGGGCGCGTCGGCGGGCGGGCGCTGGAGCTGCCGCTGAGCTACCGGGTGCTCTACACCGAACCGGTCTGCTTTGTCGCCCGCCCCGATCACCCGCTGGCCCAGAAATCGCGATTAAGCTGGGCCGACCTCTCTCCGTGGCGCTGGATCGTCTGGCCCACCGGCACGCCAATTCGCCTGAGCATCGACAACGCGCTGGTGGATAACGGCGTGATGCTGCCGGAAAACACCATTGAGTCCGCCTCGATGAACGTCACCAGCAATCTGCTGCAGAGCAGCGATATGGTCTCGATTCTCTCACTGCGCCTGGCGCAGCGCTACGCGGCCCAGCACCAGCTGGCGATTCTTAATTTGCCGCGCATTGAACAAAAAGGTAGCGTTGGGGTGTTCTGGCGAAAAAGTGAAGCGCCGTCGCTGGCGCTGAGCCGATTTCTCCATTGCTTGTCCCTGCAATCTTCACTCTGACCGCCGCCCGGTCCGGTGTTCACGGTCTCTATCGCAGGTATGCGCAGAATTCATGATGTGATCGGTAGCACATTTTTGGCTTTAATTGTATGATGAATGCGGTTCATCAAGGGTTATTACCATGAGTAAATCACTGATTATTATCTGGCAGTATCTGCGCGCTTTCGTGCTCATCTACGCCTGCCTGTATGCGGGCATTTTTCTCTCTTCGCTCCTGCCGATCGCGATTCCCGGCAGCATTATTGGCATGTTGATTCTGTTTTTTCTGCTGGCGCTGCAAATCTTGCCTGCACAGTGGGTCAACCCCGGCTGCAACATCCTGATTCGCTATATGGCGCTGCTGTTTGTACCTATTGGCGTCGGCGTCATGCAGTACTGGGATTTACTGCGCGCGCAGTTTGGCCCGGTGGTGGTCTCCTGCGCGATAAGCACGCTGGTGGTCTTTTTAGTGGTCAGCTGGAGTTCACACCTGGTTCACGGTGAGCGCAAAGTGGTTGGGCAAAAAGGAAGTGAAAAATGATCCATGAAATCTGGTGGTCGCTGCCGTTAACCCTGGCCGTCTTTTTCCTTGCCCGCAGGCTGGCGGCGCGGTTTAAATTTCCGCTTCTCAACCCGCTGCTGGTCGCGATGGTGGTGCTGATACCTTTTCTGCTGATTACCGGCATCTCCTACGAGCGCTATTTCCTCGGCAGCAAAATTCTTAACGACCTGCTGCAGCCGGCGGTGGTGGCGTTGGCCTTTCCTTTGTATGAGCAGCTGCACCAAATCCGCGCCCGCTGGAAGTCAATCATCACCATCTGCTTTATCGGCAGCGTGGTGGCGA
The DNA here is from genome assembly GCF_040061575.1 of Klebsiella sp. CB_Kp196. Classification (NCBI taxonomy): domain Bacteria; kingdom Pseudomonadati; phylum Pseudomonadota; class Gammaproteobacteria; order Enterobacterales; family Enterobacteriaceae; genus Klebsiella; species Klebsiella sp. CB_Kp196. Next base: position 26,437 of record NZ_JBEAFH010000034.1, read on the forward strand.
TGGTCACCGGCACTACCGTTGCCCTGATGATGGGCGCAACCCCGCAGATTGCCGCCTCTATTTTGCCGAAATCGGTAACGACGCCGATCGCCATGGCGGTGAGCAGCAGCATTGGCGGGATCCCGGCGATCAGCGCGGTCTGCGTTATTTTCGTCGGCATTCTCGGCGCGGTCTTTGGCCACACCCTGCTGAATGTGATGCGCATCCGCACCAAGGCCTCGCGCGGGCTGTCGATGGGTACCGCATCCCACGCCCTGGGGACCGCCCGCTGCGCTGAGCTCGACTATCAGGAAGGGGCGTTCAGCTCGCTGGCGCTGGTGCTTTGCGGGATTATTACCTCGCTGGTCGCGCCGTTTTTGTTTCCGCTCATTTTAGCGGTGGTGGGTTAAATGTGATTTGAATCACATTTTTAAATGCAACACAGATTAGTTGCAATGACAATGAGATGTTTATCACATATACAGGTTGTAACCACCCGTACACTAGATTTCCATTACATTGTTATGAGGCAACGCCATGCACCCACGTTTTCAAGCTGTTCTTCCCCAACTGGCGGCGGACCTGCAAGCGGCCATCGCCCCGATGCTGGCCGACCCGCATTTCCCGGCCCTGCTGAATGCAGACCAGGTGGCAGCGCTGCAAAGCGCGACGGGGCTGGATGAAGACGCGCTGGCCTTTGCTTTGCTGCCGCTGGCGGCGGCCTGCGCGCGGGCCGATCTGTCGCATTTTAACGTCGGCGCGATTGCCCGCGGCATCAGCGGTACCTGGTACTTCGGCGGCAATATGGAATTTCTCGGCGCCACCATGCAGCAGACCGTGCACGCCGAACAAAGCGCCATCAGCCACGCCTGGCTGCGCGGCGAAAAATCCCTGCGGGCGATTACCGTGAACTACACCCCCTGCGGCCACTGTCGTCAGTTTATGAACGAACTGAACAGCGGCCTGTCGCTGCGCATCCACCTTCCCGGGCGCGAAGCGCATTCGCTGCAGCACTATTTGCCGGACGCTTTCGGCCCGAAAGATCTGGACATAAAAACCCTGCTGATGGATGAGCAGGACCACGGCTTCCCGCTCAGCGGCGACACGCTGGCTCAGGCGGCGATTCAGGCGGCCAACCGTTGCCATATGCCTTACAGCAACTCACCATCCGGCGTTGCGCTGGAGCTGAAAGACGGTACTCTTTTCACCGGTAGCTATGCCGAAAACGCCGCCTTTAACCCGACGCTGCCCCCGCTGCAGGGTGCGCTGAATCTGCTGAGCCTCAACGGATACGATTACCCGGATATCCAGCGCGCGATCCTGGCCGAGAAGGCCGATGCGGCGCTTATCCAGTGGGACGCCACCGCGGCGACGCTGAAGGCGCTGGGCTGCTATAATATCGATCGCGTACTGTTAGGTTAGTCACATTCTGCGGGCCAAACGGCCCGCGCTGTTGAAAATCCCCGCAATTAAACGACGGTTTCTTGCGCTTGCCCGACGGGTAAAGTAGCCTGAAGCTTCCTTCGTCCACTATTGAGCCAGGTCCATGTTAAAGCGTGTGTTATACAGCCTGTTAGTCCTGTTCGGCTTGCTGCTGTTAACCGTGTTGGGACTCGACCGCTGGATGAGCTGGAAAACCTCTCCCTATATTTACGATGAGCTACAGGACCTGCCCTACCGCCAGGTCGGCGTCGTGCTCGGTACCGCCAAGTACTACCGTACCGGGGTTATCAACCAATATTATCGTTACCGGATTCAGGGCGCGCTGAACGCCTACAACAGCGGCAAGGTGAACTATCTGCTGCTCAGCGGCGATAACGCGCTGCAAAGCTATAACGAGCCGATGACCATGCGCCGCGATTTAATTAAAGCCGGCGTCGATCCGGCGGATATTGTGCTGGACTATGCGGGTTTCCGTACGCTCGATTCGATTGTCCGCACCCGTAAGGTCTTCGATACTAACGACTTTATTATTATTACCCAACGCTTCCACTGCGAGCGCGCGCTGTTTATTGCCCTGCATATGGGGATTCAGGCGCAGTGCTACGCGGTGCCGTCGCCGAAGGATATGTGGAGCGTTCGCCTGCGCGAGTTCGGCGCCCGCTTCGGCGCGCTGGCGGATCTCTATATTTTTAAACGCGAACCGCGCTTTTTAGGCCCGCTGATCCCGATTCCCGCGCTGCAGGAAGTGCCCGACGGCGCACAGTCCTATCCGGCGGTCACGCCGCAGCAGCTGCTGGAGCTGCAGAAAAAAGAGAAGTAAAGCCTCCATAAAGTGAGCGTGATAACTGGCGTCTTATCGAGCGGGAATACTTTTCTGATTACGCGAGTGAGTATCGGGATACTGAGGATAGATACCCTGAATAATTCGAGTGGCAGGAAGGCGGCAAATTATCATCCAGAAAATGCAAAAGGCAGACGCCTGAACTGACGCCTGCCTTCATTCACTAATCGTTACTTCTTCCGCGCATACTTAAGCGAATCCAGCGCCACGGCGAAGATGATAATCGCCCCTTTAATGATGTACTGCCAGTACGGGTTCACGCCGATATAGGTCAGACCGTAGTTGATGACGGTGAAGATTATCACCCCGGTCACCACGCCAAATACGGTACCGACGCCGCCGCTGAACGATACGCCGCCGACCACGCAGGCGGCAATCGCATCCAGTTCATACATAAAGCCAAGGTTGTTGGTCGCCGAACCGATACGTCCGGCTTCCAGCAGCCCGCCGAACGCGTAGAACACGCCGGAGAGCGCATAAATCATCAGCAGGTTCAGGGCGACGTTGACGCCGGAGACTTTCGCCGCTTCCGGGTTACCGCCGATAGCAAAAATGTTTTTACCAAAGCGGGTCTTGTTCCACAGGATCCATACGAAGAACACGGCAATCAGCGCATAGAAGGTGATATACGACAGGCGGAATGAGCCCAGCGCGATAAACCCCTGGGCAAACTGCGAGAAGTGGCTATCGAAGCCGGAAATCGGCGACGCGCCAACAAAGTCGTAATACAGGGAGTTGATACCGTAAACGATGATCATCGTGCCGAGGGTGGTGATAAACGGCGTCACGTTCAGGTAAGCGATGATAATACCGTTGATAAGACCAATGACCGCGCCGATCGCACACACCAGCAGGATAACCAGCGGGATCGGCATCGTGGCCATCTCCGGGAACACCTTATTGGCATTGTCCACCGCCTGCAGCATCGTGGCGGCGATAACCGCCGCCAGGCCGACCTGGCGTCCGGCTGAAAGGTCGGTTCCCTGGGTGACAATAAGTCCGGCCACGCCGAGAGCGATAATAATACGCACCGAAGACTGGGTCAGAATATTACTTAAGTTCAGCAAACTTAAGAAAGTCGGATCCTGGAAAATAATAATGGCCAGCAATACTAAAAGAACCACGTAAATCCCACCTTCTTTCAAATAGGTGAGAAAACTCTTTTTATTTAACGCACTCATGAGGAGCCCCTGATCTTAAAGGTGCAACGACGCAAGACGGAGAATTTCGTTTTGCGTGGTGGTTTTAGTCTCAACAATTCCGGCAACAAGACCATTGCTCATTACCAGAATACGGTCAGTAATACCCAGCAGCTCCGGCATCTCGGAGGAAATAATAATGATTCCTTTGTCTTTTTTTGCCAGCTCGGCGATCAGCTGGTAAATTTCGAACTTCGCCCCAACGTCAATGCCGCGCGTGGGTTCATCGAGCATCAGAATTTCCGGCTGGGTCAATAACCAGCGACCGATAATCACTTTTTGTTGGTTACCACCGGACAACGAACCAATTTGCGTATGCTGCCCCGGGGTTTTCACGCGCATCGAATCAATCACCCATTGGGTATCGCTTTTCATGCGTGAATTATCCAGCAATCCGACCTTATTCTTGTATTTCTTAATATTGGAGATCAGCGAGTTAAAACCGATATCCAGGTAGGCATAAATTCCCGTCGAACGGCGCTCTTCGGTCACCAGCGCAAAGCCATGGTTGATGGCTTCATTGGCATTATGGTTATTAATCTTCTTACCGTGCAGCTTGATCGTCCCGCCGGCCTTCTCGCGAATACCAAATAACGTCTCGACGATATCGGTACGTTTCGCGCCAACCAGTCCGGCAATCCCCAGGATTTCGCCTTTGTGCAGATCGAAAGAGACATCGCGAATCGATGGCTGGCGCAGTGAGGTTAAATTGCGCACCTCAAGAATTACCTCACCCGGCTTATTCTCCTTGTTCGGGAAGCGCTGATTGAGGGAGCGGCCCACCATCATCGCGATGATCTTATCCATATCCAGCCCGTCCAGCGGCTGGGTGGCAATCCACTGACCGTCGCGCAGGATGGTAATTTCATCGCACAGCTGGAAGATCTCTTCCATTTTGTGGGAAATATAGACTATGCCGCAGCCGCGCTCTTTCAGCTTGCGGATAATTTTAAACAGATGGTTGACCTCTTTTTCGGTTAACGAAGAAGTCGGCTCATCCATAATCACAATTTTGGCGTTATAGGAAAATGCCTTCGCAATTTCAATCATCTGCATTTGCGATACCGATAGCGTTCCGACGCGAGCGCGCGGGTCGATATCAATATCCAGCTCATCGAAAATCGCTTTGGTATCACGATACATTTTGTCCTGATCGACAAACACGCCTTTGGTGGGATAACGCCCCAGCCACATGTTGTCCATTACCGAACGTTGCAATACCAGGTTTAATTCCTGATGAACCATTGAAATACCGTTTTCCAGGGCTTCTTTTGCCGAATGGAAATCGATCTCTTGTCCCTGAAAAAGAATACTGCCGGAATCTTTTTGATAGATTCCAAATAGGCATTTTAATAATGTAGATTTGCCCGCGCCGTTCTCCCCCATTAACGCGTGAATAGAGTGGGGACGAACCTTGAGGTTCACATTATCGAGAGCCTTGACGCCAGGAAACGATTTGTTGATGTTGCTCATTTCCAACAAATATTCGCCTGACCGTTCGCTATTATTGCTGACCATAGTTATACCTGGCTGCGTGCGTGCATACCCCAGCCGACGCATTAACGACGAGCCGGGACGGGTTCTGTATCAGGAATAATCGGGCGTACAAGCGCGTACGCCCGCAGCTTATTAAGCGATTACTTACCGATAAATTCGCTCAGATTATCTTTATCAACGCCAACGTACGGTACGCGGACAATCTTATTATCAATTTTCCATTGAGTACCGGCAGCCGGTTCTTTACCATCGGCCAGGTTTTTCGCCAGATCGAAGGTGGCTTTCGCCTGATTGTTGGCATCGTTCAGTACGGTACCCGCCATGGCGCCGGATTTCACCAGCGCCAGCGCTTCAGGCAGCGCATCGACGCCGAATACCGGAATGCTGCTCTTATTGTGCGCTTTCAGCGCTTCTACAGCGCCCATGGCCATCGCATCGTTGTTAGCGATGACGACTTCAATTTTGTTGGCATTCGGGCCAGACAGCCAGGCATCCATCTTATCTTTCGCCTGTGCGGTGTCCCACATGGCGGTGTCTAACGCCAGCTGCTGGGTTTTGAAGCCCTTGTCGTTCAGCTCTTTAATCACGTAGGTGGTACGCGCTTCCGCATCCGGATGGCCCGGCTCGCCCTTCAGCAGGACAAACTGAATCTGGCCGTCTTTATTCAGATCCCAGTTCGGGTTCGCTTTCCAGTGCTTGGCAATCAGGTCACCCTGAATCACGCCGGACTCTTTTGAGTCGGTACCGACGTAGTACGCTTTATCGTAGCTATCCAGCGCCTTGCGGGAAGGTTCTTTGTTAAAGAACACCACCGGCACGTTCTGGCCACGCGCTTTATCGATGACCGTCCCCGCCGCCGCCGGGTCAACCAGGTTAATCGCCAGCGCCTTCACCCCTTTTGCCAGCAGGACGTCAATCTGATCGTTCTGCTTGGACTGGTCGTTTTGCGAGTCATTCATCAGCAGCTGAACATCCGGCGCTGATTTGCCATCTTTTTCAATTGCCTTACGCACCACCGACATAAAGTTGTCGTCGTATTTATAAATCGTCACGCCGATACGGGTATCTGCTGCGTGAGCCGCGGCGCCAAATAACATGCTAGCCATTACAGCAGACAGGGTTAACACCTTCTTATTCATGGAATCTCCGGTTTTATTATGCAGGGTCTTTGGTGTGAAAATGGCTGGCGAGCGTTACATTTATGTTACTGCACAGCGACATTCACGACTGTAATTCTGTCTTCCGTGTAGGGTAACGCTCCTGAAAAACGGCTTTATTAATCGTTTAACCGCCGATTACTGCTGTAAAAGTGATTAATCACCGTGACATAGTATGTTCAGACTTGTAAACGCAGCAATCATAGTCAGCTTAATGTTAACAAACTGTGAAATCACTCACATATTGAAAGCGGTTACATCAGGCAGATAATTAGTTAGTGATCGGCCCCACAATTTGCCTCTGCGCCACCGAATGTCGGCGCACCAGCGTCGGCATAAAGCAGTGGCTGGCATCACGATCCAGCTTTCCCACCGCGCCCTGTAGCGCCAGCTCTGTCGCCAGTTTCGCCATCGACATAATCGGATAACGGACCGTCGTCAGCTGCGGGTCGGTGTAACGGGAAATGGGGATATCATCAAAACCGATCAGCGAAAGATGCTGCGGTACGGCAATGCCGTTATCTTTAAGCGTCGTGAGCGCGCCGGCCGCCATACTGTCGTTGTAGGCGAAAACCGCGCTCAGACCAAGGTTGCGCCCCAGCAGTTCGACCATCGCCGCCTCACCGCCCTGCATATCCGGCGACCCGGATCCCACCCAGCTTTCGGGAGCGACAATGCCGTGTTCATGTAACGCCCTTAACCACCCTTCTCGCCGTAAATCATCATCTTCAATGCCGTGATTGGAAGAGAGGTAGCCGATGCGCTGGTGACCATGATTGAGCAGCATGCGGGTCGCCATCAGCGCGCCGCTGACGTTATCCAGCCCAACGCAGCGGTGGGCGTATCCCGGCACGATGCGGTTAATCAGCACCATTCCCGGCATATGCTCCATAAAATCCCCCAGCTCCGCGTCGCTCAGCGCTTTAGAGTGGACGATCAGCGCTGAACAGCGCTGGCGAATCAGCACCTCAATGGCGTTACGCTCTTTTTCCGCTTCATGATAGCTATTGCCGATAAGCACATATTTCTGATGCTGCTGGGCGACGGTATCAACCGCTTTGACCAGCGCGCCAAAAAAGGCGTCCGACACGTCCATCACGACCACGCCGATGGTATCGCTGACCTGCGTCGCCAGCGCCTGCGCGTTGGCGTTTGGCCGATAGCCCAACAGCGTTACCGCCTTCATTACCGCTTCTCGCGTATCCGGGCTCACCAGCGCGCTGTTATTCAGCACGCGCGAAACCGTCGCGACGGAAACACCCGCCTGGCGGGCGACATCACGAATGGTGATCATACTCACCGACCTGTAGAGCATTGCAGTACGTCACACTCACCTCCTGTGTTCAGCAAGGAGGCTATTCTGGCAGCGACGTGCCGTACGCTACGTGAGTGAGGTCACAGGGATGGAAACGGTTACATCCATTTTGTTAATGATTGTGATCCAGATCGTTATCTGGATGTATCTTTTAATGATGTCCCCGACGCACGCAGGGTGAATTGACGCCATAGCCACTCAACGGGCCCCTGGCGGAAATGACGTAGCCAAAACCACGAGAAGAGAATATTAACCGCCCATACGGCCGGTACGAAGGCTAACAGCTGTAAGCGGTCATACTTCATAAACAGGCCGAAGCGGTAGAACAGGGTAGTGCAAATCAGGGTCTGCAGCAGATAGTTGGTTAGCGCCATGCGCCCGACGCAGGCAATCGCCCCCACCAGACGACTCTGACACAGCTGCGGCCAGAAGCCCCAGGCCAGCGCCGCGTAGCCGATGGTTTGCAGCGGCGCGCCCAGCTCCCGCGGCGCCTGTAGCAAAAATGCGCACCAGCGGTAGTCCCAGCCAAGATGCCACTGGGCAATAATCGAGGGCAAGTTGACCGCCATTCCGGCCGCAATCAGCAGCCCGCCGGTACGCCGATAGTGGCGAAGGCTGAACTGCCCTTTGAGCCAGCCGCTGCGCATCAGCGCGGCGCCCATCAGCATCATACCGGCCAGCTGCCAGCCGTACTGCGCGCCCAGCGCCAGCAGGTTATCCGACAGCATATCCGCACGATTGCTCACCGCTTCAAAGCCGCCTTTTAGCTTCCAGTACTGCTCGTACTGCAAATTTGCCGCGTCCGGCAGCCACGAACGATTGGGCGTATTGCCGGAAATCAATCCCAGCAATAGCAGTACCGCCACGCCGATAACGTACAGCACCACGCCGGTATTAAACAGCGATTTGACATCGTGCGCGTCGCGCACCATCCGCCAGCCCACCAGCCCGACCAGCGCATAGGCCAGCAGAATATCGCCGTCCCAGAAAAACAGTCCGTGAATAAAGCCAAGCAGCGCCAGCAGCGTCAGGCGCGACTGGATCCAGCGCTTGCCGCGCGGCAGCAGAAGCTGAAGTCCGGCGCCAAACAGCAGGGCGAAGAGGGTCAGGAATTTGACCTGCGCCAGCAGATCGAGAATCGCCCAGGTCCAGGCGTCGCTGGCGGAAATGTTCCCGGACCACGCCGGGTTGAGGTAAGCGGCCTTCGGTAAACCGAAGGCGCTGATATTCAGTAGCAGGATACCGAGGATGGCGACGCCGCGGACAAAGTCCAGCGTGACATTTCTCTCCATGTACCCTGCTCCGTTTTAGTTGTGGTGACGTACGGCGCGCAGGAACTCCTGGCGGGTATTCTGGCTGGATTTAAACAGGCCGCCCAGCGACGTGGTGGTGGTGGCGCTGGTGGCATCGCGAATGCCGCGCGCTTTCACGCAGTAGTGCACCGCATCGATGGAAACCGCGACGTTGCTGGTCCCCAGCAGCGTTTGCAGCGCGGTGAGGATCTGCTGCGTCAGCCGCTCCTGCACCTGCGGACGCTGGGAGAAGAACTGCACGATACGGTTAATTTTCGACAGGCCAATCACCGAATCTTTCGGGATATAGGCCACCGTGGCTTTGCCGTCAATGGTCACAAAATGGTGTTCACAGGTGCTGGTCAGGGTGATATCGCGCACGGTCACCATTTCATCAACCTGCATCTTATTTTCGATGACGGTGATTTTGGGGAACCGGGCGTAGTCCAGTCCGGAGAAGATCTCATCGACGTACATTTTGGCGATGCGATGCGGGGTCTCCATCAGGCTGTCATCACTTAGATCAAGGTTTAACAGCTGCATAATCTCGGTCATGTGTCCGGCGATCAGACGCTTGCGAGTTTCATTATCAATTTCTTGTACTGGCGGACGCAGCGGCGTCTCCAGCCCACGAGCGACCAGCGCTTCATGAACGAGTATGGCTTCTTTACTCAGTGATGACATTTTTGTTCTCCTGCAGGTGTGGCGCTCTTTGCTCTTCTGAGGGCAAAGTTTGTATTCATTGTGCGTGAGGTGACGCACAGAATCCAGTAGCCGCATCGATAATTGTTGAAATTGGCGTCACCTCTCGTTCCACGCCGCCAGACCAGCGCACTACGATGCGTCACGCAACGCCCTGCTCACCTTGCCGCAACCAAGCCAATCGCCGACCCATAGCGCGACGCCTGCCGCTGCGGCAAGGTCAGCATGTTGGTTAAAAGTTGCATTAATGATGCAATACGTTCCGAAAAGGAGGAAGTGAAAGTTACTCACGAGGGCATGAAATATCTGTATTATGGAAAATTACGCCTGAGACACTTAAGGAGCCCTGCATGGAACTGCTCGAAGAGCACCGCTGTTTTGAAGGTCGGCAGCAACGCTGGCGGCACGACTCCGCAACGCTGAACTGCGCAATGACCTTCAGCATCTTTTTACCTCCCGCCGCCGCTGACGCGCCGCCGCCGGTTCTCTACTGGCTCTCCGGCCTGACCTGCAACGATGAAAACTTCACCACCAAAGCGGGCGCTCAGCGCGTCGCCGCCGAACTGGGCATTGCGCTGGTGATGCCGGACACCAGTCCGCGCGGTGATAACGTTGCCGACGATAGCGCTTACGATCTGGGGAAAGGCGCTGGCTTTTATCTCAATGCCACCCAGGCGCCCTGGTCCGCGCATTTCCGCATGTACGATTACCTTCGCGACGAGCTGCCGCAGCTGATTGCCCGCGAGTTTAATCTCAGCGGCCGCTGCGCCATCAGCGGGCATTCCATGGGCGGCCACGGCGCGCTGGTGATGGCGCTGAAGAATCCGGGCCGCTTCGTCAGCGTTTCCGCGTTCGCGCCTATCGTTAACCCGACCCAGGTTCCCTGGGGCAAAAAAGCGTTTACCGCCTATCTGGGAGCGGATGAAGCGGCCTGGCAGGCCTGGGACAGCTGCGCGTTAATGCAGGCCAGCAGCGAGTCAGATGCGATTCCAACCCTGATTGACCAGGGCGATAGCGATACATTCCTCGCCGAACAGCTGCAGCCGGCGGTGCTGGCGGAAACCGCGCGTCAGAAAAGCTGGCCGTTAACCCTGCGTATTCAGCCCGGGTACGATCACAGCTACTACTTTATCGCCTCATTTATTGAGGACCACCTGCGCTTCCATGCCCGGCACCTCTTCTCCTGATCCTTTCAATGCGTCGTGAAGCACCTTCCCGGCGCATTGATACGCAAAATGCCTCATCATCCAATAGTCATAAAAACTAATATATACAGAGAGATAGTGTATTTTCCGTCGTCGGGGGTATGATTTTTGGCGGCGCTTGAGGCTTTCGCCTCAGAGCAGGATTGAGTTTTACCGTTGTGCTGAGGCAGAAAGAAGAAAGCCCCGAAGGTAATGTAATCACCCACGAGGCTGTCCCGATGCCTAGACAACATCAGGTTAGTCTCTTACCCGCCGTAAGGCAAGGAGAACAAACCATGAAGGTACCGCCCAACGTCCCGATCTGGTGTCTGCTCATCGTGTGTATCACGCTATTAGCGTTCACCCTGATGGTAAGAAAATCGCTTTGCGAAATTCGCTACCGCGATACGAACAGGGAGGTAGCTGCTTTTATGGCTTACGAATCCGGTAAGTAGCCACCTGGAGCGGTGGGTTCGCCCACCGCTTTTCCGTCTGGCTTCACCCTGAGCGCCTTTAGCGAGGGCTGGCAGGGAAATCTGCCAGCCCTCTTTTATCGCCCGGTTAGAAGCGGTAATCGACGGCCATAAAGTAGCGGCGGCCTTCTTCCGTATAGCTATAGTCGTCGCGGCTCAGATCCTTATCGCCCACGTTGAGTACCCCGGAGCGCAGCTTGACGTTTTTGGTGACGTTCCAGGCCGCGCCGATATCAAACATAGTGTAGCCGCCGGGCGTTTTGCCCGTCGCGCTGACCGAACGCTGTTCGCCGGTATAGTTGGCGGTGACGTAGAAGGACCAGTCGTCCAGCGGTTTCCAGTCGAGGGTACCGTTAGCGGTATGGAACGGCAGCGTTTGCAGCGGTTTATCGCCGCCGTTACTCAGGTCGCGGCCATCGTTGTAGGTGTAGTTTACCGTCAGCTTCCATTCGTCGCCGAACGGCACCTTCAATTCCGTTTCTACCCCTTTGATACGCGCCTTATTGACGTTGAAGTAGCGGAATACCGGCACACGCTTACCGTTCACCGTTTTCCAGCCGACAAAATTCGGGTAGCCCGGCGCTTCGCTGGCGCTGGAAGTACGCAGGATATCGATCATATCGTCAACGTTATTCTGGAAGGTGGTGACGCTTCCTTCCACGCCTTCAAGCCAGCCTTCTTCACCGCGATAGTAAAGACCCAGTTCGAAGCTTTCGCTGGTTTCCGGTTTCAGATCCGGGTTACCGATAATGCTGCACGAGCCGCGGCAGGAGTTGGTGGTCCAGTCCGGGTTCAGCTGCAGCAGGGATGGCGCTTTAAATGCCGTCGCCCAACCGCCCTTCACGGTCACGGTATCGGTGGCGTTATAGACCAGATAAGCACGCGGGCTCCAGTGATCGCCATAGGTCTGGTGATCGTCCATACGGATGCCGGTGGTTAAGGCCAGAGGTTCGATTATCCGCCATTCATCTTCCAGGAACAGCGCGTACTGGCTGGCGGAAGTGGATTTACCGCCGCTGCTCAGGTTGACCGGATCTTTCAGCTTATCGTGACGCCATTCGCCGCCGAAGGTCAGCAGCTGGTTGATCATGCCCAGCGGCAGAACGTATTTGCCGTCCACCGAGTTACTCTCAGATGTGATCGTTCCGGCCTGGCCCGGATTTTTATTATCCACTTTCTCGCCGTAGAATTTCAGCTCGCTATTGCCGACATCCCAGCGGCCGTTGTGGCTCAGGGAGTAGTTCTGGCGCTCAAGGCGGTTGCGGTCAAGAGAGTCGGAATCCCGATCCTGGCGATCGAACCCGTAGCCAGCGGTGATGTCCTGATTATCAGTGGGCGTCCAGGCGAATTCGACGTTGCCGTCGCGGCTGGTGAAGCCTTCAATACGCGGCGTTTCGCCAGCTGCGTTGCTGGAAGCCTGCTGATCGTCCTTGGCGCGCTTTGCCAGGCTGCCGTAGGCTTTCATCCCCAGCACGCCGTCAATCAGCGGGCCGCTGGTAAAGAACTGACCATTGTACGTATCGCCGCGATCGCGGTGTTCCTGAATGGTGGTATCCGCGCTGAGGGTGCCCGTCCACTGCTGACCGACTTTTTTGGTAATGATATTGACCACGCCGCCGAGGGCGTCGGAACCATAGAGGGAAGACATCGGCCCGCGCACCACTTCGATACGCTCAATGGCATCAACCGGGATCCAGTTGAGGTCAAAATCGTTGTGGCGGAAAACGGCGTTGCGCGAGTTAACGCGTTTGCCGTCAACGAGGATCAGCGTATAGCCGCTGCTGAGGCCGCGAATGCTCACCCCTTTGCGATTATCCCCTTCGTTGGTGAGCTGCACGCCCGGCACTTCCCGCAGTACATCCTTCAGGTTTTGTACCGGTCTACGCTGCAGATCCTGTTGGGTGATAACGCTAATACTGGCGGGCGCATCTTTGACGCTCTGTTCAGTTGCCGCAGCGGTGACGACCAGCGTTTCTTCGTTAACGTCGGCGAGCGCCGGAAACGCCAGGGATACGACGGACGCGCATAATCCGGCCCGGACAAAAGGGTTTAGCCTGAACATTCCATATCTCCATGAGGTGTACAACAAAACAAACAAAAAAGGTCCTGCTCACAGGTACTGTCGGCATAGCGCTCTAACGGCGTATGCGCGCAATTTTTTACAGTAGATGTGGCTGGTCGCCCCTTGTCAGTCTGACCCTCTGCAAGATACGGGGATTGGCTTCATCCTGAATTTAGTGGAAATGATAAAGATAATGATTACAATTATCAATAAAATTATGAATAACTGTATCAACATGTAAGAATCGCAGACATAAAAAAACCCTCTCGATGAGAGGGTTTTATCTTACGGCGTCAGCTGACCTTAGCTTTTAAAACGCTCCGGGAACTTCATTTCGCTGTAGCGCACAAAACGCGTTCCTTTCGCCAGCTTGTAACCGAACCAGATCACCAGGAACAGCGGAATGCCGATATAGGTTGCCGCCACGCCGCCCCAGTCGATGGTATCTTTGAGGAACGCTTCGTAATTCTGGCCCAGGGTAATGATCAGGCACAGCACGAAAGCGAAGATCGGCCCCAGCGGGAAAAAGCCGGAACGATACGGCAGATCGTTGAGATCGTTCCCCTGCAGCACGTAGCCGCGACGGAAGCGATAGTGGCTAATGGCAATCCCCAGCCAGGCGATAAAGCCGGTCATGCCGGAGGTATTCAGCAGCCACAGGTAAACGGTCTGATTACCGAACATCGAGCTCAGGAAGCACAGCCCTGCAATCACCGTGGTGGCATACAGCGCATTACGCGGCACGCCGCCTTTAGACAGCTTAGAGAAAATACGCGGCGCTTTGCCATCGCAGGCCAGGGTGTAGAGCATGCGGGTGGACGCGTACATTCCGGAGTTACCCGCCGACAGTACCGCCGTCAGAATAACCGCGTTCATAATCGCCGCCGCCGACAGCAGCCCCGCGTGCTGGAAGACCAGTGTGAACGGGCTGACGGAAATATCTTTCACGTCGTTACGCAGCAGGCTCGGGTCGGTATACGGAATAATCAGGCTGATGATCAGGATGGCGAACACATAGAACAGCAGGATACGCCAGAACACCTGCCGCACGGCGCGCGGAATGTTCTTCTCCGGGTTTTCCGACTCGCCGGCCGCGATGCCGATAAGCTCGGTTCCCTGGAACGAGAAGCCGACAATCATCGCCACGCCAATCATCGCCGCAAAGCCGCCGGCAAACGGCGCATCGTCGACAACCCAGTTGCTCCAGCCCGCAGGCTGTGCGCCTTTAAAGATGCCAAAGATCATCATCACGCCGACAATAATAAAGATGATGACGGTGGCCACTTTGATCAGCGAGAACCAGTATTCCGCTTCACCAAAGCCTTTTACCGAGATCCAGTTCAGCAGGAACATGATGCCGAGGAACAGCGCGCTCCAGACCCAGCCGGGTGCATCGGGGAACCAGTAGGTCATCACCAGCTGAGCGGCAACGAGGTCAACGGCGATGGTCACCGCCCAGTTGTACCAGTAGTTCCAGCCCAGCGCGAAGCCAAAGCCTTCCTCAACGTAATTCTGCCCGTAGGTGGCAAAAGAGCCGGACACCGGCATAAACGCCGCCAGCTCGCCGAGGCTGGTCATCAGGAAATAAACCATCAGGCCGATGAGAATATAAGAGAGCAGCGCCCCACCCGGGCCCGCCTGAGAAATCGTTGCGCCAGAGGCAACAAAAAGACCTGTACCTATGGAACCGCCAATCGCGATCATGGTCAAGTGGCGCGCCTTCAGTTCACGACGTAAACCGGGCGCTTCTGTGGTTTTAGTATCCGAAACCATGTGAAAATGCTATCCATCCAAAAAACGAGGCGAGATTGTAGCAGAGTGTCTGTGATCCATCCGATACAATTGCAAAGTTATAAGAGAGCTTCATGATCGAGCATGGATTATTAGTAAAGCATGAAATCCCGAAAACGCCAGCGCGCGTGGCGTCCGCTTTTACACGTCGCAATAATGCAGAAATCGCTGTAATGCCTTGGAAATATGCTTCTGCCGGTGATGAATGCGCCACAAGGTGCGGGTTAAGCGCGGCAGCGGAATCGTCAGCTCCACCAGCGATCCGACTTCAAGCTGCTCCGCCACCACGCGTCGCGACAGGCAGCTAATGCCCAGACCGTGGCGTACCGCGTGCTTGATGGCTTCCGAGTTGCCCAGCTCCATCCCAAGATGAAACGCCGGTAAATGCGAGAGTAATAAATAGTCGACGATTTCCCGGGTCCCGGAGCCGTGCTCGCGTAAAATCCACGGCGCTTCCGCCAGCCGTTGCAGCGTCACCTCCCCTGCCAGCAGCGGCGAATCCGGCGCGGCAAAGACCACCAGCTCATCTTCCAGCCAGGGTTCGGCGATAATATCCGCGGCGTGACAGGGACCTTCAATCAGCCCGATATCCACGCGCAGATCGGCCACCGCATTGATCACGTCCTGGCTATTGCCCACGCTCAGCTCCAGCGGTAAATCCGGCAGATCCCGTCGATAGCGCGCAATGATTTCCGGCAGAATATAGTTGCCGATGGTGCTGCTGGCGTAGACGCGGATCGCGCCGTTGTCGCCGCGAAACAGCTGCTCTATCTCCAGCGCCCGCTCCAGCAGCGCCAGCGCCCGCGGATAAAGCAGCCTGCCGTGCTCGTTGACCACCAGCCTTTTCCCTACGCGGTCAAAGAGCTGCACCCCCAACTGCCCTTCCAGTTCGGTCAGCGCCGCGCTAACCGCCGACTGGGAAAGCGCCAGCATTTGCGACGCCTGAGTGGTCGATCCGCTTTTTAAAACTTCAGCAAAAACTTCCAGCTGCCGTAGCGTGATATGCATATTTTTTCCTGCCTTTATAGACGACTCGCGATCCGCGGCGTGAGGCTGAGGCCCATCGTTCTCAAACCGCGAAACCGCGTTTTTACCACTTATTTCGATTAATTATAAATATATAATCAATTTTATATTTAAACCAGCGAGTCGTATGCTTTTCCCAGACAAAGGAGAAGGTTATGACAGCACTCACTTTACCGACTAAACATCGCCCATTGCGGCACTTTGCACCTGGACTGGCGCTCACCGCCCTGCTCACCGGCGCAGCGCTGTGGGCCGGTAGCTTTCCGGCTATCGCCGGCGCGGGCTTCAGCGCCCTCACGCTGGCCATTTTATTCGGCATGGTCATCGGTAACACGGTTTACCCGAAAATCTGGCAGCCCTGCGACGGCGGCGTGATTTTTGCCAAGCAGCACCTGCTGCGCCTCGGCATCATCTTATACGGCTTTCGCCTGACGTTCGCCCAGATTGCCGACGTCGGCGTCGGCGGTATCGTGATTGACGTTCTGACGCTTTCCAGCACCTTTTTTATCGCCTGTTTTCTTGGGCAAAAGGTTTTCGGCCTCGATAAACATACCAGCTGGCTGATTGGCGCCGGCAGCAGCATCTGCGGCGCGGCAGCGGTACTGGCGACGGAACCGGTCGTCAAAGCGGAGGCCAGCAAAGTCACGGTCGCCGTCGCCACGGTGGTGATTTTCGGTACCATTGCCATCTTCCTGTACCCGGCGATTTATCCCTTCCTGGCGCACTGGTTCACGCCGGAAGCCTACGGCATTTATATGGGTTCGACGATGCATGAGGTTGCTCAGGTTGTCGCGGCAGGCCACGCGGTGGGCCCGGACGCGGAAAACGCGGCGGTGATTGCAAAAATGCTGCGCGTGATGATGCTGGCTCCGTTCCTGCTGTTCCTCGCCGCGCGCGTGAAGCAATTAGCCCCGGCAAACGGCGGTGAGAAAAGTAAAATCACCATTCCGTGGTTTGCGATCCTGTTTATTCTGGTGGCGGTGTTTAACTCCTTCCACCTGCTGCCGAAAGCGGTTGTCGATATGCTGGTCACGCTGGATACCGTACTGCTGGCGATGGCGATGGCCGCCCTCGGCCTGACCACCCACGTCAGCGCGCTGAAAAAAGCCGGCGCCAAACCGCTGCTGATGGCGCTGATGCTCTTCGTCTGGCTGATTGTCGGCGGCGGCGCGATTAACCTGGCCATTCATAGCCTGATGGCCTGAAGCCCCTCGCTACTCAGGTTGTATTAAGGATGATGTAACTCTCCGGCTAAGCCGCTATCATTACCCTCCCCCCAGCGGCTTAACTGGAGTTTTTTTATGAAATATATTGGAGCGCACGTCAGCGCCTCCGGCGGTGTAGCCAACGCCGCCATTCGCGCAGCCGAAATCGGCGCGACCGCATTTGCCCTCTTTACCAAAAACCAGCGCCAGTGGCGCGCCGCCCCTCTGAGCGACGAAACCATTGCTGAATTTAAAGCCGCCTGCGAAAAGTACCAGTTCGGCCCGGGGCAAATTCTGCCGCACGACAGCTATCTGATAAACCTCGGTCATCCGGTTGAGGACGCGCTGGAAAAATCCCGCGATGCCTTTATTGATGAACTCTCCCGCTGCCAGCAGCTCGGCCTGACGCTGCTGAATTTCCATCCGGGTAGCCATCTGCAGCAAATCCCGGAAGACGAATGTCTGGCGCGTATCGCCGAATCGATCAATATCGCGCTGGCAAAAACCGAAGGCGTCACGGCGGTCATTGAAAACACCGCCGGCCAGGGCAGTAACCTGGGCTTTAAGTTTGAGCATCTGGCGGCCATCATCGACGGTGTGGAAGATAAATCACGCGTCGGCGTGTGCATTGATACCTGTCACGCCTTCGCCGCCGGCTACGACCTGCGCAGCGCCGAAGAGTGCGAAAAAACCTTCGCTGATTTCGACCGAATTGTGGGTTTCCAGTATCTGCGCGGTATGCACCTGAACGATGCGAAAAGCGCGTTCGCCAGCCGCGTTGACCGTCACCACAGCCTGGGTGAAGGCAATATTGGCCATGATGCTTTCCGCTGGATTATGCAGGACCGCCGCTTTGACGGTATCCCGCTGATTCTGGAAACGATCAATCCTGATATCTGGGCGGAAGAGATCGCCTGGCTGCGGGCGCAGCAAACGGAAGAGGCCACGGTCTGATATGAACGACAGGGAAAAGCAGATCCTCAAAATTTTGCGGCGCAATCCGCTAATTCAGCAGCATGAGATTGCCGATATTCTGCAGATTAGCCGCTCCCGCGTGGCCGCGCATATTATGGACCTCACGCGTAAGGGGGCCATCAAGGGCAAAGGCTACATCCTTACCGAGCAGGAGTACTGCGTCTCGCTGGGCGCGGTGAATATGGATATCCGCGGAATTGCCGATATTCATTATCCTCAACCGGTCTCCAACCCGGGGAATATCCAGTGCTCCGCCGGCGGCGTGGCGCGGAATATCGCGCATAACCTGGCGCTGCTGGGCCGCGATGTGCATTTGATTTCCGCCGTCGGCAGCGACTTTTACGGCGAAACGCTGCTGGAGCAAACCCGCCAGGCGGGCGTTAACGTGCAAAGCTGTATCCGCCTGCACGGCCATAACACCGCCACCTATCTCTCCATCGCTAACCCGCAGGAAGAGACGGTGCTGGCGATTAACGATACGCATATTTTACAGTCGCTCACGCCCCAGCTGCTGAATCAGTACCGGGATCTGCTGACGCATGCCGGCGTCGTTCTGGTCGATTGTAATTTGACGGAGCAGTCGCTGGAGTGGGTATTTACCCTGGCTAACGGCATTCCGGTATTTGTTGATACCGTGTCCGAGTTTAAAGCGCACCGCATTCGCCCATGGCTGGGGAAGATCCACACCCTCAAACCCACGCTGCGCGAACTCCAGATCCTCTGGGGACAGGCTATCGAAAACGACGCGGATCGCGATCGGGCGCTAGCATGGCTACACGAAAGGGGAACTCAGCGGGTGGTGATTTGCTCGGAAGACGACGCTGTTTTCTGTAGCGAAGCAGGGGGTGAACGCTTCCGGATGAGTCTGCCGGACCATACGACGATAGACAGCTTCGGCGCCGACGATGCGCTAATGGCAGGGCTACTTTATAGCTATCTCGACGGTAGCGACTTTAAAGAGAGCGTCGCTTTCGCCATGGCCTGCACCGCCATCACCCGCGCCAGCGACGGTATCAACAACCCCTCGTTGTCCGTTGATAACGCGCTCAATTTACTTCCCGGCGTGGCGTAGCGCGCACCGCAGGCGCGGTGCGCGCAGCCTGTTATGCCAGACCAATAAAGAACCCGGCAATGGTGGCGCTCATCAGGTTAGAGAGCGTGGCCGCCGCCAGGGCGCGCAGCCCAAGCTGGGCAATCTCCGGCGCGCGCTGCGGTGAAATGGCCGAAAACGCCCCGACAACCACGCCGATCGAGCCAAAGTTGGCGAAACCGCACAGCGCGAACGAGATGATCGCAACGGTTTTCACGTCCAGATTGCCGCCGGCTTGCAGATAGGGCGAAAAGTTGAGGTAGGCGACGAATTCGTTTATCGCCAGCTTTTGGCCAATCAGGCTGCCCGCCAGCGTCGCATCGCTCCAGTCAACGCCCATAATCCATGCCAGCGGCGCGAGCAGGAAGCCGAAAATTCCCTCCAGCGTGGCGTGACCGTAGCCAAACCAGCCGCCAATGCCGCCGATAATACCGTTCAGCAGAGCAATAATCGCCACAAACGCCATCACTACCGTTGCCACCCCGGCGGCAATTTTCAGGCCGGTCATCGCCCCTGACGCCGCCGCCTCGATAACGCTTTTCGGCGGCGTCTCGGTGAAGGAGAGATTGTCGAAAGTGACCTGGGATGCTTCGGTTGCCGGACTCAGCATACGGGCAAACAGAATCCCGCCGGGGATAGCCATAAGCGAAGCGGCCAGCAGATAATCAATCGGCACGCCCATACCGGCATAGCCGATCATCATCGACCCGGCGATCGACGCCATCCCGCTGCAAATCGCGGTAAAAAGCTCATTGCGGTTGAGCTTGTTGATAAACGGTTTGACGATCGCCGGGATCTCATTTTGCCCAAGAAAAATGGTGGTCACGGCGACAAAAGACTCAATTTTGCTGATATTCAGCGCCTTCTGGAAGATGCCGCCGAGAATCCGGATCAGCAGCCCCATCACGCCGAGGTAGTAAAGCAGGCTTATCAGCGCGGTGACAAAAATGATGGCGGGCAGCACGCGGAAGGCGAAGATAAAGCCGGCGCCGTCAAACAGCACGTCCATCTTCGGGCCGACCAGTGAACCAAAAATAAACGCGCTTCCGGCGTCGCTATAGGACATGACTTTATGTACCCCAAGCGCGGCCTGCTCGACCAGCCACTTGCCCGGCGGAAAGTAGAGCATCACCCCGCCAATGACGATTTGCAGCAGCAGCGCCGCCCCTACCGTTCTGACGCTGATGCGTTTTTTATTGACTGACAGCGCAAAGGCAATGGCCAGCAACACCACCATCCCCAGAAGACTTCTCATAATGTCCATAATGATATCCTTACCTGGTGGAAAACCCGGCGCGAGCCAGGCTTTCGGTATCGTTGATATCGGGGCGGGCAACCGCAAACGGCCCGCAACTGTCGTCAGGCTACCTGCTGATACTCTTTGGCAATCTCGCAGGCCAGAATGGCGTTGTTGAAGACCAGCTGAATATTGGATTTCAGGCTGTCTCCGCCGGTCAGCTCCGCTACGCGGGCCAGCAGGAACGGCGTACTCGCTTTCCCCACCACGCCCTGCTCTTCCGCCTCCTTCACCGCCCGGTTGATGGCGGCGTTGATTTTCTCTTCCGGCATCGCGAACGCTTCAGGAATGGGGTTCGCCACCACCATGCCGCCATTCAGACCCGACTGCCATTTCACCGCCATCGCTTTGGCGATCTCTTTGGCGCTATTGAGGCGAATGCTGACGTCAAACGGGCTGGTTCGGCAGAAGAATGCCGGCAGCGCAGAGGTTTGATAACCAATAAGCGGAACGCCAAACGTTTCTAAATATTCGGTCGTTAAACCGAGATCGAGAATAGATTTTGCACCGGCGCAGACGACGGTGACGTTGGTATTTGCCAGCTCCTGCAAATCGGCGGAAATATCAAACGTGTGCTCGGCTCCGCGATGTACACCGCCAATACCGCCGGTAGCGAAGACTTTAATCCCGGCCATTGCGGCAATAATCATGGTGGACGCCACGGTGGTCGCGCCATTTAATCCCGCGGCGACAACAAAGGGTAAATCACGACGACTAACTTTGGCGACGTTATGCCCTTCGCGACCCAGCAGTTCAATTTCTTCACGGCTTAAGCCAACTTTTATGACGCCATGAATAATCGCAATGGTTGCCGGCACCGCCCCCTGGCGACGAATGGTTTCTTCTACTTCCAGCGCCGTTTGCGCATTTTCCGGAAATGGCATGCCGTGAGAAATAATGGTCGATTCCAGCGCCACTACTGGCTGATTATTTTTCAACGCCTGCTGAACTTCCGCAGAAACCTGTAATAATTCAGAGGAAATATTTAATTCAGACATATTCTTTCTCCACTACCTTTTTTACGTTGGCGTAAGATAATTCAGGGTTATTGGTGAATTCCGATGAGAGCGCCAGAGAAGAGCATCCCTGAGCAAACTTCACCGCTTGCGAAAATGAACAGCCGTCGAGCCAGCAGCAGGCAAGGCCGGCCATCATGGCGTCACCGGCGCCGGTGACGTTAACGACCTGAGTTTTCAGCGGCGCTGACCAGCCGCGTTCGCCCTCTTTCTCACTGTAGTAAACCCCGTCGCCGCCCATGCTCAGCACCAGGCGCTTCAGGCCACGCTGATGAAACCAGTCGGCAACGCGCGCGACGTCATCCGTGCCGGACAGCGCGATGCCGCTCAGCGTTTCAGCTTCAATTCGGTTCGGTTTCAGGGTGTGAATACGCCCCAGATGCTGGCTGATTTTCACGCACTTCCAGGCTGAAACCGGATCGACAAAAACGGGCGTTGCGCCGCTATTTTCCATCAGCCAGGCGAGAGCGGCCTCGCTGATATTGCAATCAACGACAATCACCGCGGCATTGCGGATAAAATCATGATGCTGTCTTAAAAACGCTGGCGTAATATGTTCTGTGATGCTCATATCATTAATCGCCACCAGCATTTCACCGGTATTATCAAGCAGCGATAAATAGCTTGAAGTACCTTCCCCCTGGATAACCTGACATTTATCGACGTGAACCCCGGACTGGGCCGTTTGTTTTAATAGAGAGTGGCCATAAAAATCGTCACCGACAACCGATAATAGCCACGCTGTTTTATTTAACAAGGCAATGTTTTGCGCAATGTTTCGCCCTACGCCGCCGGGAGTATATTTTATTTTCCCGGGGTTAGAATCCGCATAGTTCAACGATACATTGGAATAACCAGCAACATCCATATTTGCCGATCCAATAATCACAACGTAATCATTTTCAGGCATAAAAATACCCTCCAGCATAAAAAATGCTATGGCAGTGGAATTATTGAATATCAATAAATAAGCATACTCCCATTCATCACCCCTCAATAAACACATGTTTGAATGTGAACATGTGTTTATGTTAAGCGCAATGTTTTTAAAGTAAAGAGGTCAGCAAGAGGGATTTCATATGAACATGAACAAAATCACAAAAAATGCCCCGTATGGTTTTTAAACAGTTTAAAAATGCGAAGGAGAGCACATACGGCAGGATGAGCGGGAGGAGATGAGGCATAAAAAAAGGGCAGAGAAGACTCTGCCCTTGAGAACGATTTAATAGGTCGATCAGGCTGCTTTTTCGACTACCTGAACTTCAGGACGTTTCAGCACCGCGTAGGAGAGCCCTGCGACCAGCGTACCGACGACAATCGCCATCAGATAACCGAGTACCGGCGTAATCGCGCCAGGAATCAGCAGGACGAACAGACCGCCGTGCGGCGCCATCAGCTTAGCACCGACCGCCATGGACATCGCGCCGGTGACCGCGCCGCCAACGATACAGCAGGGCAGGACGCGCATCGGGTCGCGAGCAGCGAACGGAATCGCGCCTTCGGTGATAAAGCACAGGCCGAGAACCAGAGCGGCTTTGCCGCCTTCCTGCTGCGCTTTGTCGAACTTGTTACGCGCAACCAGCGTCGCCAGACCCAGCGCCAGCGGTGGAACCATACCCGCCGCCATAATGGCCGCCATCGGCGCATAGGTTTGGGTACTCAGAAGACCAACACCAAAGGCGTAGGCCGCTTTGTTCACCGGACCGCCCATGTCGGTACACATCATACCGCCGAGGATCGCACCGAGCAGAACCGCGTTCGCCGTGCCCATGGTTTGCAGCCAGTGGGTCAACGCTTCGAGGATCCCGGCAACGGGCTTACCAATCAGGTAAATCATCGCCAGACCTACGATCAGGCTGGAAACCAGTGGAATGATCAGGATTGGCTTCAGCGCCTCCATACTTTGCGGCAGTTTCAGCTTCGTACTGATCGCTTTCGCCACGTAACCGGCAAGGAAACCAGCGATGATACCGCCGATAAAGCCGGACCCGGTGCTTACCGCCAGCATACCGCCGATAAGACCCGGCGTCAGGCCCGGACGGTCAGCGATGGAGAAGGCGATAAAGCCCGCCAGTACCGGCACCATCAGCGCGAAGGCTGAGCCCCCACCGATTTGCATCAGCGCGGCGGCCAGGGTGTCTTTCACTTCAAAGGCTTTAATACCAAAAGCGAAGGAGAGCGCGATACACAGACCGCCCGCCACCACCATCGGCAGCATGTACGACACGCCGGTCAGCAGGTGGCGATAGGCGCCAGCGGACTCTTTTTTGCCTTCCGCCGCGGCCTGGGATTTACCCGCAGGCTGATACGGTTTCGCTTCAACAACGGCTTTATCCAGCTCCTGAGCGGTTTTCTTCAGCGCCAGACCAGTGGTGGTGCGATACATCGGCTTACCGGCGAATTTCGCCAGATCCACTTCGATATCGGCAGCCACCACCACCAGATCCGCCTGTTCAACTTCTTCCGGGGTGATTGCATTGCCCGCGCCCACGGAGCCGCGCGTTTCAACTTTCACCCACCAGCCGCGTTTTTTGGCTTCGGTTTCAATCGCTTCCGCCGCCATAAAGGTGTGCGCCACCCCGGTCGGACAGGCGGTGACCGCTACGATGCGTTTCGGACCATTGGTCGCTGCGGGTACAGCGGCAGCGGCCGGGGCGCTGTAAGGCGTTGCATGGCTTTTGGCCTCACCGAGGAACAGCTCCGGGTGCGCTACGGCGCGGTTAATATCGCCGAGATAGACCTTTTTGCCGTTCAGCGCGCTGTCGGCCGGCAGCGCCGTGCCCAGCACAATCGCCAGCTCAGCGTCGTTCGGGTTATCAATCAGTTCGAGTTGCGCTTTTTGCGCCGCAGTGCTTAACAGGGTCTTCGCCATATAGGCGCGAGCCTGTCCAAGCCCGGCATCAATAATCAGCAGCGTTTTCATTATGCCTCTCCTGCTGTTAATTAAAGGGTTGTAAGTCGACGCGCGCCATCATTGCGGCCAACTGGGTACGATCGGTAATACCGACATTGCTCTGACTCACCGCCAGCGCGGCAACTGCCGTTGCCAGGCGCAGCGTATGTTCGCTGGACTCACGCATCAGCAGGCCATAAATCAGGCCGCCAACCATGGAGTCACCGGCGCCAACGGTGCTTACCACTTCAACGGAAGGCGGCTTGGCAATCCACTCTCCGGATGCGTTAACCCACAGAGCGCCTTCTTCGCCAAGGGAGATAACCACGTGGGCAATTCCCTGCTCACGCAGCGCATGAGCGGCTTCAATCACATCTTTCATTTCAGGCAGCTTGCGGCCCGCCCAGATTTCCAGCTCGCGACGGTTAGGTTTAACCAGCCACGGCGCCGCTTTCAGACCGGCAACCAGCGCTTCGCGGCTGCTGTCAAAAATGATGCACGGGCACTGGCTACGCAGGCGGGTCATCCAGTCAGTGAACGCTTCCGGGCTGACGCCAGACGGCAGGCTACCGCTCACGCAAACCATATCGAACTGGCCCAGCCAGCTCAGGGAATCGTTAACAAAACGCTCCCAGTCGCCCGGCGTGACTTCAAAGCCGGAGAAGTTGAAATCGGTGACTTCGCCGTCTTTCTCCGTCAGCTTGACGTTGATACGGGTACGGCCCTGAACAACCTGAAAACGGTTAGCAATGCCCAGCTCGCTGAACAGCTGCTGAAAACCATCCTGATTGTCTTTACCGAGGAAACCGCCAACGGTGACGTCGATACCGAGATCTTTCAGCACTTTTGCAACGTTGATCCCCTTCCCTGCGGCGTGCAAACCGGTGGTGCGAACAAGGTTAACCTCACCGCGTTCAATTTCCGGGGTAAAACCCACCAGGTCATAGGCCGGGTTTAAAGTAATCGTTGCGACACGTCTGCTCATTTATGCGCCCTCCCCAAGGCCTGCGGCGATCGCTTCGCCAATCGCATCCAGCGCCTGCTGCGCATCTTCACCCTGCGCGGTAAAGCGCAAGCGGTGACCTTTTTTCACGCCCAGCGCCACGACTTTCATCAGGCTGCGGCCGTTGGCCGGTTTGCCCGAACCATCAAGGTTGGTGACGGTAATGTCGCTGGAGAATTGTTTAATAGTATTAACCAGCATCGTGCCGGGACGCGCGTGCAGCCCGTGCTCGTTGCGGATAACGTATTCCGCGCTGAGAACATCTTCCGCAATCGCGTCGTCGCTGGTCAGCAGCGCCAGCAGCGTGGCACCATCAGCCTTCAGCAAACGGTCAGCTTTTTTGTCGAGCAGCAAATTGCTCAGGCGATTAAGCACCGCAGTTGGCTGGTCATCGGCCATCGCGACGGTGATCAGCAGAGAAACCGGCTGCTCTTCGCTGGTAAAGGCGCTGGCCGCGCGGCTGACGGCAACGGCGCTGCGCAGGTTGCCTTCGGTGCTGTCGTTCAGCCAGATGCCCTGACCGAGGTTCAGCGGTTTATCATTAATCGTACGGCTAACAAAGGAAGCATCGACCGCGCCGGCTTCTTTCAGCCGAGCGGCGTTCAGCGCCTGCAGGGTCAGCAGGTCGCTGGCGACAACGTCCAGGGTCAGCGTCTCGTTATCCAGCTTCAGCGCTTCGCTCTGCTTTTCACCCATCAACAGGGCGCGCAGCTCTTCAGCGGTCGTCGCGGACTTAAGTTGTTCAGCAACGGAGTCGTCGCTCAGCACGTGGGTCAGCTGACGCAGCAGCCCCAGGTGTTCATCCGAGCTGGCGGCAATACCGATGGCGACGTAGGCGGTTTGCCCTTCGCCCCAGGTCACGCCCTGCGGGAACTGATACACCTGAACGCCGGTTTTCAGTACCTGATCGCGGGTGTCGGTGGTACCGTGCGGAATCGCAATACCGTTGCCAAGGAAAGTGGAGGTTTGCTGCTCGCGAGCCAGCATCCCGTTGATGTAGCCGTCTGCCACGTTGCCCGCGCTGACCAGCGCGGAGGCAACCTGACGAATAGCCTCTTCTTTATTACCGGCCTGCTGACCGGGATGAATATCCTGCACAGATAACTGGAACATGGTTCTCCTCTCCTGCTGAATTGAATCGTTTCAGCTACTTTGAGAAAAAATGCGTCATCTACCTGCCGGAGAATCTCCCGATGACGCTGAAACGTTTCAAGAAGTCTGTACCTTTATTAGCCGCCAGGCAAGAAAAGTTCGTTTTCTGATAACAGAAGTTAGAGATACAGCACACTTTTGCTGAAGCGGGAGCGTCGAGGCCGGGAAAACTTCAGCTTTCTGCTGAAGTTTGATTTTGAAACATCTTTTTGATTTATTCGTGCCCTGGTACTGTTCATTTTCTGAGTGACGGCGTAAACTCCGCGACTCCTGAAAACCGATGAACGCCGACATGCAAAACAGTAGCGCCGCCCTGCCACGACGCGGGTTTGATTTCACCTCTTCCGCCTTTCTGATCGTCGCCTTCCTGACGGGTATCGCCGGGGCACTCCAGACGCCAACGCTGAGCCTGTTTCTGACGAACGAGGTTCACGTACGACCGGCGATGGTCGGCTTCTTTTTTACCGGTAGCGCGGTGATCGGCATTCTGGTGAGCCAGTTCCTCGCCGGGCGTTCGGATCGCAAAGGCGACCGCAAGCGGCTGATCGTCTTCTGCTGCCTGATGGGCGTGCTGGCCTGCGTGCTCTTCGCCTGGAACCGTAACTACTTTATTTTGCTGTTCATCGGGGTATTTCTCAGCAGCTTCGGCTCCACCGCCAACCCGCAGATGTTTGCCCTCGCCCGCGAGCATGCGGATAAAACGGGCCGTGAGGCGGTCATGTTTAGTTCGATTCTGCGCGCTCAGGTGTCGCTGGCATGGGTTATCGGACCGCCGCTGGCCTACGCGCTGGCCATGGGTTTTGGCTTTACGGTGATGTATCTCAGCGCGGCAGTTGCCTTTGTGGTCTGCGGCGCGATGGTCTGGTTTTTTCTTCCCAGCATGCGTAAAGAGCCGAAGATCGCTACGGGCCATCTTGAAGCGCCGCGTACCAACCGCCGCGACGCGCTGCTGCTGTTTATCATCTGTACGCTGATGTGGGGAATCAACAGCCTGTACATCATTAATATGCCGCTGTTTATCATCAATGAACTGCATTTACCGGAGAAGCTGGCCGGGGTCATGATGGGCACCGCCGCCGGGCTGGAAATCCCGACCATGCTGATTGCGGGCTATTATGCCAAACGCTTCGGCAAACGTTTCCTGATGCGCATCTCAGCGGTGGCCGGCGTGCTGTTTTACGTTGGCATGCTAACCGTCCATACCCCCGGACTGCTGCTGGCCCTACAGGCGCTGAACGCCATTTTTATCGGTATCCTGGCCGGTATCGGCATGCTCTATTTCCAGGACCTGATGCCCGGACAGGCGGGTGCGGCCACCACGCTTTATACCAATACCACGCGCGTTGGCTGGATTATCGCCGGTTCGCTGGCGGGGGTCGTTGCGGAAGTCTGGAGCTATCACGCCGTATTCTGGATTGCGCTGGTGATGGGGGTCATCACTCAGGCCTGCCTGTGGCGTATTAAAGACGTTTAAGGGTATCCCGCGCGGGCTTGCACCGTCACGAAGTGCTCAGCTCAAGATGAAGCAGCCAGGTCATGGCGTCTTCGCGATTGGTGGCGCACATTTCCGCTTCCGGCTTCAGGCTGGCGCACACTTTCGGCCTTAACGGCGAGCCAAAAATAGCGCAGAGATTATTTTGCGATAGCTGCACGCAGCGGGTGTTTGCCGGCTTGCCTTGCGGCATGCCCGGGATAGGGCTGGAGATAGAAGGAGCGATACAGCAAGCTCCGCATTCAGGGCGGCATTCCATAATCGACTCTTCCGATAACGCTTTTAGCAGCCCAGCCTAAACGTTTTACCTGAAGATAGCAAAACAGACGAATTCCACTTGCCTGAAAGGCCCGGCGCGAGTAGTTTTACGCGATATTTTCGACCCTTTAAGTGACAGGATTACTGCAATGCCAAGAGCGAATGAAATTAAAAAAGGTATGGTGCTGAATTACAACGGCAAACTGCTGATTGTTAAAAATATTGATATTCAGTCACCCAGCGCCCGCGGCGCAGCGACGCTGTACAAAATGCGTTTCTCCGATGTACGCACCGGCCTGAAAGTGGAAGAACGCTTCAAAGGCGACGACATCGTCGATACCGTCACCCTGACCCGCCGCTTCGTTGACTTCTCCTATATCGATGGCAACGAATACGTCTTTATGGATAAAGAAGATTACACCCCGTATATCTTCACCAAAGAGCAGATCGAAGAAGAGCTGCTGTTTATGCCGGAAGGCGGCATGCCGGATATGCAGGTTCTGACCTGGGACGGCCAGCTGCTGGCGCTGGAACTGCCGCAGACCGTGGATCTCGAAATCGTTGAGACGGCGCCGGGTATCAAAGGCGCATCCGCAAGCGCGCGTAACAAACCGGCGACGCTGAGCACCGGCCTTGTTGTTCAGGTGCCTGAATACCTGAGCGCGGGAGAGCGTATCCGCATCCATATCGAAGAGAGCCGCTACATGGGCCGCGCGGACTAAACTCCGCGTTTGCAATATCCAGGAGGGCAGCCAGCGGCTGTCCTTTTTATTAGCCCCTTATCCGCAATCTCCCCTCCGCCAAAAGCTGTTATACCAAAAATAGCGAAGTTACCGCTAATCTCACCGGCTCTCTGCGCATACTTTGCGGCCTGACCGTTTACCGCGACAGAATTGCATGATCAAGCTCACATTAAGCGGATAAATAAGGCTCACCAATTTAATTTGTTGTCATATATCTTTACACTGATCATGTTAATTATTGGTTAATCAGGTGTGTTAAGAATGACAACCATTGCGACAGCCACGCTGCCGGAAGGCGTACAGCTTCCTCGATACGATCGCAGTCAGCTGCGTTCGCGTATTGTGCATTTCGGTTTTGGCGCGTTTCATCGCGCGCACCAGGCCCTTCTCACCGATCGGGTGCTCAACGCCAGCGGCGGAGACTGGGGGATTTGTGAGATTAGCCTGTTCAGCGGCGATCGGCTGATGAGCCAGCTTCGCCAGCAGGACCACCTGTTTACCGTGCTGGAAAAAGGCGCCGAGGGCAATCAGCCGATTATTGTCGGCGCCGTTCATGAGTGTCTGAATGCGAAACTGGATTCGCTGGCCGCCATTATTGAGAAATTTTGCGAACCGCAGGTCGCCATTGTCTCTCTGACCATCACCGAGAAGGGCTACTGCATCGATCCGGCCAGCGGCCAGCTGGATATGACGCAGCCGCGCATTATTCACGATCTGCAAAATCCGACGCTGCCGCAATCGGTTCCCGGCATTCTGGTGGAAGCGCTGGCGCGCCGCCGACAGCGCGGGCTACCGCCGTTTACCGTCCTCTCCTGCGACAATATTCCCGATAATGGACATGTGGTAAAAAACGCCGTGCTGGGAATGGCCGAAAAACGGGACCCCGAGCTGGCGCAGTGGATCGCCGAACACATCAGCTTTCCCGGTACCATGGTTGACCGCATCGTGCCCGCCGCCACCGATGAGTCGCTGGCAGAAATTAGCGCGACGCTAGGCGTGGAAGACCCCTGCGCAATCAGCTGCGAACCCTTTATCCAGTGGGTCATTGAAGATAACTTTGTTGCCGGTCGCCCGGATTGGGAAACCGCGGGCGTCCAGATGACCGATGACGTTTTACCGTGGGAACAAATGAAGCTACGGATGCTCAACGGTAGCCACTCGTTTCTCGCCTGGCTTGGCTATCTGGCTGGCCATGCGCACATTAGCGACTGCATGCAGGATCCGATTTTCCGCAGCGCCGCCTACCGCCTGATGCTTGACGAACAGGCGCCGACCTTATCCATTCAGGGCGTTGACCTGACGGCGTACGCTGACAGCCTGATCGAGCGCTTCAGCAACCCGGCGCTGAAGCATCGCACCTGGCAAATCGCCATGGACGGTAGCCAGAAGCTGCCGCAACGTATGCTTGAGGGTATTCGCGTCCATCTCGCTCGGGGCAGCCGCTGGCCGCTGCTGGCGCTCGGCGTGGCCGGCTGGATGCGCTACGTCAGCGGTATTGACGATGCCGGAAATGCGATTGATATTCGCGATCCGCTGGCCGATAAGATGCAGAAACGGGTTTCTGCCAGCGATGAACACCAGCGCGTGGCGGCCCTGCTTACGCTTGAAGAGATCTTCGGCCGCGACCTGCCGCAGAACCCGCAGTTTGTCGCGCATATCACCGCCGCATGGCATCAGCTCGCCGCTTTTGGCGCGCGTCAGGCGATTGCCGGCACGCTGAACGCTTAACAATTTCTGCCTTTTAGCGGACAGATCCCCCTTCTGTCCGCGGTAAGACTTCTCTTTTCCCCTTTTTTTCGTCAGGATAGCGTAACTGTTACAACATTACATTTATCCTGGAGAAAAAGTGACCAAAACCAATTTGATCACGGGGTTTCTCGGCAGCGGCAAGACGACGTCGATTCTGCATCTGCTGGCCCATAAGCCCGCGGATGAAAAATGGGCCGTGCTGGTCAACGAGTTTGGTGAAGTGGGCATTGACGGCGCGCTGCTGGCGGAAAGCGGCGCGCTGCTCAAAGAGATCCCCGGCGGCTGCATGTGCTGCGTGAACGGTCTGCCGATGCAGGTCGGGCTCAACACCCTGCTGCGCCAGGGCAAACCCGATCGCCTGCTGATAGAACCCACCGGGCTTGGCCATCCTAAACAGATCCTCGATATGCTGACCGCCGCAATATACGAGCCGTGGATCGACCTGCGCGCCACCTTATGCGTACTGGATCCGCGCCAGCTGCTGGACGAAAAAATTGTAACCAACGACAACTTTCGCGACCAGCTGGCCGCCGCTGACGTCATTATCAGTAATAAAGCCGACCGCGAAACGGAGGAAAGCCAACGCGCATTCGCCGCCTGGTGGCAGACCTATGCCGGCGATCGGCGGTTCGTCAGCGCCACGCGGGGGAATATCGACCCGGCACTGCTTGATTTGCCGCGCCGCAATCTTGCGCCGCTTCCCGCCAGCCCCGAACACGCGCACGGCCACGGGCAGAAACAGGGCCTTGCGGCACTGAGCCTCCCTGCCCATCAGCGCTGGCGTCGCAGCCTCAATAGCGGCCAGGGCTATCACGCCTGCGGCTGGATTTTTGACGCCGAAACCGTTTTCGACACCGTGGCCCTGCTCGAATGGGCGCGCCTGGCGCCGGTCGGGCGCGTGAAAGGCGTGATGCGCATCGCGGAAGGAGTGGTACGCATCAACCGCCAGCAGCGCGATCTGCATATTGAGACGCAGAACGTTTCCCCTCCCGATAGCCGTATCGAGCTGATTGCCGATACCGAAACGGACTGGAACGCACTGCAGGCCTCCTTGTTGAGGATTCGTTTAAGTTAAGACGGCTATGGTTGCCGTCGTTTACCCAACACACGATAGTTATGATTAAAAATCGAATTCCCCTAATCCTGCTGCTGAACGCGGCGGGTGTTGCGCTTTTTTGTTCATGGTACCTTCCCGTTAACCATGGTTTCTGGAATCCGCTGGACTCGGCGATCTTCTATTTCTTTAACCACCTGGTTGGCGTGAGCACCGCTTACACCTGGCTGCTGGCGATTATCAACAACCGCGCATTTGATGCCTGCTCGCTACTGGCGATGGGCAGCCTGATGCTAAGCTTCTGGTTTAAAGAGCAGAGCGCCGGACGCCGCCGGGTGATTATCATCGGCCTGGCGATGCTGCTGGCCGCCGTCATCATCAATCAGCTTGCCCAGCACCTGATGCCGGTTAAGCGCGCCAGCCCTTCGCTCTCTTTTACCGATATCACCAAAGTGAGCGATGTGATCTCCTTCCCCACTAAAGATGCGTCTAAAGATAGCTTTCCAGGCGATCACGGTATGATGCTGCTGATTTTTGCATCATTTATGTGGCGCTATTTCGGTCGCCGGGCGTTTGCCATCGCGCTGGTCATATTCGTAGTGTTCGCTTTTCCACGCGTAATGATTGGCGCTCACTGGTTTACCGATATTGCCGTCGGCTCATTAACGGCGGTACTCATTGGCGCCCCCTGGGTATTGATGACCCCGCTGAGTGATAATGTCATTGCGTTATTTGAGCGTTATCTTCCGGGTAGAAAAACTAAAAATTAAATCTATCTTTACAATTAATTAATATCATTCATAAGGGATCGTTCTGGGTCCCTTTTTTTGTCCGCGCGTTTTTTCTCATCCGGCATCATCTTCCCGTCATAGTAATCATGTTAGAAATGAGTAAATTGCGTATTTTTTACCCATTGCTGCCGCTATTTTGCCCTTTGCCGATGATTCACTTTTTGTCGCAAAAATACTTATAAGAAAATGCGTAAAACCGCTCGCCATCCCCCGGTTGATCGGGTAACCTCAATCTCGTTTTGCCTCGTCAGCGACATCAATTCAGAGAATGAATAAATTTGTGCGTCAGTCCACAGTTTTATGCTTACGGAATTGTCTCATTGCGACCAGGTAATTAGGCTCTAACACGTTTGGCATTTTTTATAACGACATTGTCGTTAAGGACAACAAGGGATAACACACAGCATGGTCAAATCTCAGCCGATTTTGAGATATATCTTGCGGGTCGCCCCCGCGATTGCAGTTGCGGTTCTGCTTTCCGCGTGTAGTTCAAATAGTACCGCCAGGAATATGCATTCTGAGACGCTTGCTGTGGGTAGTGGCGATTTATCATCACTGCAAGCCTCTCAGGATGAATTTGAAACGATGGTCCGCAACCTGGACGTTAAGTCCCGCTTGATGGATCAATATGCCAGCTGGAAGGGCGTGCGTTACCGCCTCGGCGGCAGCACCCGTAAAGGCATCGATTGTTCCGCCTTTGTGCAACGGACTTTCCGTGAACAGTTTGGCCTGGAACTGCCGCGCTCGACTTCAGAGCAGCAGGATTCCGGAAAATCGATCAGCCGCGCGCAGCTGCGCACCGGTGATTTAGTTCTGTTCCGCGCAGGTTCCACGGGCCGCCATGTAGGGATCTACATCGGCAACAATCAGTTTGTTCATGCTTCCACCAGCAGCGGTGTGACAATTTCAAGCATGGATGAGCCGTACTGGAAAAAGCGCTATAACGAAGCGCGACGCGTTCTGAGCCGTTCGTAATCGTCTTCTGCCGTTGGTTAATCCCTTGGCCAACGAAAGAAATAAAAAAAACACTGCCGAGGCGGTGTTTTTTTTTGCTCGCCAGCCAGGAAACTTCGTAAAATAAGCGATGTCTTTAAGCAGGGATAGAAAAAGCGATTTCTATCAGCCCCCTGGCGCAAATCAACAATACGGACTGACTATATAGCCTATGCCTACCCGTCATCTCGCTCCCCGGCGAAAAATCTGGCTGACCAGCATATGTGTTGGAATAGCCGTCGCCCTGCTGGCCGGTAGCATCCAGTTTATGGTGATTTATCACAACCGTGCGGAGCGTTTCGACGCCATTATTCACAACGTTCATACGTATCTGCAGGACTACTTTCACGATTTGAATCAGACGATTCAGGGCATGCAGCCGTTGGTCGATCAACCCTGTGAAAACGTTGCCTCAGGCTTAACCGCCCATGCAGCATTCAGCCCGAACGTCCGCGCCATCCTGCTGGTCAAAAATGGCCTTGCCTTTTGCTCCTCCGCCACAGGCGCTATGAACACGCCCTTAACCCAGCTCATTCCGCAGCTTAATCTTACTCAAGCGGTCGATATGGCGATTCTGCCCGGGACGCCAATGATGCCGAAAAGCGCCGCGCTGGCGCTGTGGGTCCGCAGCCCACACGGCGGGAAAGACGGTATTTTTGTCTCGATTAATGCCAACCTGACGCCCTATATTCTCTACTCAGCCCGACAGAATGATTTCAGCGGCCTGGCGCTGGCCATTAAGGACACCGCCATTTCCACCTTCAGCAACCAACTTATCGACCCGCAGACGCTGCTCTCGCCGCCCATTCGCCAGACGCAAATCGACGGCCTGCCGCTGAAGGTTTATCTCTACGCGAACAGCTGGCTGGCGGAGAATACGCAGTTTGCTCTGCTGCTGGGCGTCGTGTGCGGGCTGCTGGCCGGGCTTTTAAGCTACTACATCCTGACGATTAAATCGGACCCGCGCAAAGAGCTGCTGCTGGCGATCAAAAACGATCAGTTCTATGTGGTTTATCAACCGGTGGTGAGGTCAGAGACGCTGCGCATCAGCGGCGTTGAGGTACTGATGCGCTGGCGACATCCCGTGGCCGGCGAGATCCCTCCCGATGTGTTTATCAACCTTGCTGAAACCCAGCAGATCATTATTCCGCTCACCCGCCATCTGTTAAAACTGATTGCGCAGGATGCGCCTGTTCTGCAAACGCTCCTGCCCGCAGGGAGCAAGCTGGGGATAAATATCTCCCCCCTTCATCTGCACGCAGGCAGCTTTCAGCAAGACCTTCAGCATTTCGCCGCCGCCATGCCGGCCGGCCATTTTAGCGTGGTGCTGGAGATCACCGAGCGCGCGATGATCGATAAGAATCGCTCCTTAGGGAACTTCGACTGGCTGCACGAACAGGGCTTTGAAATTGCGATTGATGATTTTGGTACCGGTCATAGCGC
The DNA here is from genome assembly GCF_040061575.1 of Klebsiella sp. CB_Kp196. Classification (NCBI taxonomy): domain Bacteria; kingdom Pseudomonadati; phylum Pseudomonadota; class Gammaproteobacteria; order Enterobacterales; family Enterobacteriaceae; genus Klebsiella; species Klebsiella sp. CB_Kp196. Next base: position 61,552 of record NZ_JBEAFH010000034.1, read on the forward strand.
GCTAATCTATCTGGAGCGCTATAACTTTGATTACCTGAAGATAGACCGCGGCTTCGTGCAGGCTATCGGCACTGAGACCGTCACCTCACCGGTGCTTGATGCCGTTATCACCCTGAGCCGCCGCCTGAAGCTCACCACGGTCGCTGAAGGGGTGGAAACGCAGGAACAAGCGGAATGGCTGCGCGACCACGGGGTAAACTATTTACAGGGCTACTGGTTAAGCCGGCCGCTGACGCTGGACGCGCTGATCGCCGCCCATGATGAACCGGCGAAATATTTCACAAGCCGCTAAGGGTCCTTTATTATTTGCTATCAAAGGTCAGGCCGCTTCAGGTCTGACATTGGAGGGCGACATCCTGGTTATTTTTGCACGCATCAGCCTGATCCTGCTGACCTTATTTAGCCTGCAGAGCCAGGCGCAAACGATTAAAGAGAGCGACAGGTTCGCTATTATCGGCGAACCGAAATACGCCGCGGGCTTTGACCATTACGATTATGCCAACCCCGCCGCGCCTAAAGGCGGGGCGATTACCCTCGCGGCCATCGGTACTTTTGATAATTTCAACCGCTACGCCATGCGCGGCAACCCCGGTATTCGTACCGAAAGCTTATACGACACGCTGTTCACCACCTCTGATGATGAGCCCGGCAGCTACTATCCGCTGATCGCCGAGCATACGCGCTATGCCGATGATTTTTCATGGATGGAGATCGCGCTCAATCCCCGCGCCCGCTATCACGATGGCAGCCCCGTCACCGCCAGCGATGTCGCGTTTACCTTCCGGAAGTTTATGACCGAAGGGGTGCCGCAGTTTCGCCTCTATTATAAAGGCACCACCGTAAAAGCCATCGCTCCGCTCACCGTACGCATTGATTTAGCCAAACCGGGCAAAGAGAACATGCTTAGCCTGATGACGCTACCGGTGATGCCGGAAAAATTCTGGAAAAACCATAAACTCAGCGACCCGCTATCCGCCCCACCGCTGGCCAGCGGCCCGTATCGCATCACCGCCTGGCGCATGGGCCAGTACATTACCTACTCGCGGGTTAAGGACTACTGGGCCGCCGACTTACCGGTCAACCGCGGGCGCTGGAATTTCGATACGCTGCGCTACGATTATTACCTGGACGACAACGTCGCTTTCGAAGCCTTTAAGGCCGGCGCCGTCGACCGTCGCGAAGAGAACGTTGCCAAGAACTGGGCTACCCGCTACGTCGGGCGCAATTTTACCCACGGCTATATCGTTAAAGATGAATACACCAACACCTCGGCGCAGAATACGCAGTGGCTGGCCTTTAACATTCAGCGCCCGGTATTTTCCGACCGCCGGGTACGCGAAGCCATTACCCTCGCCTTTGATTTTGAATGGATGAATAAGGCGCTGTTTTATCACTCCTACAGCCGCGCCAATAGCTTCTTTCAGAATACCGAATACGCGGCGCGCGATTATCCGGATGCCGACGAGCTGGCGCTGTTAACGCCGCTGAAAAAAGAGATCCCGGCCGAAGTTTTCACGCAGATATACCGCCCCCCGGTTTCCAGCGGCGATGGTTTCGAACGCGCAAACTTGCTTAAGGCGGATGCCATCCTTAACCAGGCGGGATGGATAGTGAAAAACCAGCGGCGGGTTAATGCGAAGAGCGGCAAACCGTTACGCTTTGAGCTGCTGCTTCCTTCCGGCAGCAGCGATCGCTGGGTCCTGCCCTTCCAGCACAACCTCCAGCGGCTCGGCATCGTCATGGATATTCGCCAGGTCGACAACTCCCAGTACAGTAACCGCAAGCGCAGCCGGGATTACGACATGATGCCCAACGTCTGGCGCGCCACGCCCTGGCCCGGCACCGACCTGCAAGTCTCCTGGGACTCCGAATATATTAACTCCAGCTATAACGCCTCAGGGGTACAAAGCCCGGCCGTCGACCGGCTCATCGCGCAGATTATTCGCTGGCAGGGTAATAAAGAAAAGCTGCTGCCGCTGGGCCGGGCTCTCGACCGCGTGCTGACCTGGAACTATTACATGCTGCCGATGTGGTATATGGCGCAGGACCGAACCGCATACTGGGACAAATTCTCCTTCCCGCAGACCCGCGCGGTCTACTCCTCCGGTTTCGAAAACTGGTGGTACGACGCAAGCAAAGCGGCCAGACTCCCCGCGGATAGACGCTAAGGAATTAAGATGGGTGCATATCTGCTCCGCCGACTACTGCTCATCATCCCCACCCTGTGGGCGATTATCACCATTAACTTTTTTATTGTGCAGATCGCGCCCGGCGGTCCGGTCGATCAGGCGATCGCGGCGATTGAGTTCGGCGACCGCGGCGGCTTGCCCGGCGCCGGAGATGGCGGCATGGCCGCCAGCCATGCGCGTACCGGGGTCAGCAACATCAGCGATGGGCACTATCGCGGCGGGCGCGGGCTGGACCCGGAGGTGATTGCTGAGATAACCCACCGCTACGGCTTTGATAAGCCGCTGCACGAGCGTTATTTTAAAATGCTCGGTGATTATCTGCGCTTTGATTTTGGCGATAGCCTGTTTCGCAGCTCATCGGTACTGCAGCTGATTAAAGACAGCCTGCCGGTCTCAATCACCCTGGGCCTGTGGAGTACGCTCATCATCTACCTGGTGTCGATTCCGTTGGGGATCCGTAAAGCGGTCAGCAACGGCAGCCATTTTGACGTCTGGAGCAGTACGCTGATTATTATCGGCTATGCCATCCCGGCGTTCCTGTTTGCCATTTTGCTGATCGTTATCTTTGCCGGCGGCAGCTATTTCGATCTCTTTCCGCTGCGCGGGCTGGTGTCAGCCAACTTCGACAGCCTGCCCTGGTACCAAAAAATCCTCGACTATCTCTGGCATATCACCCTACCGGTGCTGGCAACGGTGATCGGCGGTTTTGCCGCCCTCACGATGCTGACCAAAAACAGCTTTCTTGATGAAATCCGCAAGCAGTACGTGGTTACCGCACGCGCCAAGGGCGTCAGCGAAAAGCAGATCCTTTGGGGCCACGTGTTTCGCAACGCGATGCTGCTGGTGATTGCCGGTTTCCCGGCCACCTTTATCAGTATGTTTTTTACCGGTTCGCTGCTGATTGAGGTGATGTTCTCGCTAAACGGACTGGGGCTGCTGGGCTATGAGGCCACCGTATCTCGCGATTACCCGGTCATGTTCGGCACGCTGTATATTTTTACCCTGATTGGCCTGCTGCTGAATATCATCAGCGATATCAGCTATACGCTGGTCGATCCGCGAATCGATTTTGAGGGCCGCTAATGTCATTTTTTAGTCCCGTCAATCAGGCCCGCTGGGCGCGTTTTCGCCACAACCGCCGCGGCTACTGGTCGCTATGGCTCTTTTTAGCGCTTTTCGCCTGTAGCCTGTGCGCAGAGCTTATTGCTAACGATAAGCCGCTGCTGGTCCAGTACCGCGGCAGCTTCTACGTTCCGCTCCTGAAAAACTACAGTGAGACCACCTTCGGCGGCAGCTTTGCCACCGCCGCCGACTATCAGGACCCGTGGCTGCAAAAACGGCTGGCGGATAACGGCTGGGCCCTGTGGGCGCCGGTTCGTTTCGGCGCGACGACCATTAATTTCGCCACCGACGCGCCCTTCCCTTCGCCGCCGTCAGGACAGAACTGGCTGGGCACCGATGCCAACGGCGGGGACGTGCTGGCGCGTATTCTGTACGGCACGCGCATTTCCATTCTCTTTGGACTGCTGCTGACCTTCTTCTCCAGCGTACTGGGGGTGATGGCCGGCGCCGTTCAGGGGTATTACGGCGGGAAGATTGACCTCTGGGGGCAGCGGTTTATCGAAGTCTGGTCGGGAATGCCGACGCTGTTCTTGATTATCCTGCTCTCAAGCGTTGTACAGGCCAACTTCTGGTGGCTGCTGGCCATTACCGTGCTGTTCGGCTGGATGACGCTGGTCGGCGTGGTCCGGGCTGAGTTCCTGCGCACCCGTAACTATGATTATATCCGCGCCGCGCAGGCGCTCGGCGTCAGCGATCGCGCCATTATTCTGCGCCATATGCTGCCTAACGCCATGGTCGCCACCCTGACCTTCCTGCCGTTCATTCTGTGCAGTTCGATAACCACCCTGACCTCGCTCGATTTCCTCGGTTTTGGCCTGCCGCTGGGCTCCCCTTCGCTGGGCGAACTACTGTTGCAGGGTAAAAACAACCTGCAGGCGCCCTGGCTGGGCATCGCCGCCTTTCTGTCGGTGGCGGTCCTGCTGACGTTATTGATTTTTATTGGTGAAGCGGTTCGCGACGCTTTTGACCCAAGCAAGGCGGTGTAGCATGACGCAACCTTTGTTAGATATCGATAACCTCTCCATCGCCTTTCGCCAGCAGGGTGAGACTACCCCCGTCGTCAGCGAACTGTCGCTGCAGATTGCCGTCGGCGAGACCCTGGCGCTGGTCGGCGAGTCCGGCTCCGGGAAGAGCGTGAGCGCGCTATCGGTGCTGCGGCTACTCCCGTCGCCGCCGGTCAGCTATCCTGCCGGCGACATCCGTTTTCACGGCCAGTCGCTGCTGCACGCGGATGAACGCACCCTGCGCGGCGTGCGCGGTAACCGCATTGCGATGATCTTTCAGGAGCCGATGGTTTCGCTTAATCCACTGCATACTCTGGAAAAACAGCTGTACGAAGTGCTCTCTTTGCATCGCGGGATGCGCAAAGAAGCGGCGCGCGGGGAAATCCTCGACTGCCTCGATCGCGTCGGCATCCGCAACGCGCCCCGGCGGCTGGCCGACTATCCCCATCAGCTTTCCGGCGGCGAGCTCCAGCGGGTGATGATCGCCATGGCGCTGTTAACCCGCCCGGAGCTGCTTATCGCCGACGAACCCACCACCGCGCTGGACGTGTCGGTGCAGGCGCAAATCCTCACGCTGCTGCGGGAGCTGAAGCAAGAGTTGAATATGGGGCTGCTGTTTATCACCCATAATCTGAGCATCGTTCGTCAGCTCGCCGACCGCGTCGCGGTGATGCAGAACGGCCGCTGCGTGGAACAAAACGGCTGCCGGGCGCTGTTTTCCGCCCCCGAACACCCTTATACCCGCCGCCTGCTGGATAGCGAGCCGTCGGGCGATCCCGTCCCGCTCGCACCCGATGCCCCGGTGTTGCTGCGGGCGGAAAATTTGACTATCGCCTTCCCGATACGTAAAGGTCTGCTACGGCGAGTTGTCGATCATAACCGGGTCGTTAACGCCCTCAGCTTTCATTTGCGCGCGGGAGAAACGCTGGGGCTGGTCGGCGAGTCCGGATCGGGCAAAAGCACCACCGGGCTGGCGCTTCTGCGTCTGATTCATTCCGATGGCGCGATCGCCTTTGACGGTGAGGCGCTTCAGGGACGCAATCGCCGGCAGATGCTGCCGCTGCGTCGTCGCATGCAGGTGGTCTTTCAGGATCCTAACTCATCGCTAAACCCGCGGCTCAACGTGCTGCAAATTATCGAAGAGGGATTGCGCGTCCATCAACCGTCGCTCACGCCGGCCGAACGGGAGCAGGCGGTGATTCAGGTGATGCAGGAGGTCGGCCTCGATCCATACTCACGGCATCGCTACCCTGCCGCCTTCTCCGGCGGCCAGCGTCAGCGCATCGCGATCGCCAGGGCGCTGGTCGTCAAACCGCAGCTTATCGTGCTGGATGAGCCCACCTCATCGCTGGATAAAACCGTACAGGCGCAAATCCTCGCGCTGCTGAAGGCGTTACAGCAAAAGCATCAGCTGGCCTATATTTTTATCAGCCATGATTTACGCGTCGTGCGGGCGTTGTGTCATCAGGTGATGGTGCTGCGGCAGGGAGAAGTCGTCGAGCAAGGTGAGTGCGAGCGCGTATTTACCGCTCCGCAGCAGGAGTATACCCGTCAGCTGCTGGCGTTAAGCTGACGGTCAGAAGGGATTGTTGCCGGAGAAAGGTTCCGCAATCGCCACGCCGAAATTTTTCAGGCGGCAGGTTGCAGCGAATTCGTCCTGACGGTTAACAAACAGGCACGGTTCCCCTTCGCATTCAACGACAGAGCTGTCGACCTCGATGTCGCTAAGCGCCTGGCTGAGCTTATGCATGACCGGCCACGCGCTTTCGCCATCGGGGCTGAGTAATTTCAACGCCACGAGGCTGTTTTCGCTCTGGGCGCCGTTTTGCGGAATCGGTTCAACTCTTGAACCTGCAAAACCGGCCAGCCAGCGATAGCTCTGCGGCAGACGGTGTACGATAGAGAGTTGCAGTGTATTCACGTGTTTACCCCGGAAGCAAAATACTTCACAATAATTTTACATCAATACTAACACATTATTGACAACCAGTCCTCTTCCTGCACAGAAAACGCTTACACCAGTGGCATAGCCGTGTTATTGGTTTGTAATGTAAAAGTTTATAATTGTGCAGATGGAACATCTTCGGGCTATATGTACCCGTTTCTGTGATCTAAAACAACTTTTTTATCGCAATCATGCGACTTTTTGAACGATTTGATTTTACATAAAATAAACAAATCGCTGAACAGAGAAGCCAGATTTGGTTGACATGCATCAAAAAAAGGGGCGATATCGCCCCCTGAAAGTCGCTTAGCGCGCGGCTTTGCGCCGTCGGCTGGCGTAGAGGTAAAAGAGGATGGAGCTGCTGGCGCAGAAGGCGATAGAAATCAGCATTGGCCAGGCGGTGGTAAACGTCGCCATCGACAGCAGCGCACCGACAATGGCGCCAATCCCGAAACGGAACGTCCCTGCCAGCGAGGAAGCGGTCCCGGCCATATGCGGAAACTCATCGAGAATCACCGCCATCGCGTTAGAGGAGACCATCGAAACGCAGCCGATGAACGCCGCCACGCCAAACACCAGCGCCCAGAACCCCACGCCAAACAGCGCGCACACGACCATCCACGCCGCCATCGCAAACTGGATCCATAGCCCGGCGCGGAACATGTTCAGCGCCCCAACCCGCCGCACAAAGCGGCTGTTGATCATGGTCATGACAAACAGGAAGACGACGTTCAGCGCAAAATAGTAGCCAAAGTGCTGCGGTGAAACGTGGTTGATATTGATATAGACAAACGGGCCGGCGCTCAGAAACGAGAACATCCCGGCGAAGCTGAAACCGCTTGCCAGCATATAGCTCAGCACCCGCTTGTGGCGAAACAGCGTCGCGAAGTTGCCGAGCGTAGTGCGAATATGAAATTTCTGCCGGCGTTCCGGCGGCAGGGTCTCGCTAATAAAGAAGGCGATCATCGCCGAGGCTAATAGCGCCGCCACCGCGAGGATCCAGAAGATCGCATGCCAGCTAAACCACACCAGCACCGCTCCGCCGACCATCGGCGCCACCAGCGGCGCGACGGTGGTCACCAGCATGACGAACGACATCATCCGCGAGAACTCTTCCTTGGGATAGATATCGCGCATCAGGGCGTTAATCACCACGCTCGCCGCCGCGGCCGCCAGGCCGTGGAAAAAGCGCATGGTGATCAGCATATCGATAGTCTGCGACAGCGCGCAGGCCACCGCCGCCGCGGCAAAAACCAACGTACCGCCCAGTATCACCGGTTTACGCCCCATGCTGTCCGCCATTGGGCCATATAAAAGCTGGCCCAGGGCAAAGCCCAGAATATAGGTACTGAGCGTCATCTGCGCGCTGCCGTCCGGCACATTAAACTGCGCCGCAATCACCGGCAGCGCCGGAAGATACATATCAATCGACAGCGGCATTAACATGGCCAGCAGGCCAAGAATAAACACAATCCCTAATGAAGAATTCTGCTTTGCCGTCACGTTTTACTCCGCGCATGTTGGCCGCCAACGCTGGCAATTTCTTCTGCCGTCAGCGGACGATATTCACCCGGCGCCAGCGACGCATCAAGCGCGATATCGCCAATACGTTCGCGATGCAGGCCAATCACATGATTCCCCACCGCGGCAAACATCCGCTTCACCTGATGGTAGCGCCCTTCGCTAATGGTCAGGCGGACTTCGGTCGGCGTCACCACTTCCAGCACCGCCGGTTTGGTCAGGTCTTTCTCATTATGCAGCTGAACGCCTTTGGCAAACTGCTCGGCGGTGGACTCATCCAGCGGATTTTCCAGCGTCACCAGATAGGTTTTTTCGCAATGGTGGCGTGGGGAAGTAATGCGGTGCGACCACTGGCCATCGTCGGTCATCAATACCAGTCCGGTGGTGTCGATATCCAGACGCCCCGCGGCATGCAGCTTGTGCGCCACCGGCTCGTCGAGGAAATAAAGGACCGTCGGATGATCCGGATCCTCGGTGGAACAAACGTAACCCTGCGGCTTGTTGAGCATAAAGTAGCGCGGGCCGGTCTGCTGAACCAGCGTATTGCCGTCATACTCGACGTCATGCTCCGGCAGAAGCTTGAAGGAGGAGTCTTTTACAATGTCGCCGTCCACGGTAACGCGGCTGCCGCGGATTTCACGCCCGGCAATAGCCCGGCTAACGCCAAGTTGCTGAGCGATAAACTTATCAAGTCGCATGAGATTTTTTTAGCCTGTACAAGTGCTGGAGCGGGCAACGCGCCCGAAAAAGAAGAATTTCATGGGGTAGTATAACGGGCTATTAACACCACTCAAGGGAAAAGATTCGTGGCATACTATTCGCGAGTTAATTAACCGCCATAAATTCATGACATTTACATTACGTCCCTACCAAAAAGAGGCGGTCGACGCGACGCTCGCCTGGTTTCGCCGCCATCATGAACCTGCTGCGATTGTGCTGCCGACAGGCGCAGGTAAAAGCCTGGTTATCGCCGAACTTGCGCGCCTGGCGCGCGGTCGCGTGCTGGTGCTGGCGCACGTTAAAGAGCTGGTGGCGCAGAACCACGCCAAGTATTGCGCGCTCGGCCTGGAAGCGGATATTTTCGCCGCGGGCCTCAAGCGTAAAGAGAGCCACGGTAAAGTGGTCTTTGGCAGCGTGCAGTCGGTCGCCCGCAACCTCGACCAGTTTCAGGGCGAGTTTTCGCTGCTGATCGTCGACGAGTGCCACCGCATCAGCGACGATGATGACAGCCAGTATCAGCAGATTATCAGCCACCTTCAGCAGGTCAATCCGCACCTGCGCCTGCTGGGGCTGACCGCGACGCCTTTTCGCCTCGGTAAGGGGTGGATTTACCAGTTCCACTACCACGGCATGGTGCGCGGTGATGAAAACGCGCTATTTCGCGACTGCATCTACGAGCTGCCGCTGCGCTATATGATTAAGAACGGCTACCTGACGCCGCCGGAGCGGCTGGATATGCCGGTGGTTCAATATGACTTCAGCCGCCTGCAGTCGCAAAGTAACGGCCTGTTCAGCGAGGCTGATTTAAACCACGAACTGAAAAAACAGCAGCGCGTCACGCCGCATATCGTCAGCCAAATCGTTGAATTCGCCCAAACGCGCAAAGGGGTGATGATTTTCGCCGCCACCGTTGAACACGCCCGCGAAGTGACCGGGTTGCTTCCGCAGGGCGAAGCGGCCTTAATCACCGGTGAAACGCCGGGGCCGGAGCGCGATCGCATCATCGACGCGTTTAAAGCTCAGCAATACCGCTATCTGGTTAACGTCGCGGTACTGACGACCGGCTTTGATGCGCCGCATGTCGATCTGATCGCCATCCTGCGCCCGACCGAGTCGGTGAGCCTTTACCAACAGATCGTCGGCCGCGGCCTGCGCCTGGCGCCGGGTAAAACGGACTGCCTGATCCTCGATTACGCCGGTAATCCGCACGACCTTTACGCGCCTGAAGTGGGAACGCCGAAGGGGAAAAGCGACAACGTGCCGGTCCAGGTTTTTTGCCCGGCATGCGGTTTCGCCAATACGTTCTGGGGGAAAACCACCGCCGACGGCACGCTGATTGAACACTTTGGCCGCCGCTGCCAGGGCTGGTTTGAGGATGACGAAGGCCATCGCGAGCAGTGTGATTTTCGTTTTCGCTTTAAAAACTGCCCGCAGTGTAACGCGGAAAACGATATCGCCACCCGCCGCTGCCGCGAGTGCGATACCATCCTGGTCGACCCCGACGACATGCTGAAAGCCGCGCTGAAGCTTAAAGATGCGCTGGTGCTGCGCTGTAGCGGAATGGATCTGCAGCACGGCGCGGATGATAAAGGCGCCTGGCTAAAAATCACCTATTACGACGAAGATGGCGCGGATGTTAGTGAGCGCTTCCGCCTGCATACGCCCGCCCAGCGCACCGCCTTTGAGCAGCTCTTTATCCGCCCGCATACCCGAACGCCGGGCGTACCGCTGCGCTGGATAACGCCCGCCGATATCCTCGCCCAGCAGGCGCTTCTGCGCCATCCGGACTTTGTCGTGGCGCGCATGAAGGGGCAATACTGGCAGGTGCGGGAGAAAGTATTTGATTATCAGGGCCGATTCCGCCGGGCCAACGAACTACGCTAATCGCCCTCACGTCTGAGGTTTTGGTTGCTGCAAACACCTATGGCGGCTATAATGCCGCCCGCTTTTGCATTCGCAAAGCAGATAATCTGCCTGCTGCTGGGTCGCCTGTAGCAGGATTTATATATAGAGAGACATCAATGTTTACTATCAACGCAGAAGTACGTAAAGAGCAGGGTAAGGGTGCGAGCCGCCGCCTGCGTGCAGCTAACAAATTCCCGGCCATCATCTATGGCGGCGAAGCTGCGCCAGTAGCAATCGAACTGGATCACGACAAAGTGTGGAACATGCAGACCAACGCTGAGTTCTACAACGAAGTTCTGACCATCGTTGTTGATGGCAAAGAAGAGAAAGTTAAAGCTCAGGCTGTTCAGCGTCACCCGTTCAAGCCGAAGCTGTCCCACATCGACTTCGTTCGCGCTTAATCGCTCGCTGAAAGTTGTATGGCAAGCGCCCCGCTCCGCAAGGTTCGGGGCGTTTTGTTTATCAGCCGAGTAGCGTTGACCTGTTCAGCGCCAGATGCTGCAACAGCATAATCGTTTTCGCATCGACGATTTCCCCTTCGCGAATAGCCTGCAGAGCTTTTTCCAGCGGCCACTCCAGCACCTCGATATCTTCCCCTTCCGTCGCCAGGCCGCCACCGTCGCCGCGCCGATCGTCGGCAGAGTATTCGGCAATGAAAAAGTAAAGCTTCTCCGTCACCGAACCGGGGCTCATGTAAGCGGTGAATACCGGCTCTATGCGCGTGACGCGAAAACCGGTCTCCTCTTCGGCTTCGGCAACGATGCGCGCCTCCGGAGAAGCGTTATCCAGCAGTCCGGCGGCAGCTTCGATCAAAAATCCATCATGGCCGTTAATCCACACCGGAAAGCGAAACTGGCGAACCAGCACTACCGTTTGCTTTTCACGATTGTAGAGCAGGATCACCGCGCCGTTGCCGCGGTCGTAAGCTTCCCGGCTCTGCTCCTGCCAGCGCCCGTCACGGCGCAGTAGTTCAAAGGTATATTTCTTGAGCGTGTACCAGTTGTCCGATAATAGCGTTTCGCGGATATGGCGAACGCGCGGTGCGTCAGCGTGCATGTTTTTCCCCTTTTAGGTGACAGCGAGCAACATAACATGCATAATCGTGCACAAACAAGATCACTCATGAAGGTATTTTGATGCTCGCCAGCCAGAGAAAACAGCAGATTTTGCAGATCCTCGCCGAGGAAAAACAGGTGATGTCCGGAGATCTCAGCCAGCGCTTTAGCGTATCAGAGGACTCCATTCGCCGGGATCTGCGGGAGCTGGCCGCGGAAGGCAAGCTGCAGCGCGTCCACGGCGGCGCGCTGCCGGTTTCCGAAGCCATCGCGCCTATTGAAACAAGAAAGAACGTGCAAATCGCCTCAAAGCAGAGCATTGCCCAGCGCGCGGTTGAGCTCATTCAGCCCGGTCAGGTGGTGATTGTTGACGGCGGCACCACCACCGGGGAGATGATGCGCCTGCTACCGGATAACCTCGCGTGTACCGTGGTCACCCATAGCCCGGGGATTGCCGTCGCGCTGGTGCAAAAACCGCTCATCGAGGTGATTTTGATCGGCGGCCGGTTGTTTAAACATTCCGTCGTCAGCGTCGGGTCTGCGGCCCTCGAGAGTATTTCCCGTATCAACGCCGATCTGTTTTTTATGGGCGTCACCGGCGTTCACCCCCGGGCGGGATTCACCACCGGTGACTATGAAGAAGCGGGCATTAAACGCGCGCTGGCGGCGCGGGCTGCCGAAACGGTGGTGATGGCGTCACAAGAAAAGCTTAACTCCGCGTCGGCCTTTGCCATCGGCGAGCTGGGGGCAGCCAGTACGCTGATCGTGGATACGACCCTGGACGAGGCGCTGCGACAGCAGCTAACCCTGGCGGGGGTAGAAATCCTCTACGCCCTGTAATACGGGTTCAGGCAAAAAAATCCCGACTCGACGTCGGGATTTTGCGCATTAATTTCCGCCAGAAGTACGGCGCTGTAGCTGATCGCGCAGGTTCGGCGGCGTGCCTTTAATGGTTAAGGTATCCGTAGCCGGATCCCAGAACACCCGCTCGCCCAGCAGCATAGCGTCAAAATTAATGGTTAACCCGCCGCCGCTGCCGGCAAACTTGGTTAACTGACGCAGCGTGCTGCGATCCGCCGGGAAGCTCTCTTCCAGCTCGTAGCCTTGTTCAGCGGTAAATTCCTGAAAGGTCTTCTCGCTGACGCCCGCCAGCTCTTTCGACAGCGACTCCAGCTCGATTTCCTCACCGGCCTGCAACTGCTCGTTGCAGTAGCTGTATACCTGCTGGCGCACGTTTTGACGTTCAGATTTATCCAGCTGCGCATCGGCGGCGAAATCATCCAGCGCCTGCAGCAGGCCGCGGTTCTGCGCTTTGGCGTTCAGCCCTTCGCTGGCGCCGAGGAAATCCATAAAGAAATCCGCCACCTTGCGCCCTACCCGCCCCTTCAGGAAGGTCAGATAGCGCGTTGACTCCGGGTTGGTTTCCCACTCGGTTAAATCAATACGCGCGACGATATCCGCGTGATTGATGTCCAGATAATGGGTGGAGCTGATATCCAGCTCTTCGTTGACGCGCATGCTGCTTAGGTTGTTCAGCACCGCCACCATCAGATATTCCACCGCCAGATAACGATACTGGCAAAACAGCACAATACCGCCTTCTGCAAAGGGATATTTTGCCAGTTCGTCGCGCAGGCGCCCGGTAGCGGCGCGGCTAAACGGCAGGAACGCTTCTTCGCCCTTACGCTGCCCGCGCAGCGCCTGCGCCAGCTCGCTCTCTTCATTAAACAGGCCGTAGGCTTTATTTTTTGCGCTGTAGACACGATGCAGTTCGGCCATCATCTCGACAACCGTCGCCGTCGGCTCCAGCAACGATTCGCGCAGCACCAGCTCCAGATTTTGTTCATCACGTTTGATTAACTGATGCAGGGCAATCTGGTCGATATCCAGACTCATGTTAAACTCTCCTTTTAGACCGGGCGGTATTCAACCACCGCGGGGGCAACGACGCAACCGCCGCGTGACTCTTTGCGAGCGAAGCCGCGCGCTTTTGCGTCGTGGCGAAAAAATGCGGAAAAAAAGCTGCTGCTACGGTAATATGTTGCCCTTTCACGAACAAACAGATTTTGAGTTTATGCCGCAATTATCCCGCTATAGCGATGAACACGTCGAACAGCTGCTCAGCGAGCTGACGAGCGTTCTGGAAACACATAAAGCGCCCGTTGACCTTTCACTGATGGTTCTGGGCAATATGGTGACTAACCTGATCAACAGTAGCGTCGCGCCGGCGCAGCGTCAGGCCATCGCCCGTTCTTTTGCCCAGGCGCTGCAGTCATCTATCAACGACGATCCAGCGCACTAAGGATAACGAACAACAGTATATGGTGACTCTTCGTCAGCCCTACCGAGAAAAAGTCTCCCAGATGGTCAGCTGGGGGCACTGGTTCGCCCTTTTCAACATGTTGTTGGCTATGGTGCTCGGCAGTCGCTATCTGTTTGTCGCCGACTGGCCAACGACGCTTGCCGGACGCCTCTTTTCGTACGTCAGCCTCGTTGGTCACTTCAGCTTCCTGGTCTTTACCAGCTACGTGCTGATTCTTTTCCCGCTGACTTTTATCATCGTCTCTCAGCGCTTAATGCGCTTTATCTCGGTTGTTCTGGCGACCGTGGGCATGACGCTGCTGCTAATCGACAGCGAAGTTTTCACCCGTTTCCACCTGCATCTTAATCCCTTTGTCTGGGAACTGGTTATCAACCCCGACCAGAACGAGATGGCGCGCGACTGGCAGCTGATGTTTATCAGCGTACCGATCATTTTCCTGCTGGAAATGCTCTTCGCGACCTGGAGCTGGCAGAAGCTGCGCAGCCTGACGCGTCGCCGCCACTACGCCCGACCCGTTGCCTGGTTCTTCTTTATCTCATTTATCAGTAGCCATCTGGTCTATATCTGGGCGGATGCCAACTTCTATCGTCCGATCACCATGCAGCGGGCCAACCTGCCGCTCTCCTATCCGATGACGGCGCGCCGTTTCCTGGAAAAACATGGCCTGCTCGACGCGCAGGACTACCAGCGCCGTCTGGTGGAACAAGGCGCGCCGGAAGCCGTCTCGGTGCAATATCCGCTGAGCGATCTGCGTTATCGCGATCTCGGTACCGGTTATAACGTGCTGCTGATTACCGTTGATAACCTTAATTATTCGCGCTTTGAGAAAAACATGCCGGCGCTGGCCGGGTTCGCGAAAGACAACGTGAACTTTACCCAGCACATGAGCTCCGGCAACACCGCTGACAGCGGCATGTTTGGCCTGTTCTACGGTATTTCACCGAGCTATATGGACGGCGTTCTGTCTGCGCGCATCCCCGCGGCGCTGATTACGTCGCTAAATCAGCAGGGCTATCAGCTGGGCCTGTTCTCATCAGATGGCTTTAGCAGCCCGCTCTACCGTCAGGCGCTGCTGTCAGATTTCTCACTGCCCGTCGCGAAAGCGCAAAGCGACGAGCAGACGGCAAACCAGTGGATTAACTGGCTGGACCGCTACGCCCAGGATGAAAACCGCTGGTTCTCGTGGGTTTCGCTCAACGGCACTACCTTTGACGACGGGCAGCAGCAAAACTTCGTCCGCCGCTACGGTAACGCCGCGGGCGCGGTCGATACGCAAATTGGCCGCGTGCTGAACGCGCTGCGGGAAGCGGGCAAGCTGGACAACACGGTGGTTATCGTGACCGCGGGCCGTGGAATGCCGCTGAACCCACAGCATGAGCAGTTTGGCTGGTCGCGCGAGCAGCTGCAGGTTCCCTTAGTGATCCATTGGCCGGGCACGCCAGCTCAGGAGATCGCGACGCTGACCGATAATAAAGACGTGATGACGACGCTGATGCAGCGTTTGCTCCACGTCTCTACCCCGGCCAACGAGTATTCGCAAGGTGAGGATCTGTTTAGCGCCGCCCGCCGTCGTGCCTGGGTCACCGCGGCCAATAGCGATACGCTGGCCATTACCACGCCGAAATTCACGGTTGTGCTTAATCACAACGGCACTTACAGAACGTGGAACAGCGACGGCGAGAAAATTAACGATCAAAAACCGCAGCTCAGCTTGCTGCTGCAGGTGCTGACCGATGAAAAACGCTTTATCGCTAACTGATTGATTATTTATAAATCAATCAGTCATTTCCCGGCTTGCATTCGCTTGGGGAACGGGTAATATTGTTCCCCACGAATCGGCACGTAGCGCAGCCTGGTAGCGCACCGTCATGGGGTGTCGGGGGTCGGAGGTTCAAATCCTCTCGTGCCGACCAAATTATTCACCGATTAAATCGGTAACCCCTTAAGAACCCGCACTCTCACAGAGTTTGCGGTTTTTTTAATGTCATATTTCCACCCTGTTCTAAGCGAAACGCTACCGCGACTCTGATTGTAAATCCCGGAAAAACTTCTATTATTTGACTGTACACGTCATTTTTCTGAAGGATTTACATGAGAGTTAATGGACTTACGAAAGGATTTTTCATCCTGATCGTGCTGATCGTCACCCTTGCTTTTTTCGACGTTCTCTCCCCCTATTATTCAGCCATTTTATGGGCGGCCATTCTGGCGGTGATCTTCCACCCGGTGAAGAACAAACTGCGCGATCGGCTCGGCGAGCGTAACGGCCTGGCGGCGTTTCTGACGATAGTGATTATCTGTCTGATCGTGTTTACCCCGCTGGCGATCATCCTCTCGTCGCTGGCCTTCGAGCTCAACGTGGTTTACACCAAACTGCAGCATAACGATACCCAGTTCCCGACCGTGGTAGCCAGCCTGTTTGCTCACCTGCCGGAATGGGCAAGGAGCTTCCTCTCAGAGCATAATCTTGATAGCGCGGAACAGATTCAGCGGCAGCTTTCGGACGTTGCGCTTAAAGGAGGCCAGTACCTTGCCGGTAGCGCATTCCTGATTGGTAAAGGCACGTTCGGTTTTACCATCAGCTTCGGCATCATGCTTTATCTGCTGTTTTTCCTGCTAAAAGATGGCCCGTACCTGGTCAGGCTGATCCTGGAATCCCTGCCGCTATCAAATCACGTGAAGCAGCATCTTTTCGCCAAATTTGCCGCCGTCGCCAGGGCGACGGTCAAAGGCACCGTGGCGGTCGCGCTCGCCCAGGGCGCGCTTGGGGGACTGGCGTTCTGGATCGTGGGCATTGATGGCAGCATCCTGTGGGGCGCGCTGATGGCGTTTCTGTCGCTGATCCCGGCGGTGGGTTCGGCGATTATCTGGGTGCCTGCGGCGATCTATCTCTTCGCGACCGGCCAGCTCTGGCAGGGCGCGTTTATCGTCGGTTTCTTTGTGATCATCGTAGGACTGGTTGATAACATTCTGCGACCTTTGCTGGTTGGTAAAGATACCAAAATGCCGGACTACCTGATCCTGATCACCACGATCGGCGGAATGGAAATCTACGGCATCAACGGCTTTGTTATCGGCCCGCTGATCGCCGCCCTGTTTATCGCCTGCTGGAACCTGCTGTCCGGACGCGATCACGCCGGAAACATCGATGAACTTGATGAGGATTTCTTAGAAGAGGGTAAAAATCACGAGGAGTAGCGGCCGGTATTGCACAACTTTACAGGCATAGAGCGGCATTCCTGTCAGGCAATGACCGGCACCTTAGCGGCTCTGTAATTAGTAAAACATCGCGGGGGCAGCGAGGTCAGGGGGGATACCCCTTGCTCAACCGCGATGAAATCCCCTACTCCTGCACCAATAAGCAGAATTTATAACTGGTATCTGTGAAAATTTTGGTAAACGCCACTGCCCATCAACGTAACAAATGCTAACATTATGCTGTTTATGATTGATAACAAAGGATTACCCACGTGAAAAAAATCACTACGTTTGCTGCCTCCCTGCTGGCCGTTGCCTGCATGTCCACCAGCGCCGCTGCAGCTGAGCAGCCGCTGGAGAAAATCGCCCCGTTTCCAAAGGCGGAACAAGGGATGAAGCGTCAGGTGATTCAGCTGCCGCAGCAGCAGGATGAATCCGCATTGAAAGTCGAGCTGATGATTGGCCAGACGCTGGAAGTCGACTGCAACCGCCACCGCCTTGGCGGCCAGCTGGAAAGCAAAACCCTGGAAGGCTGGGGCTACGACTACTACGTATTTGATAAAGTGACGTCACCCGTCTCAACCATGATGGCCTGCCCGGATGGTAAAAAAGAGAAGCAGTTTGTGATGGCTGGCCTGGGCGATGCGGGCATGCTGCGCTATAACAGCAAGCTGCCGATCGTGGTTTATACCCCGGCGAATATCGACGTGAAATATCGTATCTGGAGAGCGGACGAAACCATCGGCGTAGCCGTTGAGCGTTAATGCCTGAAGAGTGAATCCGGCGGCCTGCGCCGCCGGAGAAGCGCTTACAGCGCGATGTCAGCGATAGGTTTCCCTTCCGGCAGCGGCTTCAGCGTCGCCTGCGGAACGTTATCAGCCTCGGTAAGCGGCTCATAGCGCAGTTCCAGCACTTCGCTGGTCCACGCCAGCGCCTTTTCAATTTCCGCTGCGTTGCCATCCAGACGCGTACCGTAGCTCGGGATAATCGCTTTCAGTTTCGCCTGCCACTCCGCTGAGTTGATCTTCTCTTTGAACACTTTCTCCATCAGCTGCAGCATGATTGGCGCCGCGGTGGAAGCACCCGGCGAGGCGCCCAACAGCGCGGCTACCGTGCCTTCATCATCGCTGACAACTTCGGTTCCCAGGCGCAGAACGCCGCCCTTCTTCGCGTCGCGCTTGATAATCTGCACGCGCTGGCCGGCCTGCCATAAGCGCCAGTCTTCTTTGCGCGCTTCCGGATAGTACTCGCACAGCGCCGCGTGACGATCTTTGTCCTTTTGCAGCACCTGGCTAATCAGGTATTTTACCAGATCGAAGTTATCCAGCCCGACGTTGAGCATCGGCATGATATTCGACGTGTTGGTGGAGGCCAGCAGATCCCAAAGCGAACCGTTTTTCAGGAAGCGGGTTGAGAAGGTCGCGAACGGCCCAAACAACACCACGCGTTTGCCGTCGATAATACGGGTGTCGATGTGCGGAACCGACATCGGCGGCGCGCCCACTTCCGCCTGGCCGTAGACTTTAGCCAGATGGTGAGTCACCACTTCCGGGTTCTCACAAACCAGGAACTGACCGCCGACCGGAAAGCCCGCGTACTCCTTCGCCTGCGGAATACCGGTTTCCTGCAGCAGGGTCAGCGCGGCGCCGCCGGCGCCAATAAAGATAAATTTAGCCCTGATAACCCGTTTCTGGTGGCGATTGTTCGCATCCGCCAGCGTTACGCTCCAGCTTTTGTCGGCGTTGCGCTTAAAGCGACGGACCACGGTACCCAGCTGAAGCGAGAAATTATCATGGGTTTGCAGTCCGGCGATCAGCTGACGGGTAATTTCACCGTAGTTCACGTCGGTGCCGACTTCCGAGCGGGTCGCGGCCACCTTCTGCTGCGGATCGCGCCCTTCCATCACCAGCGGAGCCCACTCTTTAATTTGTTGATGATCTTCAGAGTAGCGGATACCGCGGAACAGCTCGCTTTGTTGTAACGCCGCATAGCGGGCGCGCAGGAAGTTCACGTTGTCTTCGCCCCACACGAAGCTCATGTGCGGCACGCTGTTAATAAAGGATTTAGGCTTTTTCAGAATGCCCCGGGTCACCTGGTGGGCCCAAAACTGACGAGAAATCTGGAAAGATTCGTTGATATCAACCGCTTTATCGATATTGATACCGTTAGCGGTTTGCGGCGTATAGTTCAATTCCATCAGCGCCGCGTGGCCGGTGCCCGCGTTGTTCCATCCGTTCGAGCTCTCTTCCGCGACGCTGGACATCTGCTCGACCATGGTAATAGACCAGTCCGGCTCCAGTTCTTGCAGCCAGGTTCCCAACGTGGCGCTCATGATGCCGCCGCCAATCAACAATACATCCGTCTCTTGCTCATGGCGGGTGTTGGTCCGAGTGTTATTGGAACCAACCGCCTGTGAGCTGGGTACGGCCATCTTTTTCTTCATCGGATTTGAGCCTTACTTTACTCGCTTTTTTATTTAGCGCAGGTGAAACGATTCTCGGCTTCAAAGGTAACACTGAAGAAAAAAAATTTAAATATTGTTTAAATTTTAAGTTGAGTTTTGAGATCTGTTATAAAAATGTTTAATAAATGTGTATCACAAATCACATTTTGTACTGGTGTCAGCGATGCATCCGCGCTATTATCCTCGGTTTTGTGACCGACCGCACGTAAGCAGCGACCGATCCCGGCCAAAATTTTTTAAATTCTGCGAACTTTTTTTATGCCCCCAGTTTCCGATTCCGCTACCTCTGGTCACGCTGGCGCATTAGGCCAGATACTGCGCTCGCCCGCGCTGCTGACGCGTGAAACGCTGGCAGGCGTGCTCACCGCGCTGGCCCTGATCCCCGAAGTCATCTCCTTCTCCGTCATCGCTGGCGTTGACCCGAAAGTTAGCCTGATTGCCTCCGTGGTATTGTGCCTGGCGATGTCGGTCCTCGGCGGCCGGCCGGCGATGGTCACCGCGGCCGCCGGCTCGGTGGCGCTGGTTATCGGGCCCATGGTGCACCAATACGGCGTCGGCTACATTCTGCCGGCGGTCGTGCTGGCAGGCGTTATTCAAATTTTGTTTGGCCTATGCGGCATGGCGCGCCTGATGCGCTTTATCCCGCAGCCGGTGATGACCGGTTTTGTTAACGCGCTGGGTATTCTCATCTTTTTTGCTCAGGTACCGCATTTCTGGAGCAAGCAGCCGCTGATTATCGGCCTGTTCGTGTTGACGCTGCTGATTGTCCTGTGGGCGCCGCGCTTTATTAAAGCGATCCCTTCTCCGCTGATTGCTATCGTTCTGCTGACGCTGTTTACCGTTTTCAGCGGCCAGCTGCTGCCGACCGTCGGCGACGAAGGCTCCATGAGCGGCGGACTGCCGGGGTTAACCAGCCTGATGGTGCCCCTCGACTTAACCACGCTGCGCATCATCTGGCCCTGCGCGCTGAGCATCGCTTTTGTCGGCCTGATGGAGTCGCTTTTGACGGCGAAGCTGGTCGATGATTTGACCCATACCCCTTCCAGTAAGGCGCGCGAGAGCGCCGGTCTGGGCGTCGCCAACATTCTCGCCGGGTTTTACGGCGGCATCGCCGGGTGTGCGATGATCGGTCAGACCATCGTTAACGTTGAAATGGGCAAAGCGCGCAGCCGCGTCTCGACCGTTGCCGCAGGCCTGGTACTGCTATTGCTGGTAACCGCGTTAAGCGAAGTGATGGCGAGAATCCCGATGGCCGTGCTCGCCGGCGTGATGGTGATAGTGGCGGTAAAAACCTTTAGCTGGCACAGCATTCGTCCTGCGGAGCTGGCGCGCAATCCGTGGCCGGAAACGCTGGTGATGCTGGTGACCGTCGGCGCGACCGTCGGCACCAGCAATCTGGCAATCGGCGTTCTGGCAGGCCTGCTCTCAATGGCCCTGATCCCTCGCCGTCTGCGCACTCAAGCGCAGGCTACATCAGAAAAAGCGTCGCCAGCCCAAGAAAAATAAAGAATCCCCCGGTGTCGGTAATAGCGGTAATCATCACGCTGGAGCCGACCGCCGGGTCGCGTCCCAGCTTGACCATCACCATCGGGATAATCACCCCCATCATCGCCGCCATCAACAGGTTGAGCATCATCGCCAGCGTCATTACGCCGCCCAGCTGCGGATCGTCGTACAGCCACCAGGTGATCGCCCCCATAATCCCGCCCCAGACGATCCCATTGATCAGCGCGACGCCCATCTCACGCAGGATCAGGAACGAAAAGCTTCCCGGCTGAATATGCTGTAACGCCATCGCCCGCACGATCATGGTGATCGTCTGGTTGCCGGTGTTACCGCCGATTCCGGCGACAATCGGCATCAGCGAGGCCAGCGCCACCAGTTGGGAAATGGTGTGCTCGAAACCATCGATAACGCGGGAGGCGATAAAGGCGGTGCACAGATTGACCGCCAGCCAGGCCCAGCGGGTCTTCACCGCTTTGCTCACCGGGGCAAACACATCGTCATCGTTGCTCAGGCCGCCCATCCGGCGTAGATCGTTATCCGTCTCCTCATAGACCACGTCAACGATCTCATCGATGGTTAAACGCCCCATCAGCTTGCCGTCGGCATCAATCACCGCCGCGCTGAGTAAGTCATCACGTTCAAAGGTACGCGCGACTTTTTCCGCGTCCTCGTGCGGCTGGAAGGTCACCGGATCGCCTTCCATCACTTCCCCCACCCGCTTCTGCGCATCGTTGAGCAGAATGGTTTGCAGCTCGAGTTCGCCGAGCAGCAGCTTATTGCGGGTGGTCACAAACAGTTTGTCGGTGTTCTCCGGCATTTTCCCGAGTCGCCGCAGATAGCGCTGTACCGCCGCGAGAGTGGCTTCCGGACGAACGGTAATGACCTCGAACTCCATGATCGCGCCGACGGTATTGTCGGCGTAGCGCATCATCTGGCGAATACGCGCGCGTTTATCCGCGGGCAGCGTGGCCAGCAAACGTCCGGTCAGATCGCGCGGCAGGTGCTGCAGCAGGTAGACCTGTTCATCAATATCGAGATTTTGCAGCGCGAACAGCAGGTCGTGATCGCTCATCTCCTCGATGAGGTCGCCCCAGACGCTTTCCGATGCCTCCAGCAGCACTTCACCGCGCTTATCGTCAGCGACCAGCCGCCAGAGCGCGTTGCGCGCATCGTAAGGCAGCGCTTCGAGCGCATCGGCAAGGTCCGGAGGCGGCAGGTGGGAAACCAGCATCTCCACTTCAGCCAGATCGTCGGCAAGCGTGCTGTCATCGTAACGTTCAGCGAGGGTTAATTTACCCAGCAGCGAGGATGTGACGGCTTTATCGGTGCTCAGGAGCCAAATGAGGCGGGCGCGCTCTTCGTCACGCAATCTGGCGCTTTTTTTATGCAAAACGGACATCGGTCAGGCAATCCTTGTAAAAATATCTGTCAGACCAGCAGGCCGGAAGTCTTAAGCATAGCGCGAGGAGGCGGAAATAATAACCGCTATGAATTCAGTCGACGGAAAAAACAGCAGCCTGCGGGAAGCCCGGAGGTCGGCTGGCGCCTCCGGGACGGCGTAAAGCGATCAGGCGGTACGGGCGACCGCGTCGCGGGTCGCCAGCTCGCGCTCATTTCCGGTCAGCTCAGACAGCTGGCCGCCGCGCATTTCCAGCAGCCTGTCGGCGTGCTGAAAGTAGTGATCGTCATGGCTTATAGCAAAGAGGGTTTTACCCATCTCCTTCATCAGCGGCAGCAGCACCTGATAGAACTCACGGCGGAAATGGGGGTCCTGATCCGCCGCCCATTCATCCAGCATGATGATATCTCTATCTTCCGCTAACGCCAGCAGCAGCGCCACGCGCTTTTTCTGCCCTTTTGACAGCTTCAGGTCGAGGATTTTGCCATCGTCGAGCCGTAGCTTATGGTTCATCTGCAGATAACCCAGCCACTTCTCCACCAGCGCCGGGTCAGCCGCCTTCCCTTCCGGCCCCAGCAGTCTGTCAAACAGCCAGACGTCGGTAAACACCGCCGAGAACAGCTTGCGGTAATCTTCCGGCTTATCCGCCGCCATCGGCTGCCCGTCGACCAGGATCTGCCCGGAAAGGGGCTGATACAAACCGGTCAACAGCATAGCCAGCGTCGATTTCCCGCTACCGTTACCGCCGATGAGAAAGACCAGTTCGCCGCGCTTGAGGGTCATGTTGATCGGCCCGACCGCAAAGCTGTTGTCAGGATAATGGAAGGTGATGTCGCGCAGCTCGAGCGTCTGCCAGTGGGGATGCGCCTGCGGCTGCGGGAACTCAGCGCGGTACGGCGCGAGCGAAAACTTATTCAGCTTGTTGAATGCCACCTGCGCGCTGAGCAGAGTGGGCAGCGCGCCTACCGCCGAGAGCAGCGGCGTGCGCAGGAATAATAGGGTCAACGAGTAGGTCGCCGCCACCGCCGTATCGGCCCAGCCCAGGCTGTTGGCCATCCAGAAGACCAGGCCAATCGCGCCCAGCATCATAATATTCGACCAGTTGACCGCGCTCAGATGAAAGGTATCGGCGCGAACAATATGGTGCCGGTATTCTCGCGCATCCGGCAGATAGAGCTGATTAAACACATATTCGGCGCGCTCGCGGTTGAGAGTGAGCTCTTTGCGACCTTCGAGCACCGTCTGGTAGTCGTGATACAGCTTATCTTCGCTTTCGCGTAGCGACGCCATATGCTTATAAACCCGCGATACCAGCATAAATCCGCCCCAGATGGTCAACGCCAGCCACAGGGCGGTAACCAGCATCATTTTTCCTGACAGCCAGGCCAGATAAGCGGCGGAGCCAAAGGTCAGAATAATCCCCTGCACCAGCTCCGGCAGGCGTACGAAGGCAATGGTGATATTGCGGATATCGCTGGTTAGCCCGGCCAGCAGCGACGCGCTGCCGATTTTCTCGATCTTCTCGATTTGCGTATCCAGAATGCGCTTAATAAATTCGCCGCGTAGGCGATAAACGAAATGGTGGCCGAGCGTGGTCAGCGCCAGCTGCGAGCCGAGGGTGACCGCCATCAACAGCAATAGCAGCCCGAGAAACTCCGGCAGGACCGTCAGGGAGGTATCGACAAGGGTTATCAGGCGCAGGTTAATGAAGGCGATAAGCCCAATACCCAGCGCCGCGCTCAGCAGGCTCAGGGCAATGACGGAGATAAACGGCCAGCGATACTGGCGCCAGACAAGAAGAAGAAGTTCCATAACGCGTAATCCGGGCAAGCAAAAACAGCCAGCAGTTTAAACTGCTCGACGATGACAGCAAGAATAATTCTTATTTTTATTCTTTATTACCCGCCAGGCGGAAAGTGAGATTGTAACGACAGCCGCCGGTAGCCGGATGGATGCCCTCTTTCAGCGGTTGAATACCGTGGTAAAACAGCCGCGATTCGCCGCCCCAGACCACCACGTCGCCGTGCTCCAGCAGCACCCGCTGCAGCGGATCGTTACGCCGCAGGCCGCCAAACTGAAATATCGCCGGAAGCCCCAGAGAGACGGAGACAATCGGCGCTCGCAGGTTTTGCTCGTCTTTATCCTGATGCAGCGACAGCTTCGTTCCCGGCTGATAGCGGTTGATAAGACACGCATCCGGGGTAAAGCGCGCATAGCCGCTCGCCGCCGCCGCTTCTGCGGCCAGTTCGCGGAAAAGCGGCGGCATCTGCGGCCAGCGCTTGCCCGTCAGCGGATCGTCGGCAGCATAAAGATAGCCGTGCTGGTTGGTGGTCCAGCCCAGCTCGCCGCAGTTGGTCATCGCCACCGACATCGTATAGCCGCCGGGGGTAACCATCTGGCGAAAAGGCGAACGACAGGCAATCTCGCTGATTGCCTGCAAAAGCGCCGGCGCGCGCTCTCGGGCGTAGCGGCGCAAAATTATCGCCCCCGGAGCCAGCGGCTCCTGCCAGGGCGGCGTATCGGCAAAAAGATCGAGCATTATTTCTCCTCGGATGACGATTCTCGCGCCAGCAGCAGCGCCTTGCGCGCCGTCCCCCAACGATAGCCGGATAGCGCCCCATCCTCGCGAACGACCCGATGACAGGGAATAACCAGCGCCAGTTTATTCGCAGCGCAGGCGCTTGCCACCGCCCTCACCGCGCGGGGGCGACCAATACTTTGCGCCACCTGGCGATAGCTGCGGGTCTCCCCCGCCGGGATCTGACGCAGCGCCTGCCAGACCTGAAGCTGAAACGCCGTGCCGCGCAGATCCAACGGCAGGGAAAACGGCTGCCGGTGGTCATCAAGATGGGAAAATACCTGCGCCACCCGCTGACGAAAAATCTCGTCGCCCGGATGCAGCCGCGCATTGGGGAACAGGCTGGCTAATTCCGCACAAAGCAAGGCGTCGTCCTCTCCGGGCAGCACGGCGCACACGCCCCGCTCACTCTCAGCCACCAGACAGCGCCCCAGCGGACCGTCGCCGCATACCCAGGTAATATCGATATCCCCCCCGCCGCGGCGAAACTGGCGGCCGGTCATTCCCAGCGCCGCATCAGCCTGCTGGTAGTAGCTGCTACTATCCGGAAAACCGGCAGAGAGCGCCGCATCGGTAATTTTCTCCCCCTGCCCTAGCGCTTCGCGTAAACGGCGAGCGCGCCACGCCTGTTGCCAGGCTTTAGGGGTCATTCCGGTGACGGATTTAAAGAGGCGGTGAAAATGAAAGGGGCTGACCGCAAGCTGGCGTGCCAGCGCTTCCAGCGTTATCGGCGTCTCCTGCTCCAGCAGACGGCACGCGGCAGCCACTTTCTCTACCTTCTGCTGCT
The DNA here is from genome assembly GCF_040061575.1 of Klebsiella sp. CB_Kp196. Taxonomy (NCBI): domain Bacteria; kingdom Pseudomonadati; phylum Pseudomonadota; class Gammaproteobacteria; order Enterobacterales; family Enterobacteriaceae; genus Klebsiella; species Klebsiella sp. CB_Kp196. The sequence goes on from NZ_JBEAFH010000034.1 coordinate 87,268, forward strand.
GCGGATCGGTTTTTTCCGGCTGGCAACGTTTGCACGGACGAAAGCCTGCCGCCTGCGCGCTTGCCACATCAGGATAAAAGCGAACATTTTCCCGCAGCGCGCGGCGCGAGCGGCAGGAGGGGCGGCAGCAGACGCCGGTGGTCAGCACGGCAAAGACAAACTGACCATCGGCGCTGGCATCGCGTTCGCATACCGCCTGCCAGCGGCGCTCATCGGTATCAATCATTATCGTTTTCATCACGGACTCCTGCTGTAAGTGTATCTTCAGTGTGGGCCGAAGTCCGTCATCAAAAACCCGAAATCTTGCGCTTTAATTTTTCTCGCCAACGAGGAAAGTGCGGAACTGCGGCGACATCCAGGTTTTAAACCCATCCCCGTCTTTGATAATCATATAGACCGCCAGCCCCTGTTCGCGTACCACGTCCCGCGCTTTTTCCGGCCCCAGCACCATCAGCCCGGTATCCCAGCCGTCGGCTTCCAGCGCCGTCGGGGCGATAACGGTCATCGAAACCAGTTTATGATCGATAGGCCGCCCGGTTTGCGGATCGATAACGTGCGAGATGCGCTTACCGTCCAGCTCATAGTAGTTGCGATAGCTGCCGGAGGTGCTGATGCCGTGGCCGTTGATATCAACGATCGCCTGTACCGCGTTTTCGCGATCGGTTGGCTTCTGGATCGCCACCCGCCACGGCTGCCCTTCCGCATTCATTCCCCGGCTCGCCAGCGCGCCGCCCACCGAGACCAGGTAGCGCGAGATCCCCTCCTGCTCCATCAGGCGCGCCAGATGATCGGCGGCGTAGCCTTCACCTACGGTAGAGAGATCGACAAACAGATCCGGAATATCTTTTTGCAGAAACTGCTTGCCGGCCTGGTTGATCACCGTCAGATGCTGTAATCCGCTGCGCGCTTTTGCCGCGGCAATCTGCTGCGCATCCGGCGTTTTGACCGGCTGTTTATCCGGGCCAAAGCCCCATAAATTGACCAGCGGCCCGACGGTGATATCCATGGCGCCATGGGTTTTTGCGCCAATGCGCAGCGACATCGTCACGATATCCGCCATCGCCTCGCTGACTGGCCACGGCGAAGTGCCCGGCGAATGGTTAAAGCGCATCAGCGCTGAATCGTTCTTCCAGGTGGAAAGCAGACGGTCGTCGGCATCCAGCTGAGCCTGAACTTTCTGGCGCAGCGCCTCGGCCTTCGCCTCATCAACGTTGATGACGCTAACCCGCCAGAATGTGCCCATGGTTTTACCTTCCAGCACGGTGGCGGCGGATTTTGGCGTCTGGGGAGTGGTGGCTGAATCACAGCCTGAAAGTAATACGCAGGCGCCGAACAGGGCGGCGCGGAAAAAAGTGATATCCATAAAATTGGCTTCCTCTGGCTAAGGCGCAAAGAGTACACCAGCAAGGTTAAACCGGGCATAAAAAAAGGCGCCATCGGCGCCTTTTTTCAAACTTCAGCGTGCTTAGAACTGGTAAACCAGGCCCAGAGCAACGATGTCGTCGGTAGAAACACCGGCGTTACGAGTGAAGCTGTTGTCGTCCAGCAGGTTGATTTTGTAGTCAACGTAGGTGGACATGTTTTTGTTGAAGTAGTAGGTAGCGCCTACATCAACATATTTCAGCAGATCCTGGTCGCCGTAGCCTTCCAGATCCTTACCTTTGGACTGCAGGTAAGCCACGGACGGACGCAGACCGAAGTCGAACTGGTACTGAGCAACTACTTCAAAGTTCTGCGCTTTGTTAGCAAAACCCTGGTTGCCAGCGCGAGTTGCGTTGTAGGTCTGGGTGTACTGAGTCGCCAGGTAGATGTTGTTGGCGTCATATTTCAGACCACCGGTGTAGGTTTCAGCGTTGTCGCCGCGGCCCAGAGCAGGAACTGTGTTCTGATCGCTGGTACGTTTAGAGTGAGAGTACGCGAAACCAGCGCTGATACCTTCCCAGATATCATAAGTCAAAGCGGTACCGTAACCGTCGCCGTTCTGTTTGCTCCAACCACGACCGTTGTTAGTCGAACCTTCACCGCTTACGCTGCCGTTTTTACCCTGATACTGCAGAGCAAAGTTCAGGCCGTCAACCAGACCGAAGAAGTCAGAGTTACGGTAGGTTGCCACGCCGTTAGCGCGAGACTGCAGGAAGTTGTCAGAACCGTAGGTGTCGCCGCCGAATTCCGGCAGAACGTCAGTCCAGGAAGTTACGTCGTAGACAACGCCGTAGTTACGACCGTAGTCGAAAGAACCCGCGTCGCCGAATTTCAGACCAGCAAATGCCAGACGAGTCCACGCCTGATCGCTGGAGCTCTCGGTGTTGTTTGCCTGAACGTTGTATTCCCACTGGCCGTAACCGGTCAGCTGGTCGTTGATCTGAGTTTCGCCTTTGATGCCCAGACGCATGTAGGTCTGGTCGCCATCGGAAGATTTGTCGTCAGAGAAATAGTGCAGACCGTCGATTTTACCGTACAGGTCTAATTTGTTGCCATCTTTGTTATAGACTTCAGCCGCATTCGCTGCGCCTGCTACCAGCAGTGCCGGTACCAGGAGGGACAGTACTTTAACTTTCATGTTATTAACCCTCTGTTTGTTATATGCCTTTTATTATTGCCACTGCTTACTGATTACCCTTCTAATCAGTCGGCTGTTTCATTGTGCTGCAAAACGAGGAATAATCCAACAAGAATATGATACTAAAACTTCTAAGATGTTTCAAAATACCCACAAGATGTTTCAATTTGTAAATATGAGGGAACTTTTTTTCGGCCCTAAATGGGTAGCGAAATAAGCACTAATAATCAAAAAATAAAAATTTTTAATCCCTGTCAATGAGTTACACGGTTACATATCTATAGCACTGAATGGTAAAACAAAACTCTCGTCTGCGACTAAAATTACCCTCGCTATCATCATTAACTTTATTTATTACCGTCATTCAGTTCTGAATGTCTGTTTACCCCTATTTCAACCGGATGCCTCGCATCCGGTTTTTTTTACCCTTCTTTACACATCTTTAATTATTCCATGCTACCGGCGAAAAAAAATAACGGTTATTAATCAAACAGCTTGCGAATAAACTCAAAGCTGTTTATATAATTTCTTGTTATTTAGTGCTATTTCCGTTAGTCAATCCGTAAGTAATTGTACAAAATCACTCGGGCCGTACATCTTTGCTCGCCGCGCGGGTTTGGGATAAGTCTCAAGGCAAAAAAGTCGTTGTATAGTATTCAGATGTATGGATTTTGGGCGTTAACCTTTATACTGTTCATAGCATCTGCGCTGCCCCCGGTTAACTTGGTGCAACAGTCCGTTTACACATACTGATGAGTCGTACTCTCACACGATGACCCCGAAAAAATTTTCCCTGATACCCGGCAACATTACCCGCTTCTTTATTCTCATGGTCATCGTCCTGCTGGCGACGATGGGGGTCATGATCCAAAGCGCCGTTAACACCTGGCTAAAAGATAAAAGCTATCAGGTTGTCGATGTCAGCTACGACTTACATAAACGCATTGATACCTGGCGCTACGCCACCTGGCAAATTTATGACAATATTGCCGCGACCTCGTCCAGTTCAGCCGCAGAAACAGGGTTACAAGAGACGCGTTTAAAGCAGGACGTTTACTACCTTGAGAAACCCCGGCGCAAAACTGAAGCGCTGATTTTTGGCTCTCATGACAGCTCAACGCTGGAAATGACGCAAAAAATCTCCAACTATCTCGATATCCTGTGGGGCGCCGAAACCATTCCCTGGTCGATGTATTACCTTAACGGCCTGGATAACAGCCTGATTCTGGTTTCAACGCTGCCGTTAAAAGATCTCTCCTCCAGCTTCAAAGAGTCGACCATCAGCAGCGTCGTTGAATCACGACGGGCAGAAATGCTGCTGCAGGCCAACACGTTAGATGAACGCGAGACGTTTTCGTCGCTGCGCCACCTCGCCTGGCAAAACGGCTACTACTTCACCTTACGCACCACCTTTAACCAGCCCGGCCACCTGGCGACCGTTGTGGCCTTCGATCTGCCCATTAACGATCTCATCCCTCCCAGTATGTCGCTGGAGAGTTTCCGCCTGGAGCCCGATCCGTCGCAGAACGTCAGCGCCAATCCGGATAAAGAAACCGCCGACATCGTCAGCATTAACTTTAACGGCCCGCAGATTGAAATTATCACCACAATTAATACCACCGGTATGCGCCTGGTCTGGATGGTGCCCTTTAGCGAGCTGATTCTGGAGTCCTTGCAGAGTATTTTACTGCCGCTGCTGCTGAACATTGGCCTGCTGGCGCTGGCGCTGTTCGGATTTACCACCTTCCGTCACTACAGCGGCCGCAAAAGCATCGTAGGGACGGCCGTTTCCTCGGCCGCCAATAGTGAATTACGCGCCCAGCGCGCCATTCATGAAGAGATTGTTTCTCTGCTGCCGCTGGGGCTGCTGGTGCACGATCAGGAAGCTAACCGGACGGTGATCAGCAATCCGATTGCCGATCATCTGCTGCCGCATCTGAATCTGCAAAACATCATCAACATGGCCGATCAGCACCAGGGCGTGATTCAGGCGACGGTGAACAATGAACTGTATGAAATCCGTCAGTTCCGCAGCCAGGTGTCGCCGCGCACGCAAATCTTTATTATTCGCGATCAGGACCGCGAGGTGCTGGTGAATAAGAAACTCAAGCAGGCCCAGCGCCTGTATGAGAAAAACCAGCAGGGCCGTACGGCGTTTATGCAGCATATCGGCGCGGCGCTGAAACAGCCGGCGCAAACGCTGGCGGAAGAAGCTGCGGCGCTCGGCATGGCCGAAAGCCGCAGGCTGGCCCAGCATGCCGATGAACTGGTACAGCTGGTTGATGAAATAGAGCTGGCAAATCTGCTGGAGAGCGATAGCTGGAAGAGCGTTCAGGACCTGTTCTCAATTCAGGAATTGATCGATGAAGTGGTACCTGAAGTCCTGCCCATCATCAAACGCAAAGGTCTGCAGCTGCTGATTAACAACTCGCTACCGGCCAATGAGCAGCGCTACGGCGATCGCGACGCCCTGCGCCGCACCCTTTTACTGCTGATTCAGTACTCGGTGACCACCACGTCTATTGGCAAAATAACCCTGGAAGTCAGTAAAGATGAATCCGCGGACGATCGTCTGACCTTCCGTATTCTGGATACCGGCAACGGCGTTTCGGCGAACGAAATCGACAATATGCACTTCCCGTTCCTCAACGATACGCAGGCAGACCTTTACGGCAAAGCCAACGCCCTCACCTTCTGGCTCTGCGATCGCCTGACGCGCAAGCTCGGCGGACAGCTCAATATCAAAGCGCGCGAATCGCTGGGTACCCGCTACTCCCTGCATCTAAAAATGGCCGCCAGCGCGGAGGAGAGTGATTCGGGTGAACATCTGCTGGATGAAGTGGTGATTATGCTTGATGTGACCGCCAATGAAGTCCGCCGTATCGTGACCCGTCAGCTGGAGAGCTGGGGAGCAACCTGCATCACCCCCGATGACAGAATCACAAGTCAACAATATGATCTCTTTTTAACGGATAATCCGTCTAATCTTACTGCTTCGGGCTTGCTTTTAAGCGATGATGAAGCCCGGGTTCATAAGATTGGTCCTGGTCAGCTCCGCGTAAACTTTAATATCAGCGCTGCGCTGCAGGAAGCTATCCTGCAATTGATTGAGCAGCAGCTTGCTGAGGAAGAGGAGCAGCCATCCTCTCCCGGGAACGAAAGTAACGCCGAACTGCATGCCAGCGGCTATTACACGCTGTTTGCTGACACGGTACCAGATGATGTTAAGAGGCTGTATAATGAACTGGCGACGGGCGATTTCGCCGCGCTGGCGCAAACCGCCCACCGCCTCAAAGGGGCATTTGCTATGCTAAATCTGGTACCCGGCAAGCAGTTATGTGAAACGCTTGAGCATCTGATTCGTGAAAAAGATGCGCAAGGCATAGAAAAATATATCAGCGACATTGACGTTTACGTCAAGAGCTTGCTGTAGCAAGGTAGCCTAATACATGAACAATATGAACGTAATTATTGCCGATGACCATCCGATCGTACTGTTCGGTATTCGTAAGTCACTTGAACAAATTGAGTGGGTGAACGTTGTTGGCGAGTTTGAAGACTCCACCGCATTAATCAACAATCTGCCTAAACTGGACGCACACGTCCTGATTACCGATTTATCGATGCCCGGTGATAAATACGGCGATGGCATTACGCTTATTAAATACATCAAGCGTCATTTCCCGGACCTGTCAATCATTGTACTGACAATGAACAACAACCCGGCGATCCTGAGCGCGGTTCTGGATCTGGACATCGAAGGGATCGTCCTGAAACAGGGTGCGCCGACCGATCTGCCTAAGGCGCTCGCCGCGCTGCAAAAAGGCAAAAAATTCACCCCGGAAAGCGTTTCGCGCCTGCTGGAAAAAATCAGCGCCGGCGGTTACGGTGACAAACGTTTGTCGCCCAAAGAGAGTGAAGTGCTGCGTCTGTTCGCCGAAGGCTTCCTGGTCACCGAGATAGCCAAAAAGCTCAACCGCAGTATCAAAACCATCAGTAGCCAGAAAAAATCGGCGATGATGAAGCTCGGCGTGGAAAACGATATCGCCCTGCTCAACTACCTCTCTTCCGTTTCCCTGAGCTCAACGGACAAAGACTAACGTCTCTCTTCCCGGATAGCGCGGCGCTATCCGGGAAACGTCTTTTATTCCCTGCCCTTACGTACCCGCGCGGCGTAGACCGTCAGAGTCTGCTTGATAATATCCAGAGTGACCGGTTTTGAAAGGCAGCTGTCCATACCGGACTCCAGGCAGCGCTGCTTCTCCTCCGCCAGCGCGTTGGCGGTCACCCCAATAACCGGCAGCGTAAGCCCTAGCTGGCGAATGCGCAGGGTCAGGCGATAACCATCCATATTCGGCATGTTGACGTCGCTGAGCACGATATCAATATGCTGCTTGCTCAGGACATTCAGCGCATCGACCCCGTCATTTGCCGTCACGCACTGATAGCCCAGCGATCCCAGCTGATCGGCCAGCAGACGTCGGTTAATCGGATGATCGTCCACCACCAGAATCATCATGTCATCATTGCTGGCGGTTTGCGCATCCGCCGCGGATAGCGCAGGGCCGTTTTCCGTACTGGCCATGGCAATATGGAAGATGCGGGCCAGCAGCGGCAGCAGCTCGTGCGGCGTGGCCACGCTATGCAGCCACTCGCCGGGCGCCCGCTCCTGTGGAATACCGATATGCCGACGAGAGAAGATCACCATCGCGCCGCCGTCCCAGGCGTCATGCGTCTCGCTATCGGTCAACAGAATATCCTCCGCGCCCGGCGCTTGCCCGTCAAAATGACGGACCGGAATACCGTGATATTTCAGCAACTGCTCGACGAACAGCGCCAGCGAGCTGTTATCAATCGCCAGCCAGCAGCATTTTTCCGCCAGGCCATCAATATTCGGCGACGGCGTATTTTGTACGCCATAAAGCGGGATACGAATAGTGAAGCGGCTGCCCATACCTGGCTCGGTTTCAACGGCAATATCGCCATCCATCATGCTGATAAGCTTTTCACAAATCGCCAGACCGAGTCCGGTCCCCTGGAAATTGCGCTGCACGCCGGTCCCCACCTGGAAGAACGGGTCAAACAGGCGTACGACCTCTTTCGCCGGGATCCCTTCCCCGGTATCGCGCACGCTGATGCGCAGATAATCCTCCGCCCGCTCTACGTGCAGGATAATGCAGCCGGTATCGGTAAACTTAATCGCGTTACTCAGCAGGTTTGAAATAACCTGCTGCAGGCGCATCGGATCGCCGGACATCAGCTGCGGTACGTCAGGTTCAATAAAGCAGTACAGCCCGAGATGTTTCCGCACCACCAGCGGCAGATAGTTGGCGGAAATATGGTTCATGACCTCGCGCGGCGAAAACTCCCGCGGCTCAATTTTGAGCTGTTCGGACTCAATTTTCGAGAAATCGAGGATATCGCTAATAATTTTCAGCAGCAGGCTGGAAGAGTTGTTCATCGCCGTCACCAGACGATCGACGCCCTTCGGTAGCTCTTTGGTCTGCAATAAATCGAGGTTACCGATAATCCCGTACAGCGGCGTTCGCAGTTCGTGGCTGACGGTGGCAAGGAACATCGATTTCGACTGGCTGGCCTGCTCGGCGGCCTGGGCCATCTCCTGCAGCGACTCCTCCATTTTGACGCGCGCCGAGACATCCACCAGCACGCAAATCGCCACGTTCTCGTTACGGTAGCGCGAGTGGACAAAGCTGATTTGCAAATTGGTATTGTTGCTGGTCAGCACATCGACAAAGTTCACCTGCTGGCCGCAGATAATTTGCGTCAGCCGCTGCCGATCCTCATGGGTTAGCATATTGAGATAGTTATGCGCCAGCTCGTTACTCAGGATATTGGTGCCGTCGATCGTACGTAAAATACAGATCCCCACCGGCGCGGAGGCAACGATTTTTCGGTTGAACTGCTCGTGCTCTTCGAGGCGCTGGGCGTCGTTTTCAGCCGGAATAAAAATCCGCCGTTCATACATGCGGGCAAGCGCAAAAAGGAGCCCGCCGGTAAGCAGATTGAGCACCACGGCGTTCAGTATCAGCATCCGGATGCGTTCCAGTACCTGATCCACCGGCACCGAATAGACAATGCTTAACGATGACGGCGGCAGGCTTTTTTTCATCGCCAGCTCGCGAAAACCGGCGGTATAGCCGAACCACAGACGCTCCTGCATCCACTTCGCATCCGGTTTAATATTGCTGTCCGACCCGGCAAGCGAGATCAGCGTCTGTCCGTTATCGTCGAGAATCGTCACGTTCATCGGCAGACTGCCTGGGGTAAAGAAGCTTTCCATGCGGATGGTTTGCTCTACGCCGAGCATGGCCTGCAGGCGGTTCGCCACATAGATTGGGGTCAGCGCATAGAAATAGCCAACGCCCGGACGCACGCCCTGGCTTATCCAGAACAGATTGTTACCGCGCTCGTTTTGCGGCGCGTCGCGATACTGCTCAATGCGCTGATGCAGCACTTTTAACGCCTGGTCCCGCTCCAGCGGAATATCGCGCAGGCCGAAGTTGGCCATACACAGATTGTCGCTGCCAATCATAAAAATACGATTGAGGTCGTAGGCCGTTGAGAAATTGTCGCGCCAGTAGCGCATAAACCACGCCAGTGACTGCAGCGAGTTACGCCAGGTCGTACTCATCAGCGCGCAGTCGGAATCCGGGTAGAGCGGTTCAAAATTAGGGATCGTAATATCGCCGCGCTGCACCGGCGTATCGCCGCCTTCGCTGCCGTCCATCGGCCGGTTGCCGGCAACGTATTTCAGCTCTTTGATCACATCGGCCGTACGCTGTATGTAGCGCTGCGCCTGATCGGCATTGAGGTTAAATTCCTGGCGAATTTCCGATTCGCGATCGTGCAACGCATTGACGATGTAAAACACCGAAACAAAAGCGACCAGCACCCACAGCAGTATCGCCAGCGCTCTGAACAGATAGCGTGAAACCTTTAACGTGTTATGGAAAGAAGCTAGATATTTCAATGTGGCGATGCTCGGCCGTCAGGGGCTCAACAGAATGGCGTTAAGGTAACGATAAAACAACGGTCCCGCAACGGGAAAACAAAAAGGGCCGGGGGAAGCCCCGACCCTTTCAGACAATTACCGCAGAGAATTACTCTTCGTCTTCGGCGATGTCATCGTCAGTATCCGCTTCCGGCGCGATATCTTCGTCGCCTTCCGCCGCGCTGCCGTCGATGGCATCCAGCTCTTCGTCATCAACCGGCTCAGCCACGCGCTGCAGGCCGACTACGTTTTCATCTTCCGCAGTACGAATCAGGATCACGCCCTGAGTGTTACGACCGACAATGCTCACTTCAGATACGCGGGTTCGTACCAGCGTGCCCGCGTCGGTGATCATCATAATCTGGTCGCAGTCATCAACCTGCACCGCGCCCACAACGGAACCGTTGCGTTCGGTCACTTTGATTGAGATAACGCCCTGGGTCGCACGCGACTTAGTGGGATACTCTTCAGCTGCGGTGCGTTTACCGTAGCCATTCTGCGTGACGGTCAGGATGGCACCTTCACCGCGCGGAACGATCAGAGAAACCACTTTGTCCTCGCCGGCCAGCTTGATGCCGCGCACGCCGGTGGCGGTACGGCCCATCGCGCGGACGGCGTCCTCTTTAAAGCGCACCACTTTACCGGCGGCGGAGAACAGCATGACTTCGTCCTGACCGGAGGTCAGATCGACGCCAATCAGCTCGTCGCCTTCGTTGAGGTTAACCGCGATAATACCGGCGGAACGCGGACGGCTGAATTCAGTCAGCGCCGTTTTCTTCACGGTACCGCTGGCGGTCGCCATAAAGACGTTCACGCCCTCTTCATATTCGCGGACCGGCAGGATCGCGGTAATACGCTCGTTGGCTTCCAGCGGCAGCAGGTTGACGATCGGACGGCCGCGCGCGCCGCGGCTCGCTTCCGGCAGCTGATAAACCTTCATCCAGTAGAGACGACCGCGGCTGGAGAAGCAGAGGATCGTATCGTGGGTGTTGGCCACCAGCAGGCGGTCGATAAAGTCTTCTTCTTTGATACGCGCCGCAGATTTACCTTTACCGCCACGACGCTGGGCTTCGTAGTCGGTCAGCGGCTGATACTTCACGTAGCCCTGATGCGAAAGGGTCACGACAACATCTTCCTGGTTGATCAGGTCTTCAATGTTGATATCCGCGCTGTTAGCGGTGATCTCGGTACGGCGCGCGTCGCCGAACTGTTCACGGACCAGCTCCAGCTCTTCGCGAATAACTTCCATCAGGCGATCGGCGCTGCCCAGAATGTGCAGCAGTTCCGCGATCTGTTCCAGCAGCTCTTTGTATTCATCGAGCAGTTTTTCATGCTCAAGGCCGGTCAGCTTCTGCAAACGCAGATCCAGAATCGCCTGCGCCTGCTGTTCGGTCAGGTAGTACTGGCCGTCGCGTACGCCGAACTCGGGCTCCAGCCATTCCGGACGGGCGGCGTCATCGCCTGCGCGTTCCAGCATCGCGGAAACGTTGCCCAGATCCCATGAACGGGCGATTAAGGCGGCCTTCGCTTCCGCCGGGGTCGGCGCGCGGCGAATCAGTTCGATAATCGGATCGATGTTGGCCAGGGCAATCGCCAGCGCTTCGAGGATGTGCGCGCGATCGCGGGCTTTACGCAGTTCAAAAATCGTACGACGGGTCACCACTTCGCGGCGATGGCGCACGAACGCGGCAATAATTTCTTTCAGGTTCATAATCTTCGGCTGACCATGGTGCAGGGCAACCATGTTGATACCGAAGGAGACCTGGAGCTGGGTCTGCGAATAGAGGTTGTTCAGCACCACCTCACCCACCGCATCGCGCTTCACTTCAATCACGATGCGCATACCGTCTTTATCGGACTCGTCGCGCAGCGCGCTGATGCCTTCGACGCGTTTGTCTTTGACCAGCTCGGCGATTTTCTCAATCAGGCGCGCTTTGTTCACCTGATACGGAATTTCATGCACGATGATGGTTTCGCGGCCGGTTTTCGCGTCAGCTTCCACTTCCGCGCGCGCGCGAATGTACACTTTACCGCGACCGGTACGATAGGCCTCTTCAATACCGCGGCGACCGTTGATGATCGCGGCGGTCGGGAAGTCCGGACCTGGGATGTGTTCCATCAGCCCTTCAATGCTGATGTCTTCATTTTCAACGTAGGCCAGACAGCCGTTGATCACTTCGGTGAGGTTGTGCGGCGGAATATTCGTCGCCATACCTACCGCGATACCTGACGAACCGTTGACTAACAGGTTCGGGATTTTAGTCGGCATAACGTCAGGGATCTTTTCCGTGCCGTCATAGTTATCGACGAAATCCACCGTCTCTTTTTCGAGGTCGGCCATCAGCTCATGGGCGATCTTCGACATACGGATTTCCGTATAACGCATCGCTGCGGCGGAGTCGCCGTCGACCGAACCAAAGTTACCCTGGCCATCTACCAGCATATAGCGCAGGGAGAATGGCTGCGCCATACGTACAATGGTGTCGTACACGGCAATATCACCATGAGGGTGGTATTTACCGATTACGTCACCAACGACACGGGCAGATTTTTTATAGGCTTTGTTCCAGTCATTGCCCAATACGTTCATGGCGTATAGTACGCGACGGTGTACCGGCTTCAGGCCATCTCGGACATCCGGCAGCGCACGGCCAACAATGACCGACATCGCATAATCCAGATAGGAGCTCTTCAGCTCTTCCTCAATGTTGACCGGTGTAATTTCTCTCGCAAGGTCGCTCATCTAACCGCTATCCCTCTACTGTATCCCGGATTCAAAGGTCGCAAATTATAACACAGCCGCGGTGATACGGGTAAACCTATACCCAATGATTTTCGCGCGGCGAAAGGCGACAGGGATAGACGGTTTATTCATCCCTGAGGCCTGATATACTCGCGGGTCTGAACTGAACAGGAGTAAAAGCGCCCATGAATGCCGAAAAACCGTCGGTGGCCCACAATGTTGATCATAATGAAATCGCTAAATTTGAAGCCGTCGCCTCGCGCTGGTGGGATTTAGAGGGCGAATTCAAGCCGTTACATCGCATCAATCCTCTACGCCTCGGCTATATCGCGGAGCGCTCCGGCGGCCTGTTTGGCAAAAAAGTACTTGATGTCGGCTGCGGCGGCGGCATCCTGGCGGAAAGCATGGCCCGGGAAGGCGCAGCGGTGACCGGTCTGGATATGGGCTTCGAACCGCTACAGGTGGCGAAACTGCACGCCCTGGAGAGCGGGATTCAGGTCGAATATGTCCAGGAAACCGTTGAAGAGCACGCGGCGAAGCATGCCGGAGAGTACGACGTCGTTACCTGCATGGAGATGCTGGAGCACGTCCCGGATCCGCAGTCGGTCGTCCACGCCTGCGCGCGGCTGGTCAAACCTGGCGGTCAGGTGTTCTTCTCAACCATTAACCGCAACGGTAAAGCGTGGCTGATGGCGGTCGTCGGCGCCGAATACATCATGAAAATGGTGCCGAAGGGAACCCACGACGTGAAGAAATTCATCAAGCCCGCGGAGCTGATCGGCTGGGTAGATGAGACAATTCTGAAAGAGCAGCATATTACCGGTCTTCATTACAATCCGTTGACCAATACCTTCAAGCTGGCGCCAGGGGTGGATGTTAACTATATGTTGCATACAACGGCGAAAAAAGCATAACGTCAGCTGTATTTCCTATGATGATTGCGCGGCATCAAGCCGCGTGATTTTTTCTTCCGATGAAGAAATCAGCACTCGATCAAATTTTCATTTTTTTTTCTGATTTATTGACATCTTCTCCAGGCCTTATGTGGCGTGGACTTGGCGATTATTACCCTTCCGCAACCTCAATTTAACGTCAAAATCAACTCTTGTACTCAAAAGAATCCTTACTAGAATACTCACCATATAGCGTTTCTTTTATCGACCACCCCCTACATATAGTATTTATCCACAGAGTTAGTCACAACGGCGTTCTGTGGATAAGTGGGGGATATTTTCTTTCACGGACAGGTATAATCCACATGAATCAGAGTCTGCTGGTGACAAAGCGTGACGGTAGCACCGAGCGCATCAATCTCGATAAAATCCACCGCGTGCTGGATTGGGCGGCAGAAGGGCTGAATAACGTATCCATCTCCCAGGTAGAACTGCGTTCCCACATTCAGTTCTATGACGGCATTAAAACCGCCGACATTCACGAAACCATTATCAAAGCCGCCGCGGACCTTATCTCCCGCGAGGCGCCGGATTACCAGTATCTCGCCGCCCGTCTGGCGATTTTCCACCTGCGTAAAAAAGCCTACGGCCAGTTTGAGCCGCCAGCGCTGTTCGACCACGTGTCGAAAATGGTGAAAAACGGCAAATACGATACTCATCTGCTGGAAGACTACACGGAAGAAGAGTTCAAGCAGATGGACTCGTTCATCGAGCACGATCGCGATATGACCTTCTCCTACGCTGCGGTTAAGCAGCTCGAAGGCAAATATCTGGTGCAGAACCGCGTCACCGGTGAGATCTATGAAAGCGCCCAGTTCCTGTACATTCTGGTTGCCGCCTGCCTGTTCTCCAACTACCCGCGCGAGACGCGTCTGGACTACATCAAGCGTTTCTATGACGCGGTGTCGACGTTCAAAATTTCGCTGCCGACGCCGATTATGTCCGGCGTGCGTACCCCGACCCGTCAGTTCAGCTCCTGCGTGCTGATCGAGTGCGGCGACAGCCTGGACTCTATTAACGCCACCTCCAGCGCCATTGTGAAATACGTCTCTCAGCGCGCCGGTATCGGCATCAACGCCGGCCGCATCCGCGCGCTGGGTAGCCCGATTCGCGGCGGTGAAGCTTTCCATACCGGCTGTATCCCGTTCTATAAGCACTTCCAGACGGCGGTGAAATCCTGCTCCCAGGGCGGCGTCCGCGGCGGTGCGGCGACCCTCTTCTACCCGATGTGGCATCTGGAAGTCGAAAGCCTGCTGGTGCTGAAAAACAACCGCGGTACCGACGCCAACCGCGTTCGTCACATGGACTACGGCGTACAGATCAACAAGCTGATGTACACCCGTCTGCTGAAAGGCGGCGATATCACCCTGTTCAGCCCGTCCGACGTCCCGGGCCTGTACGATGCGTTCTTCGCCGACCAGGACGAGTTTGAGCGCCTGTACACCCAATACGAGCAGGACGACAGCATCCGCAAGCAGCGCATTAAAGCGGTAGAACTGTTCTCGCTGATGATGCAGGAGCGCGCCTCCACCGGCCGTATCTACATCCAGAACGTGGACCACTGCAACACCCACAGCCCGTTTGACCCGGTTGTCGCGCCGGTGCGCCAGTCCAACCTGTGCCTGGAAATCGCCCTGCCGACCAAGCCGCTGGAAGATGTAAACGACGAAAACGGTGAAATTGCGCTGTGTACCCTGTCCGCTTTCAACCTCGGCGTTATCGATAGCCTTGATGAGCTGGAAGAGCTGGCGGTGCTGGCCGTTCGCGCGCTGGATGCCCTGCTGGATTACCAGGACTACCCGATCCCGGCGGCCAAACGCGGCGCGATGGGCCGTCGTACGCTGGGTATTGGGGTGATTAACTTTGCCTACTATCTGGCGAAGCACGGTAAACGCTACTCTGACGGCAGCGCTAACAACCTGACGCATAAAACGTTCGAAGCGATTCAGTACTACCTGCTGAAAGCCTCTAACGAGCTGGCTATCGAGCAAGGCGCGTGCCCGTGGTTTAACGAAACCACCTATGCGAAAGGCATTCTGCCGATCGATACCTACAAAAAAGACCTGGACGCTATCGTCAGCGAATCCCTGCATTACGACTGGGAGCAGCTTCGCGAGTCGATCAAAACGCACGGTCTGCGTAACTCCACGCTCTCCGCGCTGATGCCGTCCGAGACCTCTTCGCAGATCTCCAACGCCACCAACGGCATTGAGCCGCCGCGCGGTCACGTCAGCATCAAAGCGTCAAAAGACGGTATCCTGCGCCAGGTGGTGCCGGATTACGAAAAACTGCAGAACGGCTACGAGCTGCTGTGGGAAATGCCGAACAACGACGGTTACTTGCAGTTGGTCGGTATTATGCAGAAGTTTATCGACCAGTCGATTTCCGCTAACACCAACTACGATCCGACGCGCTTCCCGTCTGGCAAAGTGCCGATGCAGCAGCTGCTGAAAGACTTGCTCAATGCCTATAAGTTCGGCGTCAAAACGCTGTACTATCACAACACGCGCGATGGCGCGGAAGATGCCCAGGATGACCTGGCGCCGTCCATCCAGGACGACGGCTGCGAAAGCGGCGCATGTAAGATTTGATAATATTGCCCGGCGGCGCGTTGCCTGCCGGGCCTACGGTCTAATGTAGGTCGGGCTAGCGAAGCGCCGCCCGGCGTATAATTCCAGGACAGGATCCCCACTCATGGCATACACCACCTTTTCACAGACGAAAAATGACCAGCTCAAAGAGCCGATGTTCTTCGGTCAGCCGGTGAACGTCGCCCGCTACGATCAGCAAAAATATGACATCTTCGAAAAGCTGATTGAAAAACAGCTCTCCTTCTTCTGGCGTCCGGAAGAAGTTGACGTTTCCCGCGACCGTATCGACTATCAGGCGCTGCCGGAACACGAAAAACACATTTTTATCAGTAACCTGAAATATCAGACGCTGCTGGACTCCATCCAGGGCCGCAGCCCGAACGTCGCCCTGCTGCCGCTGATTTCAATTCCGGAGCTGGAAACCTGGGTGGAAACCTGGGCGTTCTCGGAGACCATACATTCGCGCTCCTACACCCATATCATCCGCAATATCGTTAACGATCCGGCGATGGTGTTTGACGATATCGTCACCAACGAGCAGATTCAGAAACGCGCGGAAGGCATTTCCAGCTATTACGATGAATTGATTGAGCTGACCAGCTACTGGCATCTGCTGGGCGAAGGCACCCACAGCGTGAACGGTAAAACCATTACCGTGAACCTGCGCGAGCTGAAAAAGAAACTCTACCTGTGCCTGATGAGCGTGAACGCGCTGGAAGCCATCCGTTTTTACGTCAGCTTCGCCTGCTCTTTCGCCTTTGCCGAGCGCAAGCTGATGGAAGGTAACGCCAAGATTATCCGTCTGATCGCTCGCGACGAAGCGCTGCACCTGACCGGCACTCAGCACATGCTGAACCTGCTGCGTTCCGGCGTCGACGATCCGGAGATGGCTTCAATCGCCGAAGAGTGCAAACAGGCGTGCTACGACCTGTTCGTGCAGGCGGCGCAGCAGGAAAAAGAGTGGGCGGATTATCTGTTCCGCGACGGTTCGATGATCGGCCTGAACAAAGATATTCTCTGCCAGTACGTTGAGTACATTACCAACATCCGCATGCAGGCGGTAGGTCTCGATCTGCCGTTCCAGACCCGCTCCAACCCGATCCCGTGGATCAACACCTGGCTGGTGTCCGATAACGTGCAGGTCGCGCCGCAGGAAGTGGAAGTCAGTTCTTACCTCGTCGGACAGATCGATTCCGAAGTCGACGCCGACGATCTGAGCAACTTCCAGCTCTGATGAAACGCATTTTTTTGAAGATTTCTGACACTCGCCTTGAGTGTCAGGATGAACATCCCTCCCTGCTGGCGGCTCTGGAATCGCACAATATCGACGTGGAGTATCAGTGCCGCGAAGGCTACTGCGGCTCCTGCCGTCTACGGCTGGTTTCGGGGCAGGTTGACTGGCTCACCGAACCGCTGGCGTTTGTCCAGCCGGGAGAGATTCTGCCCTGCTGCTGCCGGGCAAAAGGCGATATCGAAATTGAGATGTAAGCCAGTCTGAAACGCATTCCCATTCTTTACAGGGTTCGTTTTTTACGAACCCTGGGTTCGTCTTCCTTTCCCTGTTCACCTCCCCCCACTCCGCCTACTCTACCTGTATAAGCCACCGGATAAGGCCATCAGCAATGGTCGCAGCAACGCTGGCTGATGCTCTGCGTCACGACATTCATGAGGAGAGAAAAAATGGCTTCCGTCAAACAGGAAAACTGCGCCAACGGACTGAAAAAAGCATACGACGTCATCGTGGTCGGCGGGGGTTCTGCGGGTGCAGTACTCGCCGCACGTCTGAGCGAGAACCCCGATTGCCAGGTAGCGCTGCTGGAAGGCGGCCCCGTTTTTGCCCCTGATGCCTGGCCGGACGAGCTGGCGCAAAGCCACTCTGTTGGTGGCGGCGATTACGTCTGGGAGCGCGGGGTAGCAACGGGAACCGATCACACGGCCGGTCACCTGCGGGCAAAAGTACTTGGCGGCGGGTCAACGATCAATGCCGGCGCGTTTGTTCGCGCCCCCAAATCTGATTTTGACCGTTGGGTCAAGCGCGGCCTGAGCGACTGGTCGTTCGATAAGGTCTTACCCTGGTTCAAACGACTTGAAAACGCCGACTATGGCGACGATCGCTGGCATGGTCGCCACGGCCCGGTTCCGGTGCGGTTACCGGCGCTGGAAACGCTCAGCCCGGCGAGCCAGGCGTTTTATCATGCTTGCCGCGCTCACGGCTTCGCCGCCGTTGACGATATCAACGGCGCGCAGCAGCACGGCGTCGCGGTCTACCCGGTCAATGTTGTCAACGGCATCCGGCAAAATACCGCCATGGTCTACCTGACGGCAGACGTTCGCGCGCGCAAGAATCTGTCGATTGTCGGCATGACGGTCGTGGATAAAGCGTTGATTGAAGGTTCGCGCGTGAACGGCGTACAGCTGGCGGACGGAACACAGATCGCTACCGACAACGTATTCCTGTGCGCCGGCGCGGCCGGTACGCCAGCGATTCTGTTGCGCTCCGGCATTGGCCCTGCGGACGATTTACGCCATCTGGAGATCACGGTGAAACAGGATCTCCCCGTTGGGCGCAACTTGCAGGAACAACCCGTGAACGGGATCATGCTGGCAACGTCCGCTGAGCATGCCAGTTATCCCCCTATAGGCACAACGCTCTGGACGCAATCTTCGCTGGCGGCAGCCAACGAACTGGATCTCTATATCAGCAATAACCACTTCGTCGATCCTGAACTATTTCCATATGGTGCGGGTTTCCAGCTCTTTTTCACCGTGGCGCGCCCCTTTGCCCGCGGGCGTCTGACTTTGGCGAGCCGCAACCCGCTGCTCGGCCCCCGTATCGATCTCAATTTACTGGGCGACGAGCGCGACGTCACGCGAATGGTCGAAGCGGTGAAATTATCCCGGGCGCTGGTGCAGGAAGGTCCGCTACAGACGCTGGTGATTGGCGAAGTCCCGATGGTAAAAGGCGGTACACTGGCAGAAACTGACCAGCAGATAGCAGAAGAACAGCGTAAGACGGTGAAAAGTAACCTGCACCTCAGCGCGACCGCGCCGATGGGGAACGAAAGCGATCCCATCGCCGTCGTGGACGCCTGCGGGAAAGTTTTCGGTATTGCCGGGCTGTTTGTCGTCGATGCCTCGCTGTTCCCGGACGTTCCCTCTCAGGCGACCAATCCGGATGCGATCATGGCGGCAGAATATCTCGCCAGCCGTTTTTCTGGCGCATAGAACGAGGCATAGTCAACCGCAAGACCCGAAAAAGGAGCGCCTGTGTGAACAAGTTCGTGGAGATGAGCACGTTTGTTTCGGTTGTTGAGTCTCTGAGCTTTGTCGGCGCGGCGGCAAAATTGGGGACATCAAAATCGGTAGTCAGCCAGCGCGTCAAGATGCTGGAGAAACGGCTTGGCGCCAGCTTACTGGAGCGCGGGCCACGGCTTAGCCTCACGGAGGCGGGCCTGCTATTTTATCAGGAGTGCGTACGGCTGCTTGACGAAGTCACGCTGGCAGAAGAGGCGGTGGCCCCGTCACGCAGCGAGCTTCGGGGCGGGCTGCGGATTGCCACCTCGCATACGTTTATGACCACCCATCTATCGACAATTCTGGCCGGTTTTATCCGCGACCATCCGGGGTTGTCTCTCGATATCGCGACGGAGGACCGGCAGATCAATATGCACCAGCCCGACTTTGATATCGCCATCCGCCTCGGTCTCGTCCCGGACTCAACGCTCATCGCCCGAACGCTGGCGCGCAACCTGACCTGGCTCTGCGCCAGCCCGGACTATCTGTCGCAACGGGGCACGCCTTTGCATCCTGTTGAACTGGAGCAGCACGACGGGCTGCTATATACCCATCGCGCGCCGGGCGGCTGCTGGCAGTTGCTGCATAACGGGCAGCGTCAGACCTGGCGGGTCAAAAATCGTCTGCGTTCGGATAACGCCTTCAGCCTGCTGGAGGCCGCCAGAATGGGGCTTGGGATTGTGGTCATGCCGCTATTTTTAGGCGCTGAAGCGATAATGCGGGGAGAGCTAAAAATTGTTTTACCCGACTGGCAGCCGGAGGGTGGCAACATTGTGGCGCTGTATCGCCAGACGCGTCGCGCCTCGCCAGTGATTCAGGCGCTGGTCAACGAGGTTGCGGAAAAGCTGGGGCCAGAGCCAGAGTGGGAAAAACAGTTACGACTGGCCGGGCTGCTGCCCCTCTGGAACAGGGGCGCAAGCGCCCCTGATTAATGGCTTAGTTTTTATTGAGGAACTTCACCGCCTTATCCGGGAAATCCGTAAACAACCCGTCCACGTCCGCCTGGTTATACAGAACGTCGTAAAGCTGATTCACGTCCGCTGCATACGCTGGCAGCTGATCCGCGCGGACCGTATACGGATGCACCTGCAGCTTGCTGGCATGGGCTTCTTTCACCATCGCCGTCAGCTTCACGTGACCCGGCGTCGAGCCTTCCGCCACCAGCATATGGTAGTCCGGGCCAATGCCGTCAGCGTACTGCGCGATCTGCGCCATCGCCCCCGGTTTGAACATCCAGTCATAGCTGTAGTTCACCCACTTGCCGTCGGCCTGCCGCTGCTGGGTCTCATTCCAGTCGGTATAGGCGATAAGCTGCACCAGATTGAGATCCATCCCCATTTTCGGCTCCAGCTCCTGTTTGATGCGCTTGAGCTCGTTGGCGTCAAAGCACTGCAGATAAACCTTATCCTGCTTGCCGGTATAGCCATATTTCTTCAGCACGTTCAGCGTGCTGGCGGCAATGTCCTTGCCTTCCTGATGGTGGAACCACGGCGCTTTGATCTCCGGGTAGATGCCGATGTTTTTGCCGGTCGAATGGTTCAGCCCCTGCACAAACTCAATCTCCTCTTCAAAGGTATGAATACGGAAATCAGATTTACCCATCGGGAAACGGCCCGGATAAGTTTGCACGTTCTTGCCATCTTTCGGCTCAAACCCTTCGGTAAACTTCAGCGACTTTATCTCGGCGAGGGTAAAGTCGATGGCGTAGAAGCGGCCATCTTGACGCGCCCGCTGCGGGAAACGCTGGGCCACGTCGGTCACCCGATCCAGATAGTGGTCATGCAGCACCACCAGCCGGTCGTCTTTCGTCATCACCAGGTCTTGCTCGAGGTAGTCCGCCCCCTGCGCGTAGGCCATCGCTTTCGCCGGCAGGGTATGTTCCGGCAGATAGCCGCTGGCGCCGCGGTGGGCGATAACGATTTTCTCCCCCGCGACGGCGCTGAAAGAGAGCGCCGTCGCGGCCAGCAGCATTCCGCTCATCAGGGTGGTTAATGTGCTTTTCATCGCCGCTCCTTAAGCTTGTTTCATCTGTTGGTGATGGCGTCGTTCACCCAGCATCACGATAATCAGCAGCAGGACCGCCAGCACGCTGCCGCCGATCATCACCATAAAGCCGCCGTCCCAGCCGAAGAAATCGACGGTATAGCCAACGATGGCGCTCGCGGCCACGGAGCCGCCGAGATAGCCAAACAGGCCGGTGAAGCCCGCGGCGGTGCCGGCGGCTTTTTTCGGCGCCAGCTCCAGCGCATGCAGGCCAATCAGCATCACCGGACCGTAAATCAGGAAGCCGATGATGATCATACAGGCCATATCCACGCCCGGGTTACCCGGCGGGTTCAGCCAGTAGACGACGGTGGCGATGGTGACCAGGGTCATAAAGAAGACGCCGGTCGCGCCGCGGTTGCCTTTAAACACTTTATCCGACATCCAGCCGCACAGCAGGGTGCCCGGGATCCCCGCGTATTCATAAAGAAAGTAGGCCCAGGACGATTTATCCAGCGCGAAGTGCTTAACCTCTTTCAGGTAGGTCGGCGACCAGTCAAGAATGCCGTAGCGCAGCAGATAAACAAACACGTTGGCGACGGCGATGTACCACAGCAGCTTGTTCGGCAGGATGTACTGCATAAAGATCTGCTTTGCGGTCAGCTCTTCTTCGTGCTTCTCGCTGTAGTCGTCAGGATAATCGTTTTTGTACTCTTCGATCGGCGGCAGGCCGCAGGACTGCGGAGTATCGCGCATCATCGCGAAGGCGAAAATCGCCAGCAGGATCGCGCCGAAAGCCGGCATATACAGCGCCGCGTGCCAGTCGTTAAACCACGCCATACCCAGCAGAAACAGCAGCGGCGGGATCCCGCCGCCGACGTTGTGCGCGCAGTTCCATACCGAAACAATACCGCCGCGCTCTTTCTGCGACCACCAGTGCACCATCGTACGTCCGCACGGCGGCCAGCCCATTCCCTGGAACCAGCCGCACAGGAACAGCAGGACGAACATCACCATAATGCTGGAGGTCGCCCAGGGGACGAAGCCCATCACCAGCATCACCAGCGCGGCAAGGATCAGGCCTGCCGGTAAAAAAATGCGCGGATTCGAACGGTCAGAAACCGAGCCCATGATGAATTTCGAAAATCCGTAGGCGATAGAGATACCGGAAAGCGCAAAGCCGAGATCGCCGCGGGAGAACCCCTGCTCGATAAGATAGGGCATCGCCAAAGCAAAGTTCTTACGAACCAAATAGTAAGCGGCATATCCGAAGAAGATACCGATAAAGATCTGCCAGCGTAATCGACGATATAGCGGATCGATTTCCGCCGTTGGCAAACGCGCTTTATGCGCTGCGGGTTTAAATATACTTAACATATCAGCCTCCGTGGCCATTGCTGTTCTTCTGACGTCGTCGCAAAAAAACGTAATTTATTCACTGACTTCTGATTTGGTCGCGATAGTAGGCAAAGCGTAAATCTAATACTGTGAAATGTCGCACACTTTGTTACAGAAATATGACAGAACTTTCCAATATGCGCATAAAGTCACAACAAACGCTCGAATTACGCGCAAATATGCTCGAAATCAAACATTAAACGCGGTCGATATGGCTAAATGATGTAAAACGAACACAGAGGACAGGGAGATGGCCGATAGTCGTGAATATGACGTCATTATTATTGGCGGCGGCGCCACCGGCGCCGGGATCGCGCGCGACTGCGCGCTGCGCGGGCTGAAGGCGGCGCTGGTTGAGCGCTACGATATCGCCACCGGGGCGACCGGCCGCAACCACGGCCTGCTGCACAGCGGCGCGCGCTATGCGGTAACCGATAGCGAATCGGCGCGGGAGTGTATCAGCGAAAACCGCATCTTACGCCGCATCGCCCGGCACTGCATTGAGCCCACCAGCGGCCTGTTTATTACCTTGCCGGAAGACGATCCGGCATATCAGCACACCTTTATCACCGCCTGCCAGCAGGCGGGTATTGAGGCCCAGCCTCTGACGCCCGCCGAGGCGCTGCGCATTGAGCCTGCGGTTAACCCGGCGCTGCTCGGCGCGGTGCAGGTCCCCGACGGCACCGTCGATCCTTTCCGCCTCACCGCCGCAAATATGCTCGATGCCCGCGAACATGGCGCCGCTATCCTCACCGGCTGCGAAGTCACCGGCCTGCTGCGTCAGGGCGATCGCGTCCATGGCGTCACGATCTACAACCATCAGCTCCGTGAATCGCGCACGCTGCGCGCGCAGGTGGTGGTCAACGCCGCCGGGATCTGGGGGCAGCGCATCGCAGAGTATGCCGACCTGCGCATCTCGATGTTTCCGGCAAAAGGATCGCTGTTAATCCTCGACCACCGCATTAACCGTCAGGTTATCAACCGCTGCCGCAAACCGGCTGACGCCGATATCCTGGTGCCCGGCGATACTATTTCGCTGATTGGCACTACTTCGATGCATATTCCCTATGACGAAATTGACGACAACCGGGTAACGGCCGAGGAGGTCGAAACGCTGCTGCGCGAAGGGGAAAAGCTGGCGCCGATCATGGGGCGGACGCGGGTACTGCGCGCCTACTCCGGCATACGTCCGCTGGTCGCCAGCGATGACGATCCCAGCGGGCGCAGCGTCAGTCGCGGTATTGTGCTGCTCGACCACGCCCGGCGCGACGGACTGGAGGGCTTTATCACCATCACCGGCGGTAAGCTGATGACCTATCGTCTGATGGCGGAGTGGGCCACGGATGCGCTCTGCCGCAAGCTCGGAAATACCGTCCCCTGTACGACCGCCGATACGCCGCTGCCGGGCTCGCAGGAGCCGGCGGAAGCCACGCTACGCAAAATCATCTCTTTACCTGCGTCGCTGCGCGGGTCGGCCATCTATCGCCACGGCGATCGCACCCCGGCCTGGCTTGGCGATAGCCGCCAGCACCGCAGCCTGGTCTGCGAATGCGAGGCGGTGACCGCCGGCGAGGTTCAGTACGCGGTCGAAAACCTGGCGGTGAAAAACCTGCTCGACCTGCGCCGCCGCACCCGCGTCGGCATGGGAACCTGTCAGGGCGAACTGTGCGCCTGCCGCGCCGCCGGGCTGCTCGCGCGTTTTAACGTCACCACTTCCGCTCGATCCCTTACCCAGCTGTCTCAATTTTTGAACGAACGCTGGAAAGGCGTCCAGCCGGTGGCCTGGGGGGACGCGCTGCGCGAAAGCGAGTTCACCCGCTGGGTCTATCTCGGCCTGTGCGGATTACAAAAGGAGCATCAGGATGAAGTTTGATTGCGCCATCATCGGCGGCGGCCTCGCCGGACTGCTCTGCGGGCTGGCGCTCAACCAGCGCGGCCTGCGCAGCGTGATTATCAGCCGCGGCCAAAGCGCCCTGCACTTCTCTTCCGCCTCGCTGGATTTACTTACCACGCTGCCGAATGGCGACACCGTTACCGATGTCGCTCACGGCATCGGCCAACTGGCCCGCCAGCTTCCCGAACATCCCTATGCCAGGCTCGGCGCCGAACGGGTGATGGATTACGCCCGCCAGAGTCAGGCGTTGTTTGCCGACTGCGGTATCGCCATGCAAGGTGACGCCAGCCAGCCGCATCTGCGCGTGACGCCGCTGGGAACCTTACGCGCGGCTTGGCTATCGCCGCAGGAAATCGCCACCGCGCCGCTGCCCGCCAGCGGCGTCGGCGTAGTCGGCATCAGCGGATTCGGCGACTTCCAGCCGCATCTTGCCGCCGCCTCTTTGAACCAGCACGGCGTGACCGCCGAAGCCCATGAGATAGATTTACCCCTCCTCGATGTGCTGCGCGATAGCCCATCCGAATTTCGTGCCGCCAATATTGCCCGCCTGCTGGACGATGAAGCGCACTGGCCGGCCCTGCTGGCGGCGCTGCGCCCGCTGGCGCAGCGGCATAATTTACTGATTATGCCCGCCTGCTTTGGCCTCGCCAACGATCGCCTGTACCAGTGGCTGCAGCAGCGCCTGCCCTGCCCGCTGCGCCTGCTGCCTACGCTGCCGCCGTCGGTGCCGGGGATGCGCCTGCACGCCCAGCTGCAGCGGCAATTTATCCGCAGCGGCGGGACCTGGCTGACCGGGGATGAAGTCATCGATATCAGCCACCGCAACGGTAGCGTTAACGCGATCTGGACGCGCAATCACGGCGATATCCCGCTGCGCCCGCGCTTCGCGGTGCTGGCCAGCGGCAGCTTTTTCAGCAACGGGCTGGTCGCCGAGCGCAGCGGCGTGCGCGAGCCGATCCTCGGCCTTGACCTGCAGCAGACGCTGCCGCGCGAGCGCTGGTATCAGCAGGACTTTTTTGCCTCTCAGCCCTGGCAGCGTTTCGGCCTGAAAACCGATGCGGATCTGCGCCCGCAGCTTCAGGGACAGACGCTGGAAAATCTGTTCGCCGTAGGCGCGATCCTCGGTGGTTTTGACGCCATCGCGCTGGGATGCGGCGGCGGCGTTTGCGCGGTGACCGCGCTGCATGCCGCTGGGTTAATCGGCGAGCTTGCCGGAGGTGAATCATGAACGACACGCGCTTTGAACACTGTATAAAATGCACCGTTTGCACCACCGCCTGCCCGGTCAGCCGGGTTAATCCGCGCTATCCGGGGCCAAAACAGGCCGGGCCGGACGGCGAACGCCTGCGCCTGAAAGACGGCGCGCTCTACGACGAGGCATTGAAATACTGCATCAACTGTAAACGCTGCGAAGTTGCCTGCCCTTCGGACGTCAAAATTGGCGATATTATCCAGCGAGCACGCATGGAGCACGGTCGGCAAAAGCCCACGCTGCGCGATGCGATCCTCAGCCATACCGACCTGATGGGCACCCTCTCCACGCCGTTTGCCCCGCTGGTCAACGCCGCCACCGGGCTGAGGCCGGTACGCCAAATCCTTGATGCCGCGCTTAAAATCGATCACCGCCGCACGCTGCCGAAATATGGCTTTGGTACCTTTCGCCGCGCGTATCATCAGCTGGCCGCCCGGCAGGGGCAGTACGCCGAGCAGGTGGCGTTTTTTCACGGCTGCTATGTGAACTACAACAATCCGCAGCTGGGCAAAGATCTTATCCGCGTGTTCAACGCCATGGGCATCGGGGTGCAGTTATTGAGCAAAGAGAAATGCTGCGGCGTACCGCTGATTGCCAACGGTTTTTTTGCGAAAGCGCGCAAGCAGGCGCTGAGCAACGTCATCGCGATGCGGGAAAATAGTCTGCCCATTATTGCGACTTCATCGACCTGCACCTTTACGCTGCGCGATGAATATCCGCATCTCCTTGATATCGATAATCACGATATCCGCGACCGGATTGAGCTGGCGACTCGCTGGCTATGGCGTCAGCTGGATAATGGGCGGCCTCTGAAGCTAAAAACGCTGCCGCTGAAGGTGGTCTATCACACGCCCTGCCATATGGAAAAAATGGGCTGGTCGCTGTATACCCTTGAGCTATTGCGGCTGATCCCCGGCTTGCAGCTGGAGGTACTCGACTCGCAATGCTGCGGTATTGCCGGCACATACGGCTTCAAGGCGGAGAACTACGACTCATCGCAGGCGATGGGCGCGCCGCTGTTCCGGCAAATTGAGGAGAGCGGCGCGGATCTGGTGGTGACCGACTGTGAAACCTGCAAATGGCAGATAGAGATGTCCACCAGCAAACGCTGCGAACACCCCATCACCCTGCTGGCACAGGCGCTGGCCTGACGCCAGCGCCAACACCGGGGGGCTAGTAGCTCCCCTTTCCCTCCGCCTGTTCGGCTACCGGCTTGAACATCGCCAGCCGTTTATCCAGCGCGCTGGTGTAAAGGTTGGTATCGACGCCAACGGCAACAAAATTCGCCCCCCACGCCAGCGCTTTGTGCGCCATCTCCGGATCGACGGCAAGGAATCCGGCCGCCTTACCCGCCGCGCGAATGCGGCGGATGCTCTGTTCAATAACCCGCTGCACTTCAGGATGACCGGCGTTATCCGGGTAGCCCAGCGAGGCCGACAGGTCCGCCGGGCCGATAAACACGCCGTCAATGCCCTCCACTTCAAGGATCGCATCCAGATTATCGAGGGCCGTTTTACTCTCTACCTGAATCAACAGGCACAGCTCATCGTTGGCCTGCGCCATATAGTTTTCGACCCGTCCCCAGCGCGCGGCGCGGGCCACTCCGGCCCCCACCCCGCGGGTACCCAGCGGCGGGTAGCGGGTAGCCGAGACAATCTCCCGCGCCTGTTCGGCGGTATCGACCATGGGGATCAGCAGCGTTCTGGCGCCGATATCCAGCACCTGTTTAATCAGGCTGCGATTGCCCTCTACCGGGCGAATGACCGGCTGGCTGGCGTAGGGCGCAATGGCCTGCAGCTGATGATAAAGATCCTGGATGGTATTGGGCGCATGTTCACCGTCAATCAGCAGCCAGTCGTAACCCGAGGTGGCGGCAATCTCAGCCATATAAGAAGAGGTCGAGCTCAGCCACAGGCCAATTTGCGCTTCCCCTTGTAATAATCCCGCTTTAAATGGGTTCGATAAAATTGCGTTCATAGTTCTCCCTTACATTAATGCTGTACGCTGCCAGCCTGCGGCACGGCGCGGTTCACGCGCAGTGAAAAGATAATAACCACCCCGACAATCGCCACGCAGGCGAGCGTCACTAATCCGGCAGAATCACTGGCGAACATGGTTTCAGCCTGGACGCGGATAATGGGCGCCAGAAACCCGCCGATAGCGCCGAACAGGTTCACAAAGCCGATGCCAGCGGCCAGCGCCGTACCGGACAACAGCTGCGTCGGCATGGTCCAGAAGACCGGCTGCACGGCAATGACGCCGACGGCGGCAACGCACAGCGCGATAATCGCCAGCACCGGCGACACCAGCCCGGAGATCGCAATGCCAATTGCCGCCGCCAGCAGGGTGAATGCCGCCACATTACGCCGCTCGCCGGTGCGGTCGGAGTAGCGCGGAATCAGCCAGGTACCGAACAGCGCCGCCACCCACGGGATCGCGGTCACCACCGACGCCACGAACCCCACCTTGGTGCCGAGCAGCGCGGCAACCTGGGTTGGCAGGAAGAAGATCAGGCCGTAAACCGCCACCTGAATGGTGAGATAGATAATCGCCAGCTGCCAGACGCGGCCGTTACGCAGCGCATCGGACAAACGCGAGGTCACCTTTTTCTGCTCTTCGCTGGCCAGCTCGCTGATTAACGCCTGTTTTTCGGCAGCGCTCAGGAAGCGCGCCTTTTGCGGCGTATCGTCGAGCCAGAAGAAGGTGAAGAACCCCGCGCCGACCGCCAGCAGCCCCTCAATGATAAACATCCAGAACCAGCCGGGATGCCCCATAAAACCATGCATTTCCAGCAGCGCGCCAGAGAGCGGCGACCCGAGGGTCAGCGCCAGCGGCGCGCCCATATAAAACAGCCCCATAATGCTGGCGCGGTTCTGCTGCGGAAACCACTGGGACGTCAGGTAGATCATGCCCGGGAAAAAACCCGCTTCCGCGGCGCCCAGCAGGGTGCGCACCAGCAGAAACTTCGCTTCGGTATCCGCCCACGCCATCGCCGCGGAGAGAAGCCCCCACAGCAAGGTGGTGCAGCCGATCCACTTTCTTGCGCCGAATTTGCGCATCAGCAGGTTAGCGGGCACCCCGAGAAAGGCGTAGACCACAAAGAAAATCCCCGCCCCCAGCGCATAGGCTTCGTTGCTAAGGCCGGTATCCAGCTGATAGGTCTCTTTGGCAAAGCCGATATTCGAACGGTCAAGAAACGCCAGCACGTACAGCGCCAGCATAAAGGGGATCAAACGGGCGCGGTTTTTCTTCACCACGCTCTCAAGCAAGGCGTTGCTCATCGTAATATCCTCAACAATAGGCCGCACATCTGCGCTGTGCGGCACGACGGGATCAGTGGCTATAAGGACGTTTCAGATTACAGTCGCGGTTCAGCTCCACGCCGAAGCCCGGTTTGTCCAGCACGGTTTTATGAATGCGCCCGTTCACCGGTACCGGCTCATCAACCAGAATCGGGTCAAACTGCGGACGCATCGTTGAGCAGTCGGGGCTGGTCATCAGGAACTCACTGAAAGGCGTGTTGGTAAAGGTAATGACCGCATGGTGCGAATAGACCGACGAGCCGTGCGGCACCACCAGCTGGCCGCGCGATTTGGCGATCGCCGCAATCTCCACCAGCGTGGTCAGGCCGCCGCACCAGCCCACGTCAGGCTGCATAATATCGATGCCGGTTTCCGACAGCGTGCGGAAGGATTGCAGCGTACCGTGGTGCTCGCCGCTGGTGACCATCATGCCGGCTGGCGCATTGCGTTTAAGCTCGCGATAGCCTTCATACTGCTGCGGCGGCAGGCACTCCTCGATCCACTTAAGGTTAGAGGGCGCGCAGGCGTGGGCCAGTTTAGTGGCGTAGTTAACGTCCTGGCTCATCCAGCAGTCCAGCATCAGCCAGAAGTCCGGGCCGCACTTTTCGCGCATATCGGCCACCATCGCAGCATCTTTGCGGATCCCCGCGTCGCCATCGTGCGGCCCCCAGTGGGTCGGCATTTTGCCGCCAATAAAGCCCATCTCTTTCGCCAGGTCCGGACGCGCCCCGGTGGCGTAGAACTGAATTTCATCGCGCACCGCGCCGCCCAGCAGTTTGTAAACCGGCAGCCCAACCACTTTGCCGAACAGATCCCACAGCGCCAGGTCGACGCAGGAAATCGTATTCATCACCAGGCCGCCGGATCCGGAGTAGTACAGGGTGGCGTTGAGCATCTGGTCATGGATCAGTTTGATATCGCTGACGCATTTGCCTTCGATAAAGCGGTTGAGGTGTTTTTCCACGATAAAGCAGCCCATCTCGCCGGCGGTCGATACCGCAAAGCCGGTCTGCCCGTTTTCGGCTTCGGCCTCAACGATCAGCGTGCCGAGAACGTTGATGCCAAACGACTGGCGGGACTGTTCATACTGTTTATATTTGCTCATAGGCGTGGCGATATGATCGTCAATCC
This sequence comes from Klebsiella sp. CB_Kp196, assembly GCF_040061575.1. Classification (NCBI taxonomy): domain Bacteria; kingdom Pseudomonadati; phylum Pseudomonadota; class Gammaproteobacteria; order Enterobacterales; family Enterobacteriaceae; genus Klebsiella; species Klebsiella sp. CB_Kp196. The sequence continues at coordinate 117,381 of NZ_JBEAFH010000034.1, forward strand.
AGTGATTTGCCCCCTGGTCATGATAATCGCCGCCGCCAGCGCCTTTCTCTGCGGTAGCACCGCCAATAAACCAGGCGCGGACGTGTTTAATTTTCGGTAGGGTCATGATCTTCTCCTTATTATGAGGCTTGTTGTTCGAAGGGGCTTTTCCACCCCAGCAGACGGGAAATATCTTTGGCGCAGGCAATCGCCCTACCGGCGAGGTAATCGCGATTGTCTTCATTGATTTGCAGACGGGTACCCACCACGGAAATGGCGGCGGTCAGCTCGTTATTGGCATTAAAAACCGGCGCCGCCACGCAGCGAACGTCGGGATAGTCTTCGCCGTTATCGAAGCTCCAGCCGCGGGCGCGAATACGGCCCAGTTCATCGCGAAGCTGTTGGGCGCTGGTGATGGTGGTTGGCGTCGCCCGCTCCCACTGCAGCTCGCTGATAATCGACTCCTGAACCCGCTCGGGCTGCCAGGCCAGCAGGCATTTACCAATGCCGGAACGATATAACGACAGGCTCTTACCTTCGTGCGAACGCACGCTGATGGTGGCCGGGGATTCAATCTTCAGAATGTAGTAGGCGTTGCCGCTGTCGATGATGCCCAGGTGGCAGAGCAGCCCGCACTGATCCATCAGCTGCGTCAGGCGCGGGCGCGCCAGTTCGCGCAGGTCCATTTTGCTCAGCGCCTGCCCGGCCAGCTCAACCAGCTTGGTCCACAGGCAGTAGTTATCCTGATTATCCATGCTGAGGAAGCGCTGTTTTTTCAGCTCTCCCAGCAGCAGATAGGCGGTGCTTTTCGGAATACCCAGTTCGTCAATAATGGTCGCCGCGCTGCAGGGGCCGATGCGGGCGATCAGATTGAGAATATCAATGGCGCGGGTCAGCGCCGGGACTTTGCTTGATTCCAACATACTGGACTCCAATCCTGAATACTGGAATCAGTGTTGCGGTTGTCGGGCGTGTAAATTGTGAGCGACTTCAAATGACGACGCTATTCCAGCCGGGTGGACGTTCAGAGGGAGAAAAATGCGAGATAGTGCACAGAATTTTTTAAAGCAAGTACAACAGGCTGGACTCATCGCGCGCCGGGAGGGGCTCCCGACGCGGAGGTGGGTTTACGCTGAGAGAGATTCGACGACGTTAATCCAGCCGTGTTCACCGGCCACCGGCTGGCCGTTCAGCCAGCGGCGCAGCATGTTGAGGGCCATCATCGCGCACACTTCCTGACGCACCTGGAGGCTGTGGCGGTTGGTGGTGAATTTCACCCGCAGCGCGTGGGTGCCGTCCGGCGTGGAAAGCGCAAAGTTCAGGTGATCGCTCTCCTGACCACTCACCGCCAGCGCCAGACCGGCAAAGTGTTTTTCGCGCCGTTCCGCCGCCCAGCGCGCAGACTGCGCCAGGGTCTCCTCCTGCGCCGGAATGACTTCGCTGGCCAACAGCGGAGCGTTGACGCGAGAAAGCTGAAGCGCCAGCAGACCACCGGTGAACTGCTCGCTCAGCGTCAGGCTTAGCTGACGCTGCTGCAGGCGACGGGCGATCTGCGCAGGCAGGCCTTCGGTACCTTCGAAAATCATGCTCTCTCCGGCCACCTTCTGCACTTCCGGCCACAGCGCCAGCATCGCCTCGCGCTGTTCGGCAGGCCCGGTCAGCTTCAGTTCGATAATCGGCATCGAGGAGCGATAGCCCATCACGACGCCCGGCGGCAGCTGCAGATGGTCGAGGCTCTGCGCCAGTTCGCTTTCGGAACGGCCGAAGGTGGTCAGGCGCAAACACAGCGGCGCAGCGGATAGCGGGAAACGTTCGCGCAGGCGCGGTAAGATTTCCTGTTCAACCATCACCTTAAATTCGGAAGGCACGCCGGGAGTGAAAAACATCAGGCAGCGGTTTAGCTGCACGGCAAAACCGCAGGCGGTCCCGACCGGGTTGTTGATCATCTCGGCGCTTTGCGGAATTTCCGCCTGTTTACGATTGCTGGCGGCCATGGGTCTTCCGCGCTCGGCAAAGAAACGGGTCATGGTTTCCAGCCAATCTTCGTGCAGAATTAACCCTTCGCCTTTGGCCGTCGCCGCGGCCAGCGCGCTCAAATCGTCGCTGGTCGGCCCCAGGCCGCCGTTAACGATCAGCACGTCAGCGTGTTCGCTGCGCTCGCGTAAAATCGCCACCAGGGAGTCGAGGTCGTCACCCACGGTATGGCGACGCGTTAAGGGTAATCCTTGATTAAAAAAGAAATCCGCCAGCCACGCGGCATTGGTGTCGATGATTTGCCCATGCAGCACTTCATCGCCGGTGGACAGCATTTCCACGTTTAACATTGTGAACTCCAGCCTGATAAGTAGAAATACTATATCGCAAAGCGGCTGGTGAAAAAGCCTGAAAATCAGGCGCGGCGGAATACCGCGCCGGAGAGATTAGAAGCTGGCGTTGACGCCGACGTACGGACCGTCCGCGACCGCGTTATCGCGGTTGCCGTCTTTACCCGCCAGGTTAAGGTAGCGGTAACCGGCTTCGATGCTCAGAGGGCGCATAATGGTAAAGCGCGCGCCGGCATTGGCTTCCTGATAGCTGTCGATACCGCTGGAGAGTGAATCGGGAGAGTAATAGTATTCGCCGAACAGGCGGAAGCTGTCGCCGATTTTCCACTGCAGACCGCCGCCAACCGCCGCCGCGTAGCCCTCATCGCCATTGTTCGGGTTGGTGTAAACGCCTTTTCCGCCCACGGTGGCCAGGAATGGCCCCAGGGGAATGTTCAGGCCCAATCCCAGCCCCGCCGCATCGCCGTCGTCATCATTGTGCAGCCAGTTGCCGGTTACCGCCAGGCCGGTCGATTCCGTACCGAATCCGACGCCAAGGTTAGTGTAGTGCTCGCCGGCCTGCCCGCTGACGCTGATCGCATTTGCCGCCGTCGAGACGAACATCATGCCGGCCAGGGCCATAAATATGCTTTTTTTCATTTTTATCTATCCAGAAAATAATAATAAGAAAATCCCAAAAAACCGCGAAATTGTACTGCTCCGTTTTAAGGAATCAATGCGTTATAGCGCGCTTTTACCGCGTGATTGTAACCAGTTGCTTCGGGAGCCTTGTTAACGGTCTCAGATATCAATTCAATAGTCAGGGTCAAATTGCTGGGTCTCAGCCTTTATTATACAAATAGGCTCCAGCTTATTTCGTCGTCGCAAAGAGATGAATAAGTTACATAAAACTTTGTCAGGAGATAAAGATGAGCAAAAAAGGATTAACCACCGCCGCCGGCGCCCCGGTTGTCGATAATAACAATGTCGTCACCGCAGGCCCGCGCGGCCCGATGCTGCTGCAGGATGTCTGGTTTCTGGAAAAACTGGCCCACTTCGACCGTGAGGTTATCCCGGAACGCCGAATGCACGCTAAAGGCTCCGGCGCTTACGGTAAACTGACCATTACCCGCGATATCACCCGCTATACCCGCGCAAAACTGTTTGCCGAAATCGGTAAAACCACCGATCTGTTCCTGCGCTTCTCAACCGTCGCCGGAGAACGCGGCGCCGCTGACGCCGAGCGCGATATTCGCGGTTTCTCGATCAAGTTTTATACCGAAGAAGGCAACTGGGATCTGGTGGGCAACAATACGCCCATTTTCTACCTTCGCGACCCGCTGAAGTTTCCCGACCTTAACCACGTCGTGAAGCGCGACCCGCGCACCAACCTGCGTAACCCCACCTGGAAATGGGACTTTTTCTCCCTGCTGCCGGAAACGCTGCATCAGTTAACGATTGATTTCAGCGACCGCGGCCTCCCGCGTTCCTATCGCCATATGCACGGTTTCGGCAGCCACGCGTTCAGCTTTATTAATGCCGATAACGAACGTTTTTGGGTGAAATTCCACTTCAAATCCCAGCAGGGGATCGCCAACCTGATGGATGATGAAGCGAAACGCCTGGTGGCAGAGGACCGCGAGAGTTCACAGCGCGATCTCTATGAGTCGATTGAAAAAGGCGATTTCCCGCGCTGGACCTTCTACGTGCAGATCATGCCGGAAGCGGACGCCAGCCGGGTCCCTTATAACCCCTTCGATCTGACCAAAATCTGGCCGCACGCTGATTATCCGCTGATGGAAGTCGGCGTGCTGGAGCTCAACCGCAACCCGGACAACTACTTCGCAGAAGTTGAGCAGGTCGCGATGAATCCGGCCAACGTGGTGCCCGGGATCGGCTTCTCTCCGGATCGCATGCTGCAGGGACGGCTGTTCTCCTACGGCGATACCCAGCGCTATCGTCTGGGCGTCAACCATCATCAAATTCCGGTCAATGCGCCGCGCTGCCCGTTCCATAACTACCACCGCGACGGCGCGATGCGCGTTGACGGCAATAGCGGCAACGGCGTCACCTATGAACCCAACAGCTTTGGCGCGTTTCAGGAACAGCCGGACTTTAGCGAGCCGCCTTTAAGCCTTGAAGGCGCGGCGGCCCACTGGAATCATCGGGAAGATAACGACTACTTCAGCCAGCCGCGCAGGCTGTTTGAGCTATTAAGCGAAGAGGAACATCAGCGTATGTTCCAGCGTATCGCCAATGATATGCGGGATATCCCTGAGTTTATTCAGCAGCGACAAATTGGCCTGTTCAGTGAAGTCCACCCCGACTACGGCGCGGGCGTGGCTGCGGCGCTGAAAGCCTTAAAGCACGGAGAGTAATGCTGATGGCAGCCCTTGCGGCTGCCATTTTACGGTTTTTAAACGCGCCTAGTGCCGAAGCTTAGCGAGCTGACGCAGCGACAAACCGGTTAGCTTTGCGACCTGAGAGGGCTCAAGCCCATCATCCAGCATCGCCTGAGCAATGCGTTGCGTCGCCTCCTGCCGTCCTTGATGACGGCCTTCATTCCGGCCTTCCTGTCGACCCTTTCGTAAACCTTTTTCTATCCCCGCCTTCATTCCCTGAAGGACCCCCTCTTTACGGCCACGCTCTTCCAGAAAATGAGCAATATTCATCAGCGTCTCCTTATGCGGCTTGAGTGGCGTCTTTTGCGCGAGCTTGCGTAAAAAGGCCACCGGATCGGCGGCGTTGCCCGCCTGAAGCATATAATTCAGCAAAGTTTTAAACTGCCGACGCGTAGTGTATCCCAAGGATAATATCCTGACCAGTTGCTCAGAAATGTCCATCAAATCCCGCTGGCGGATATGTTTTTGCAGCAGTTCCAGCATAGCGACACGGCGGTGCTGTACAAGCCGATCGTCAGGAATCACCGTGACGTCTATCAGTGGAAAACGCTGGCTATACAGCCGCTCGGCCACCTCTGGCTGAGGGAAATCATCCAGCCAGCGCGTCGAGTACGGGTAAGGAGCGATCCTGCCGTGATAAAATAGCAGAGGAATAACCAGCGGCAGCTGATGATGCCCTTTATCAAGGTGGCGCTGCATGGCCGCGATGGCGTATCGCATCAGGCGAAACGCCATATGCCTGTCGGGAGAGCTTTGATGCTCTATAAGAATGTAGATGTACCCCTCTCCGTGCTGGGTTTTTAGCGAATAAAGAATATCCGAATGGCTTGCGCGTAGGTCCTCTTCAATAAAACTGCCGGATTCCAGCTGCAGCGTTCGCAGATCGCACTGTTCCCGCAAATGCTTCGGCAAATGAATAGACAAAAAATCGCGCGCCGTTGCCCGTTGGGACAAAAGGTGTTTAAACACCGCATCGTGCGGTGAGTGGCTTGCTATCTGTTCCATGATGGCCCCTGACCCGTTAACCTACGCTCAGCCTACCACCGCACGCGTTCGCCGCGCGTTTTCGCTTGCGGTTTGCCGAGGCGGCTCGCAAACTGGGCCTTCCCGTTAGTTATCCCTGTCATCAGTAAGGAGAAATCATGCGTCAAAGGACTATCGTCTGCCCGCTCATTCAACATGAAGGACACTATCTGCTGTGCAAAATGGCCGACGATCGCGGCGTATTTCCCGGCCAGTGGGCGCTCTCCGGCGGCGGCGTCGAGCCAGGCGAGCGCATTGAAGAAGCGCTGCGGCGAGAAATTCGCGAGGAGCTGGGCGAAAAACTGCAGCTGACCCAGATTACGCCGTGGACCTTTAGCGACGATATCCGGGTTAAAACCTACGCCGATGGCCGCCGGGAAGAGATTTATATGATTTACCTGATCTTCGACTGCATCAGCGCCAATCGCGAAGTGACGATCAACGAGGAGTTTCAGGACTACGCCTGGGTGAAGGCAGAAGATCTTCCCCACTATGATTTGAACGCGGCGACCCGCAGGACGCTCACCCTGAAAGGCCTACTCTGAACAAGCGCGCAAAAAGCGCAGCCTGACCTTCAGCCCGCCCAGCGTTTCGCTACGCAGCAGCTGCGGATGGCTGCGGTGCAGGCGCGCAATATCGCTGACCAGCGCCAGTCCGAGCCCGGCGCCGGGGTTATCACCCACGTTTTCCAGACGATGGAACGGCATGAGCGCCTGCTGAATCTGCGCATCATCGATCCCCGGCCCGCTGTCTTCGACATCCAGCAGCACCGCCTCTCCGTCACGATGCAGGCTGACCGTGACGATACCGCCCTGCGGCGTATAGCGAATCGCGTTATCCAGCAGATTCGCGCACAGCTCGCTCAACAGCACGCCATCGCCGGCAATGGTCACCGTCGAGGGTTCCCCCTCATAGCCGAGATCGATAGACTTGCTCCGCGCCTGCTGAAGACGCGAAAAACAGCTGTTGTGGACGATCTCATGCAGGTCCACCGGCGGGAACGCGTGCTCGCCCTGCTCTTTCCGTTTGATGGTAGCCAGCTGCAGCAGGCGTTCGGTAAGCAGAATCGTACTGTCAAGCGTGCCGCTCATCGCCTCCAGGCTCTCTCGCCACAGCCGGGGATCGCCGCTCGCCAGCGCCACTGAGGCCTGCGTTTTCAACACCGCTAACGGCGTTTTGAGCTGATGCGACGCGTCGGCGCTAAAGCGCTCCTGGCGGGAGATCATCACCCGTAACCGGTCGATATAGCGGTTAAAGGCCACGATCAGCAGACGGGTTTCCGACCACGGCAGCAGCTCCGGCAGCGGCGTCAGCAGGCCGGGTTCGCGCCGCACCATGAGCGCCGAAAGCCGGCGCATCGGCCGCAGCACGCGGCGCAGCAGCCAGCCGGTGAGCACCAGCGTCAACAGCACTAATAGCCCCTGCGAGATCCATGATGAAAACAGCAGCTGTCCCGCCAGCCAGCGCCGCGACTGCAGCGTTTCGGCGATGTAGATTTCCGCCATGCCGACAACGCCGCCTTCGTTAACCGGCTGCAGCAGGCGCGCCACGCGGATAGCCTGACCGCGATATTCAGTATGATAAAACCACGCCAGCGCCGGATAGAGCTCGGTTCGAGAGGTCGATGGCGGCATCGATGGCAGGTCGTCAAAACCGGAAATCACCCGCTTCTCGGGATCGAGTACCTTATAGTACAGCCGATCGTTCATATTCAGCTCGAAGCTGTCCAGCACCACCCAGGGGACATTCACCTCCAGCCTACCGCGGCGAACCACCAGGCGTTCCGCCACCGTGCGGGCGGATGAAAGCAGCGTGCGATCGTAAGCCTGGGTTGCCGCCTGCAGAGCGCTGACGTAGCTATTGAACGCCGACAGCCCCCATAGCAAAACCAGCGGCAGGCCGAGAAACAGCAACAGTTGAGCGAATAACGACTGCGGTTTACCCCACCTCATGAGCGAGCTCCAGCACGTAGCCCAGGCCGCGCAGGGTCACGATACGCACGTTGCTCTCCTGAAGTTTCTTACGCAGACGATGGATATACAGCTCGATGCTTTCCGGGCTGACGTCATCGTTCAGGCTGAAAACCTGTTCAAACAGCTGCTGGCGCGACACCGGCCGCGTACGGCGAAACATCAGCACCGTCAGCAGCGCCTGCTCGCGCGGCGTCAACGACAGCGTTTGTCCGCAGAGTAAAAAATAGCCTTCATCGCGATATTCCAGCGCGCCGATCTGCTGAACCTCATGCACCTGGCCTTCGCTACGCCGCAGCAGCGCGCGCAGCCTGGCATCCAGCTCTTCAAGCTCAAAAGGTTTCGGCAAATAGTCATCGGCGCCGACGTTCAGCCCTTTAACCCGATCCGCCACCGCGCTGCGGGCAGTGAGTAGCAAGACGGGAAGGGTCTGCCCGCGCTTTCGCAGGCGCTGCACCACCTCCAGACCGTCGAGTCCCGGCATGCCAATATCCAGCACCGCCAGCGCATATTTTTCGCTTTGCAGCAGATGATCGGCCGCGCGACCATCCAATACGCAGTCCACGGCAAACCCGCCCTGCACCAGCGCTTTCTCCAGCCAGTGAGCCAGCTCACGGTTATCTTCTGCCAGTAAGAGACGCATATCACATCCTGAAAAGTTGCTGCCGCATTGAAAGGGAAATGAAAGGTAATTGTTTTAACAATCACGCAACCGAATAGCCACATGCCGGTTCACATAATTAAAAAAACGTCTCCTGTATCTGACTGAGGAAGCTTATGAATATGCCATTCCTGCGCCGTGCTGGCGCCATTGCATTATGCCTTTTAACCGCCTCTGCCCTGGCCGCCGAGGCGCCTTCCCGTACCGAATGTATCGCGCCCGCCAAGCCCGGCGGCGGCTTCGACCTCACCTGCAAGCTGATCCAGGTCAGCCTGATGGAAACCGGCGCCATCGAAAAACCGATGCGCGTCACCTACATGCCCGGCGGCGTAGGCGCTGTGGCCTACAACGCGATCGTCGCCCAGCGCCCCGGCGAACCCGGTACCGTAGTCGCCTTCTCCGGCGGCTCGCTGCTCAACCTGGCGCAGGGCAAGTTTGGCCGCTACGGCGTGGATGATGTGCGCTGGCTGGCCAGCGTCGGCACCGATTACGGCATGATCGCAGTCCGCGCCGACTCGCCGTGGAAAGACCTGCCGTCGTTTATGGCGGCGATGGAAAAAAATCCCGCCAGTATCGTCATCGGCGCCGGCGCCTCCATTGGTAGCCAGGACTGGATGAAAGCAGCGCTGCTGGCGCAAAAAGCCAACGTCGATCCGCACAAAATGCGCTACGTGGCGTTTGAGGGCGGCGGCGAACCGGTCACCGCGCTGCTGGGCAATCACGTACAGGCGGTCTCCGGCGATCTCAGCGAAATGGTGCCTTATCTCCAGGGCAATAAAATCCGCGTGCTGGCGGTGTTCGCTAACGAAAGGCTGCCGGGTGACCTCGCCGATGTGCCGACCGCCAAAGAGCAGGGCTATGACCTGGTCTGGCCGATTATTCGCGGCTTCTTCGTGGGTCCGAAAGTTAGCGACGCCGACTATCAGTGGTGGGTGGATGAGTTCACGAAATTGCAGCAGACCGACGCGTTCAAAAAGCAGCGCGAGCTGCGCGGCCTGTTCGAATTCAATATGAACGGTAAGGAACTGGACGCCTACGTTAAACAACAGGTGGAAGCGTATCGCCTGCAGGCGAAATCCTTTGGCCTGGCCAAATAATTTACGGAGGTTGCGATGAGCGATCGTATTTTTGCCGGAGTGTGGCTGCTGCTCTGCGCGGGTGGAATGTTTATCGCCTGGCAAATTCACAGCGAATACGCCTATGAGCCCGTCGGCCCACGCCCTTTCCCGGTCGGCATTATCGGCCTGATGCTGGTGTGCTCTGTCTTGCTGCTTCTGCGTCGGCCCGACGCCATCACGTGGCCCGGGCGCCGGGTTTTACAACGTCTATTAACCATGGTGGTTGCGCTGGGGATCTATGCGTGGGGTTTTGAATGGCTGGGTTTTCCTCTGGCCACCGCGCTGCTGACCGCCGCGTTTGGCCTGCTGTTTGGCGCCACCCTGCCCGCCGCCGGGGTAGCCGGCGTCGCGATGGGCATCGCGCTGTGGTACGTCTTTGACGCCCTGCTTGATGTCACCCTGCCGCTCGGCGTTTGGTTGAGTTAACGGAGAAGGTTATGGATATCTGGATTTATTTATCACAGGGCTTCGCCGTTGCCATGACGCCGGGCAACCTGACCATCGCGCTAATTGGCTGCTTTGTTGGCACTATCGTCGGCCTCCTGCCGGGTCTGGGTCCGATTAACGGTGTCGCGATCTTACTGCCGCTGGCCTTTGCTCTGCACCTGCCCGCGGAATCAGCGCTAATCCTGCTGGCTACGGTCTATATTGGTTGTGAATACGGCGGGCGCATTTCGTCTATCCTGCTTAACGTACCCGGTGATGCCGCCGCTATTATGACCGCTCTCGACGGTTATCCGATGGCGCAGCAGGGGCGCGGCGGCGTAGCGCTGTCGATCTCTGCCGTGAGCTCCTTTGTTGGTTCAACGATCGCTATCGGCGGGATCATCCTGTTCGCCCCGGTGCTGGCGCAGTGGTCGCTGGCGTTCGGCCCGGCGGAATATTTCGCCCTGATGATTTTTGCCATCGCCTGCCTTGGCAGCATGATGGCGGAAAATCCGCTGAAGTCATTTCTCGCCGCGTTAATCGGCTTGGGGCTGGCGACGGTGGGCGTTGATGCCAATACCGGCGTGTACCGCTTCACGTTCGACAGCGTTCATCTTTCCGACGGCGTGCAGTTTATCGTGGTGGTGATTGGGCTCTTTTCGGTTTCGGAGATTTTGCTGATGCTGGAGAGCACCAGCGGCGGGCAGAAGCTGGTACGGAAAACCGGACGCATGCTGTTTAACGCCAAAGAGGCGGGCCAGTGCGTGGGCGCGACCCTGCGCTCATCGGTGGTGGGTTTCTTTGTCGGCATTCTGCCGGGCGCAGGGGCGACCATTGCCAGCGCCATCACCTATATGACCGAGAAAAAGCTCAGCGGCAATAGCGCTACCTTCGGCAAGGGCGATATTCGCGGCGTCGCGGCGCCGGAAGCGGCGAACAACGCCTCCGCCTGCGGCTCGTTTATTCCGATGCTCACGCTCGGCGTCCCCGGCTCCGGGACCACCGCGGTGATGATGGGCGCCCTGACCCTCTACAACATCACGCCGGGACCGGCGATGTTTACCGAACAGCCGGATATCGTCTGGGGGTTAATTGCCGCGCTGCTCATCGCCAACGTGATGCTGCTGATTATGAACATTCCGCTGATCGGCCTGTTCACCCGCATGCTGACGATTCCGCTATGGTTTCTGGCCCCGGCCATCGCCGCTGTGTCCGCGGTCGGCGTCTACGCGGTGCACAGCACCACCTTCGACCTGCTGTTGATGGTTGGGCTGGGCGTGCTGGGCTACATTATGCGTAAAATGCACTTCCCGATGTCGCCGCTGATCTTAGGGTTTGTGCTGGGAGAGATGCTGGAGCAGAACCTGCGCCGCGCGCTGTCCATCAGCAACGGCAACGTGGCGATTCTCTGGCAAAGCGGCGTAACGAAAACGCTTCTGTTTCTGGCCATCGCGGTGATTGTTGTCCCTCCGCTGCTGCGGTACTGGCGGAAGCGCCAGCTTACGCAGGGCGACCTGCCCTCTTCCTGATGCTCAACGTCATTGGCGGTCGCTCAGCGCCGCCAATGACGCTATACGTTGAATTTCCACCACATCTGCCTGATAGTTATCGTTTTAACTTTCTGGTGATCCGTTATGACCGTCGCCGCATCCCGTTCGGGGTTAACATTCGCCGCGCTGGCGCTGGCCCTGATGCTTGTTTACACCGGTATCAGCGCAGGGGATAAGCTCACCTGGCTGATGGAAGTGACGCCGGTGATTATCATCGTTCCGCTTTTGCTGGCCACACGCTCGCGCTATCCGCTGACGCCGCTGCTTTACACGCTGATTTTCTTCCATGCCATCATTTTGATGGTCGGGGGTATGTACACCTACGCGAAAGTGCCCATCGGCTTTGACGTCCAGGCGTGGTTGGGACTGAGCCGTAACCCCTATGACAAGCTGGGGCACTTTTTCCAGGGGCTGGTGCCGGCGCTGGCGGCGCGGGAGATTCTGCTGCGCGGCGGCTACGTTCACGGGCGTAAAATGCTCGGTTTCGTGGTCTGCTGTATTGCGCTGGCGATTAGCGCCGTCTATGAACTGATCGAATGGTGGGCGGCGCTGGCGCTGGGACAGGGCGCGGATGAGTTTCTCGGCACCCAGGGCGATCCCTGGGATACCCAGTCGGATATGTTTTGCGCCCTGCTCGGCGCGCTGACCACCGTTTTAGCGCTGGGCCGCTGGCATACGAAGCAGCTACTGAACGTCCAGCGCGTCTGAGTCGGGCATCGCCTGCTGGTTGACCCAGTCACGTAGCGCCCGGCGGGAAATTTTAATTCCGCCGGTTTTCAGCGATTCAGGCAGCCGCAGCCAGCGCACCGGCTGCTGAAAGCGCGCCAGCTTATCGGCGCACCAGCCCGCCAGCGCGGACGGGTCGTCATGCTCGCCGCACTCCACCACCGCCACCGGCCGCTGGCCAAACTCCGCATCATCCTGCGGCACGATGAAAACTTGCGTAATCCACGGATGAGCGCCAATCACCCGCTCCACTTCTTCCGGCTGAATACCTTCTCCGCCGCTAAAAAAGAGGTTGTCCACTCGTCCGAGGATAGTCAGCCTGCCGTGCTCCAGCCGGCCCCGATCGCGAGTGGCGAACCAGCCGTCGGCATTAGCGAGGGGGACCATTTGCCCATCGCGCCAGTAGCCTGCGGCGATGCTGTCCGACCGCAGCCACACTTCGCCATCGACAATCCGCACTTCGCGCCCCGGCAGCGGCTGCCCGACATCCGCCAGGCCGTCCGCCTCCTTGGCGCATACCGTGGAGGCAAACTCGGTGAGGCCGTAGCCGCACCAGCAGCGAATACCGCGCTTACCGGCCTGCTCGGTTAGCGCCACCGGGATCGCCGCGCCGCCGAGCAGAACCGCTTTCAACGACACCTCGACGTCGCCGCTGAGCAGGCGCCAGAGCTGGGTCGGCACCAGAGAGGCATGGGTACAGCCGCGTAACGCCTGTTCCAGCGGCTGCTTGTCGCGTACCGTCAGGCCTGCGCCAGCTAACAGCCAGCGCCAGAGAATCCCCTGGCCGGAAACGTGAAACAGCGGCAGCGACAGCAGCCAGTCGTCCTGCGGCGCAAAGGGTATCATCGCCAGCACGCCTTCTGCGCTGGCAAGATGGGCGCGAAAAGCGTGCACCGCCGCTTTCGGTAGTCCCGTCGACCCCGAGGTTAGCGTCATGGACGCGATACGATCTTCTCGCCAGGCGACCGCGTGCACGCCGTCGCCGGCGCACAACGCTAATGAATTAAGCGCCACCGGAAGGTCGCCGCCGTTTAGCACCAGCGCGTGGCGCAGTCCCAGAGACGGCAGCAGTTCCACCAACAGAGGAGCAGGCAGCTGCGGATTCAGCGGCAGGACGCGCGCGCCGCACTGCAGGAGGGCCAGCCACGCCAGCAGAGCATCGGGCTGGTTGTAAGCGCGAAGCAGCACGCCATCGCCGTCGCGAACGCCCTGGGCGTGGAATTCCACCGCCAGCGCATCAATTTGCGCGCACAGTTCCCGCCAGCTTAGCCGCCGCTCGTTCAGGCGCAGCGCCTGAGCCTCTTCTCGCAGCCGCCGCCAGTGGCGCCAGGGCCAGTCGCTAAAGGTCACAGCAGCGGCTCCAGCTCATCAACGTGCAGACACGGCAGCTCGCTTTCCGGCCAACGGCGCACCAGCTGGGCACGCATCAGGCTCAGCGTGTCCAGACCGGGGATCGTGTCCGGGGTCAGCCAGGCGGCGATTCGCGCCAGCTGCGTCAGGCCAAGGCTCGACTCAATGGCGGAACTGATGACCGCCGTCAGCCCCAGGGCATGCGCCTGCGCCACCTGCTGCCGCACTTTTTGCAGACTGCCGGTCAACGTCGGTTTAATCACCACCGCCCGCAGCCCCGGCTCGGCGGAAAAGGTAAAGTCCGCCTCGCGCAGGCTCTCATCCCAGGCGATAGCGATACCCGTTTGTTGGGCAAAAGCGCGCGAATCATCGCGGTTTTTACAGGGTTCTTCGAGAAAGGCGATGCGGCTGCGATAGTGTGGATTCACGTATTTGGCAAACTGCTGCGCTTTCAGCGGCGTCCAGGCGCGATTAGCGTCGAGGCGTAGCGTCAGATCGGGAATCGCCTCCAGCAGCAGGTTGACCACCATGCCGTCGCGCACCGCCTCATACAGGCCGACTTTGACCTTGGCGACTTTTTCGCCGGGCATCAGCGAAAGCCTGGCGAACAGCTCGTCCGGATCGCCGGCGCAGAGCGGCGCCGCGCGATAGTCCGCCGCCTGCGGCAGCTCGCCGCACAGTTCCGCCATTGCGCAGCTCGCCCCGAAAGCCGCCGACGGCGGCGTTGGCAACGCGCCCTCTTCGCCATCGCGCCAGGCGCTCGCCCACGCCAGCAGCGCAGCCTGCGCCTCATCCAGCGTTTCCAGGCTGAATCCGGGCAGGGGAGATATTTCCCCCCAGCCTTCGCGCTCGCCGTCGCGCAGGCGCAGAAGCAAACCATCGCGGGTTTTTAACCGCCGTTCACGCAGCACCACTCCCGCGTCCATCGGTAGCTGCCAGCGGTAGACCTGCGCCTGCCGCATTACGGATTCCGTTTAAATTTGCTGAAGTCCGGCTGGCGCTTCTGATTGAAAGCGTTGCGCCCTTCCTGACCCTCTTCGGTCATGTAAAACAGCATGGTGGCGTTACCCGCCAGCTCCTGCAGTCCCGCCTGGCCGTCGCAGTCGGCGTTCAGCGCCGCCTTCAGGCAGCGCAGCGCCATCGGGCTGTTCTGCAGCATTTCCCGGCACCAGCGCACGGTCTCTTTTTCCAGGTCCGCCAGCGGCACCACGGTATTCACCAGCCCCATATCCAGCGCCTGCTGCGCGTCGTACTGCCGGCACAGGAACCAGATCTCACGGGCTTTTTTCTGCCCGACGATGCGCGCCATATAGGAGGCGCCCCAGCCGCCGTCGAAAGAGCCGACTTTCGGGCCGGTCTGGCCGAAGATGGCATTTTCCGCCGCGATAGTCAGATCGCACATCATATGCAGGACGTGGCCGCCGCCGATGGAGTACCCCGCCACCATCGCCACCACCGGTTTCGGGCAGGTGCGGATCTGGCGCTGAAAATCGAGAACGTTGAGGTGATGAACGCCGGAATCATCCTGGTAGCCGCCGTAGTCGCCGCGGACTTTCTGATCGCCGCCGGCGCAAAACGCTTTATCGCCTTCACCGGTCAGAACGATGACGCCAATATTGTCGTCATAGCGGGCATCCGCCAGCGCCTGAATCATCTCTTTGACGGTCAGCGGGCGGAAAGCGTTGCGTACCTGCGGGCGGTTGATAGTAATTTTGGCAATCCCGTCCGCCGATTTTTGGTAACGAATGTCGGTGTAGCCTTCGGAGCAGTCCTGCCATTCAATCGGGGCGTAAAGCATGGCTTCATCAAGAGAGATCATAAAGTGTCCTTCGGTTAACTCGCTAAAAACTGCGCCAGACAAGCCACGACAGCATCGGGGTTTTCCCGATGCGCGTTGTGTCCGGCATGATTAATCACGTGCGCGGTGGCGGAGAGTTCACCCGCGATGGCGCGAAACTTGCCGTCGCGTTCTCCGCAAAGATAATGAAAAGGGAAATCGCGCGCCCGTAACGACGCGCGCAGATCGGGTTGTTCCGCCAGCGAGCTGGCCTGCAGCATCGCCGCCAACGCTCCGCCTTTATTGCGGCTGCGTAGCGCAACCAGCGCCGCCCGCTGCGCTGCGTCCAGGGAAGCGAAGACCGGCTGCTGATACCAGTCGGCAAAGACCTGGGTCAGCGGCTCGCGGCGAAAGCGTTCAGCCCAGGCGGCATCGCTGCGCCGGCGCAGCCTACGCTGGTTATCATCCCCCAGGCCCGGATGCCCCCCCTCGACGACCAGCCCGCAGAGCCCTTCGCGCGGCTGGCTGACATAGAACATCGCCACCCGTCCGCCGAGGGAGTATCCCACCAGCCAGTACTTAAGTATGTTGTAACTATTAAGCGTATTCTTAATCAACTCGCTGACATCGGCAAAATGGTTTACGGCGATATGCGCCGATCCGCCGTGGCCAGGCAGGTCAATATAGAGACGCGGATACGCGCCAAACGCCTGCCCCACCGTGCGCCACTCATGACTATCCCCGGCAAAACCGTGCAAAAAGACCAGCCAGGGATAGCCCGGCAGGCCGCTTTCAGCCACCGCGTGCAGCGTCATAGCTGACTCACCTGCGCCAGCAGCTGCTGAAGCGTTTGCGTACCGTCGGTTTCATTAACCGCCAGTTCAATCAACGTCGCGCCGGGTCCTCGCCAGGCAACGTCCAGCGCCTGCTCCAGCTCATTCCAGTCCGCAGGGCGATGGTAAGTCAGATTGAACATCGCCGCCGCGTGCGCGAAATGGATATTCTGCGGCATCAGATAGAACTGGCTGCGCTGCTCCTGCGGCGTGGGCAGCAGGGAAAAAATCTGCCCGCCGTTATTGTTGACGACAATCAGCACCAGCGGCGCGGAGGCCTGATGCAGCAGGGCCAGCGAGTTGAGATCGTAAAGCGCCGAAAGATCGCCGACGATAGCCAGCGTCGGACGCGCGCTGGCGCGCTGCACCCCGGCCGCCGTCGCCAGCAGGCCGTCTATTCCGCTGGCCCCGCGATTGCTGTAGACCGGGTAACCTGCCGGTAGCTGCGACAGCGCGTCAATTAAGCGCACCACCAGGCTGTTGCCGACAAACAGCTGCCCCTGTTCCGGCAGATAGCGCCGGATTCGCTGCGCCAGCTGGGCTTCGCCGAAATCCTCGCTGCTGGCGACCGCCGCCTGCCATGCCTGGCGCGAAAGCTCGGGAATGACGGTGGGCCACGGCTGTCGTTTTTCCGCCGGATGCTGTTCAAGCCAGCGGTCGATGGCGCACACCAGCCGGCGACCGCGATGCTGGGCGGGATCCAGTCGCCCCGGCAGATTATCCACCAGCCAGTACTCTTCGGGTTCGCAGGTGGCCTGCCACTGCAAAACGCGTTTGCTGGTCAGGCTGCTGCCCAGTTGAACAACGATTTGCGCCTGCGCCAGTTCACTGACCGCCTTGCCGTTACCCAGCCACAGGTCGGCGCAGGGGAGCGGCTGCCCGGTTTGCGAGAGCACATCGCCAATCAGCGGCCAGCCGAGGGTCTTCGCCCACTCGGCCACCTTGACGCCCTCTTCCGCGCTCATCCGTCCGGCGACCACCACGCCGCGTTTCTGCCGCCAGAAAAACCAGTCGCGCTGCTTTTCACTTTCCAGATGCAGAGAGTGACGCAGCCAGGGCTTGTCGCTCTGCCACCAATCGCCGAGCTGCTGCTGCCACTCGGCGCCGGTGTCGTCCATATCGCCATACAGCGGTTCGGCAAACGGACAGTTAATATGAACGCCGCCGCAGTGCAGCGCGCCGAGCGCCTGGTCGAGGGTCGAGACCAGCCAGCGGGCGGAGATATCCTGCGACGGACGCGGCAGGGATAGCGTCTGCGACGGGTGCGAAGCAAACATGCCCGGCTGGCGAATCGCCTGATTCGCGCCGCAGTCAATCAGCTCCGGCGGCCGGTCGGCGGTCAGTAAAATGAGTTTTTCACCGGTCAGCCCGGCCTCAATCAGCGCCGGATAGAGGTTGGCCGTCGCGGTACCGGAGGTCACAATCACCGCCACCGGCTGACCGCTGGCTTTCGCCAGCCCTAACGCCAGATGGCCGAGGCCGCGTTCATCAAAGTGGGTATGGTGAATCAATGCGCGGTTTTCCGCCGCCGCCAGGGTTAAAGGTGTCGAGCGCGATCCGGGCGCAATGCAGATATGCTGCACGCCGTGGCGCGTCAATGCTTCAAGGATCACCGCCGCCCAGCGTCGGTTAAATGCGCTTACAGACATGAATTTGTCCAGTATCAAATATTGAGGCTAAGTATAGATAAAGCAAACTGTTGCCGTTTTGATATGTATCGTTTTCTCTATACTTCTGACAGCAGTAACGAACGCAATCCCGCGGCTTTATTTTCAATTTCCTGCCACTCCTGCTCCGGGTCGGAACCGCTGACGATCCCCGCACCGGCGTAGAGTCTGAGCGTACGCTGTTCGATTTTCGCCGAACGCAGAGAAACGCAAAATTCGCTTTGCGCCAGCGACAGATAGCCGGCGGAGCCTGCATACCAGCCGCGGGTAAAAAGCTCATTACGGGTGATAAAATCCAGCGCAACCCGGCGCGGTAAACCAGCAACCGCCGCCGTGGGCTGGAGCTGATGAAGGCAGCGGGCATCGTCAGGCTTCTCCAGCTCGGCCCAAATACAGCGCCGGAGATGCTGTACTTTCCGCAAACGGACAATCTGCGGCGGCAGGACTTCCAGCGCGCGGGTCTCCCCTTGCATCCGCTGACAGATATCCTCCACCACCAGCATATTTTCGCGCTGGTTCTTATCGTCGGCCATCAGCCAGTTACCCAAACGCTGCGCCTGGCGATCGTCCGCATGACTGGCAACGGTTCCCGCCAGCGCTTCGGTACGCAGCAGCGCCCCGCGACGCCGCCACAGCCGTTCCGGCGTAGAGCCCATAAAGGCCTCTTGCGCGTTAAAGACCATCAGGAAGTGGAAGCAGTTAAGGTTGCTGCGGCGGCTGGCCGCCATAATCGCTCCGGCGTTTAACGGAGCGACGAAGTGCAAATCGGTGGCGCGAGCCAGCACCACTTTATCCATCTCCCCCGCCGCTATCGCCTGCGTCGCCTGCGCAATCAGCTCTCTCCACTGCGGATAAGCCGGGAAATGCTGTTCGCTCAGCAGAGAGGGCATCGCGGTAGCCTGCGCCTGTTTCGCCACCAGCGAATCGAGAAATTCACGTGCCGCACGGGCATCGTCACGGAGCGAGGTCTCGCTATATAACACCAGGCGTAGCGTGGCGCTGCCGCCCAGCCGACGCCACTCCAGCCTCGGCAAGATCAACAGACCCTGCTGAGGATGAAAGGCGTTAAGGCCGCAAATTCGCAGATCTTCACGCCCCTGCTGGCGCAAAAAAGCGTGCGCCTGCTCAAGGGAAGCAAAGATTTGCACCGCCCCCAGCGCGGCCAGCTCTTCATCGCCGCTGCGCTGCTGCCAGTAGAACTGCGGCCACTGCGGCTGATGCGTGCACCACAGAAGGGGATCAAATGCGTCATTCAGCGCGAAGGGGACATCGAAAATTCGCGTGCCGGGCGATGGCGGGAACGCTTCATCCAGGCAGCGATACAGGCTTTCCAACGCGGTGGATACAGACAGCACGCAAACCTCCACGGAGTAAAAACCCCACATTATACGGGGTACTACTGAGGAATAGCAGTACCCACGATGAGGGAGCGGTTTTTAATTAGCGCGGCGGTTAGTGGGTGGCGATTTCGAACGCCATGCCGATATGGTCGATGCCGTCCTCGTCGTAAACCTCGGTCACCGGCACAAAACCGAAGCTGGCGTAGAATTTTTGCAGGTGCGCCTGGGCGCCAAGATAGATAGCCTTTTGCGGCCAGTGTTGCCGGCAGCTGGCCAGCGCCTGTTCCATCAGCTGATAGCCCAGCTTCTCGCCGCGCACCGCCTGGCTGACAATCACCCGGCCAATCACCACCGGTTCAAACTCATCATCGCTCTTGAGAATGCGCGCGTAGGCTACCAGCTCATCGCCGCGCCAGCCGAGAAGATGGCGATTCTCCCCCACCAGATCGTCGCCGTCGACGTCCTGATAGGCGCAGGTTTGTTCGACAACGAACACCGCACAGCGTAATTTCAACACGGCGTAGAGCTGTGGGACGGTCAGTTCACCGTGGTGAAGATCCTGCCATGTAATCATCTGCGCTTCCTTAATTAATTTTAACCCTAAATAATTCAAGTGGCATGAAGGCGGCCAGCGAGCGAATCCCCAGGAGCTTACATGAGTAAGTGACTGGGGTGAACGAGTGCAGCCAACACACATGCAACTTGAAGTATGACGGGTATACTTTGTTTTTTGACTCACGCCCTAAGGACACTGGACGATGGAATTACTCTTTTTGGGGACATCCGCTGGCGTGCCTACCCGTACGCGTAATATGACGTCGATAGTACTGAATTTGCAACAGCCAACAATGGCTGAGATGTGGCTGTTCGACTGCGGGGAGGGAACTCAGCATCAGTTTCTGCGCACCCCTTACCATCCCGGCAAGCTGAATAAGATTTTTATTACGCATTTACATGGCGATCATCTCTTCGGTCTCCCCGGCCTGCTGTGCAGCCGCTCGATGCAGGGTAATTCTCTGCCGCTGACGCTGTACGGACCGAAAGGACTTAAAGCGTTCGTGGAAACCGCGCTGCGCCTCAGCGGTTCCTGGACCGATTACCCGCTGACGATTATCGAAGTCGGGCCGGGACTGGTGCTCGATGAAGCCGGCTTCCGGGTCACCGCCTGGCCGCTCAACCACCCGGTCGAATGCTACGGCTATCGTATCGAACAGCATGATAAGCCGGGCACCCTTGACGCCGCGCAGCTTATCGCCGAAGGCGTGCCTCCCGGTCCGTTATTTCAGCGCTTAAAACAGGGATTAACGGTTGAGCTGGAAGATGGAAGGCGGATTGACGGCAGCCGCTACCTTGGCCCGGCAACGCCGGGTAAGAAGCTGGCTATTTTCGGCGATACCGCCCCCTGCGAGGCGGCGCGGGAGCTGGCCTGCGGCGTGGATGTCATGGTTCACGAGGTGACGCTCGAACAGGCGATGGCGGAAAAAGCGAACAGCCGCGGGCATTCAACCAGCCAGCAAACGGCGGCGCTGGCGCGCGACGCGGGCGTCGGCACGCTTATCGCCACCCACTTTAGCTCTCGCTATGACGCTGAAGGCTGCCAGCGTCTGCTGGCAGAGTGCAGAGAGATATTTCCGTCTACCGTGCTGGCGGAAGATTTCATGGCGTATAGCGTAGAATAAAAAAGCGGCGTACCGCGGCAGAGAGACGCCGCGAATACGCCAGCCATTACTCTTCAGCGTAGCTGTTATAACGCAGAATAGATTTTAAATTGCGATAGCCCAGGTAATCCTGGATCGAGTCGTCATCAATTCCTTTTTTTCCCAGCTCATAGCCGCACGCGTGGCGCAGCATCCTGGGATGAATATTTTGCTTCAGCTTCGCCAGCTCGCAGCACTCGCGAATAATTTGATAAAAACGCTGGCGCGTCATCTGATTGCCCCGGGAAGAGATAAACAGCAAATCGTTATGAGCCGGGTAACACTCTCTGGCCAGTAGCCAGCGCTGTAATGAGATAATTTCTTTGGGTTGTAAGGGATGATACCCAGAGATACCGTGACGCGCCCGGCGAATATAAACCCGCTTTCGCGACAGGTCGACATCCCGCAAGGTCAAGGCGGTAATTTCGTTAATCCGACAACCGTGCAAAAAACACATCTGGATCATGCAGCTATTTCTTTCCGGGTGCGCACAATAATGTGCAGCAAGTACCAGACGCTCAACGTCCTTGACGCTAAGATATTCCGTATCTACCTGCATACGTTATTCCTTTTCATCCATTTGACTATAAAATTACTGATAGGTAAATGTCAGCTGTACAATAGACTCAAATTTACCCACCGTTGCTCCACCCCGGGTTGAATATAAACGGGCAGCCAGCGGGAATACGCCTTTCCCGGTACTGCCGTCGATAGCAATACTCATCTGGTCCTGATTTTTATAAAGAGTAGAGTGATCGCTACTGGTGATTTGCAGTGCGATATTCTGCGCCGCATCGCTGGCGGCCATATTGGCAAAATGTCTGGCATCATCAACGTCGATAACGCCGTCAAATTTTACCGTTGCTTTTGTTGTCCCCGCCGGGCAGTTTTCGACATTCAGGTAAAAGGATTTCCACTCTGAAGCGTTGCCGGCCGTTTGAAAGTCAATATTCAGGAGCGGGCCAAAATTAACCTCTTGATACTTCGTGTCGGTACTGACGTCACAGGGGAGATAATAAATATTGCCGGTAATATTCAAAGGGATCCCGCCCGAGGATGAAAAAACAGGCAGCAATAATGCCAGCCATAGCGTCTTTTTCATTATCTACTCCTGCTATTCAATTTCTGCCTGAATGGTTGCCGTAGCGGTAAAGCCTCCGCCGCTGGGTAAATTCCCGGTGGTATTAATCGGATAAATTTTCATAGTGGTGTCCCCGGTCTGACTCGGGTAATTAAAATTGACCGGCAGCAGACCTGAAATGACCGGTATTTTGACGCCGGTAATATTTTCAATGCGCACCGCAATATCGCGATTGGTGGTCGCCAGCGCAGTGCTATCGTTAGTATCCGCCATCCCCTGGAACGACAGCGCGATTTTTACCCCGGCGGAAATATTGGTACAGGCCACCGTCATATTAACAACATGTGGAGAGAAGTCCTTCGGCATCTGGCCCGCGGTTTTAAAATGGTTGGCGGCAATATCCTCAAAATCAATATTAATCGCTTTACCGGTATTAATCTCGCAGGACTGCGGAACCGTTACCGACCCGCTCATTGAAATTTGCGTCAGGGGGATACCGCTGTAGCTGCCCGTTTTTCGCGTCCCGTAAACACTCAGGATAACCGTCGGAGGGATCGTCACCTGGCCAACAAAAGGCCGGGTAAAATAAAGCGAAATATATCCCAGTGACCCTGTGTCAAAAATGGAGCCGCCGGGATTACAGGCAAAACCTTGATTATTCTGATTACTCTTATCCTCAATCGGCGTAGGAATATACTTATTCACGCCCCCTGCAATAAATAACTCGGTGGCAATTTCCAGGTATTTATTTAGCTGGTAATAATTTAATCCATTGCGGCTTTGCGTCGCGGTAAGGCCTGGCACCGTGGCTTTAAAATACGTCACCCCGCTGGCGTTATCACAGTCACACTTTGCCTTGTAGGTTCCCCCGGTACTCCAGTGGTACAAACGGGAAAACTCCATTCCGGCCTGATTTTGTGAGGGATTAGTAAAGCTTTCAATAAATGAAAAGCTGTCCTGAAAAGGCGCCCCGCCATTACCGGTATTCTGACACCACCCGGTTGCCGCCATCGCCTGCGGCGAGATCGCCAGCGCCGTCAGGCCCGCTAATATTCCCCATGAAAATCGTTTCATTGTCTCTGCATCCTTTCGATTATCGGCATTGCGCCTGGGCCACAATAATGCCGGTAAGTTCTTTTGCTGACGGCAGCGCATAGTGGATCTGGCAGCGGTCTTGCGTCCCGGAGCCCCACTTCACGTTGAGTACGCCGTTAGATTCCAGTCCGGTCAGGTAGACCTGTCCGCCATCGCCAACGATAAACGCCTGCTCAGAGGATGCCGCCCCGGGGACGCTGACCATGGCCCCGAAAGGCAGGGGTTGCCCGTTCTCCTGGCGTACCGTCATCAGTACCCGGTTACCCACGCTGGTGGCATAATTTGCGCGAACCACCGCCCCACGGGTAGGCACAACCGTCTGCGTCGCCAACTCGAGGTCGACATCGTCCGGCATCGTCGTGGTATCGAGCGTCAGGATATTCTTACGATACGGCGAGGCGTAAGGCACGACGGTATAGCCTCGCCAGTCGGTTCTGACCCCTGTTTGGCTATTCACGCCGACGCCGGCGGCGCCGGGCGCCTTGATGAGAGCGACGGTTTCGCCGAAAGGCTGCCCCAGCGTCAGGCCGTTTTCATGTACCAGCGCTCCGCCGCGCAGGGCGTAGTTCAGCCGATGGCTGTATTTATCATGGCTGTAGCCGCCGGTAAGTTCAGCATAGGTTGCACGCCAGTCCGCATTGACGCTGCCGCTCTCCCCTCTTCCCTGGCTGGTGTAGCCTTCCTGCACGCTCCAGCTCAGGTTATTACGCTCCAGCAAGGTGCCGGAGAGGCCCAGATTGTTGCTGGTGGAGCCATTTTTGCTGCTGTTCAGGGAGTAGTTGGCATAAACCGGCTTCGGTAGCCATTCCCCCAAAGGCACGCTGATGCTCAGGGCAAAAAGGTGGTCTTCATCATTACGCTTACCGGTGTTCTGGTCGGTCGTATTGCGGTTATAGCTGTAGTTCATGCTATAGCTGATGCCGCGCCAGCTATTGTTGTATCCGACGCCCACTGACTCCATAGTGCGGCCGGTATTCCAGTAATCTTCGCGAATATAGCTCAGCGACAGCGACCCCATTTCTTCGCCAAGGCTCTGGCTGATCGTCACCTCCCCGCGGTTGCGCCGCCGTTCAATAGAAGGCGTGTAGTTGTCATCCCGATAGGTATCCAGCACTTCCTGCATATCCCAGTAACCGCTGGTCGCATAGCGATATCCCGCCAGGCTTACGTTAGTCCCCAGGCCCGGGAGGTCTTTGCTGTAACGCAGACGTACCGACTGCCCGCTCTCTTTATCTTTATCCTGTCGGGTCGACCAGGCCTGGATGATATCGGTCGATACGGCGCCCAGTTCACCGAGGTTTTTCCCCATTCCCAGCGCCACCGACTGGTACTTACTGCTAAACTGGCCGCCGCCGTACAGGGTTAACCCCCAGGGCAAGCCGTAGATTGCCGTCGCCTGCGTGAGGGGCGTTTCGTCAATGCTGTTGTCGTAGGCGCGATACACGCCGGAGGTCATGCTATATTTCAGCCGCCCTTCGCGCTGCAGGACAGGGAGCGAAGCGTAAGGTACGATCAGGTTCTGCTCGCTGCCGTCCGCCTCTTTGATGGTGACGGCTAAATCACCCGAGCCGCCGGTCGGGTACATATCGGTGATTTCAAAAGCGCCAGGCGCGACGTAGGTCTGGTAAATCTCATAGCCGTTCTGGCGAATAATGACCTGAGCATTAGTGCGCGCAATCCCGCGAACGACGGGCGCGTAGCCGCGCAGGCTTTCCGGCAGCATATCGTCATCGGAAGCCAGCATCGCCCCGCGAAAGGGAACACCCTCAAAAACGTCGGCGTCCGTGCTGCTATCGCCCAGCGTCATCACCCCCTGTAGCGATTTGATGTTGCGCTGCGCATAAGTATAAACCGTGTCCCAACTATTACTGGACTCTCCCCCGCTGCTGCTGCGCGACCAGGTCGTGTAGTTACGTAAACGCCACGGCCCGACGTTGATACCGGGGCGCAGGTTAACGTATTGATTATCGCTGTCCGGCGTATCGTTCTGACGTGACCAGTTATTTGCCCCGCTAAAGGAGTAATTCAGCAGGATCGCCGGCACCCCCTCATCCCACTGTTTCGGATCCACCCAGCCGCGGGCGGCGCTGGTCACCGCCGCCTGCGGGAAGCTCAATAGCAGGCGCTGCTGGCTGAAGCGAAAATCAGATTTTGCCTGCGGTATCACGCTGATATCCGCGCAGCCGGGCGATCTGCGGCCCAGCTCTGGAAATTGGGAGACGCGCACGCCCCATTCGGCCAAATCGTCTACCGTCAGGCAAGGCTGTAATTCCGTTATTCCCGGCCCTTTGCTCTGCTGAAAAACCACATCGCGGGTGTCCATAAAAACATTATTAAGATAAATATCTACCCGATAGGTCCCCGGCAGCTGTCCGCCAGCCTGCTCGTAAGCGGATAAATCCCTGACGCCCGTATGCGGGCCGTCCATTTCCAACAGGGCCGGGTTAAAAACCTCCCGCGCCAGGACATCTTCACACAGCGGTAGCAGCGCAACGGCCAGAGCGCCGGCTATCCGGTTAAGCCGCCATTTATTATGATTATTTTTCATTTTCCCTGGAACTCCCTGGCCTGAAAGCCTCTACAAATTCGCGTGGTGCAGCGCGCCGGTACCGCCATAATCGTTAATCAGTTTCCACTGCAAAGCGCCCGCGCTGACGCCCGGCAGTTGAAAGCGCGCCGTTTCCCCTGGCCCCACCCAATTGGCCTCTTTAACTTCGGCGCCCGCCACTTTGACCTCGGCAAAATTCATATAAAAGGCGGTGGGATTCATGACCTGTAGCGTATTGCCGCTGCGCGTCCAGCGAAGCTGCTCCGTCACCATCTCCGGCGTTCCCTCAACGGATTTAGGTCGATAAATTAATTTGATGCGCGTTTTGATAGCGATCTGTAGGGTATTGGCGCCGGCTTTAGCCTGCGAGGAGGGAATCGCTTTGATGTTCATCCAGAACATACTTTCTTTATTTTCCGGTAAGCCGCCGCTGTAAATTACCCGCAGTCGGGTTTGCTGCTCGCCCTCAAGGCGAAATAAAGGCGGCGTTAACAGAAAAGGGGCTGCGCCCTTATTACTTTCAACCCAGCTTTGAATGAGATAAGGCGTAGCATCATTATTAGTTACGCTCAGTGAGGACTCTTTTTTACCGCCGGGATAAATCAGACGAGTACCGCCGGTCACCACGCCCGCATGCGCCGCAGCGCCGACCAACAGCCATCCAGCTATTAGCACTTTCAGGTATTTTTGCATCTCCAGCTCCCTGGAAAAGCGAGCCACATAGGGCTCGCTAACACTGTCATTTAGACGGAAAATTAGTTATAGCTGATGGTAAAGTTGGCTGTACCGTCAGCTTTACCCGCAACGATAGTGCTTTCAGTCTGGATATAACGGACGCGGAACGGCAGATCGATATTGCCGGTAGCGGGGATGGTCAGGCTGGCAGAACGCGTATAGAGCGGCAGCGTCGCGTTGCTGCTGGCGTCAACCAGCTGCAGGGCCACGCCTTCGGCAACGGCAGGATCGGTACCCGCTCCGGTCAGCTGCAGTTTATCATTATCACCGTTGACGTTAGCGCCGGAGAACAGTACCGATGCTTTGGTGACGGTAGTCGGGCAGTTTTCCAGTTTAATCGCGAAATTCTGTTCAGCCGCAGTAGACCCCGTACCGCTAAACGCGGTCTTGGCAATCTGCCCCATCTGAACTTCCAGCGGGTTGGACAGGTCGTTCACCACGTCGCAGCCCGCATCGATAATATCGCCGATAAACTTCACCTGACCGTCATCCGCCAGCGCAGCACCAGAGAACGCCGCGCAACCGGCGACAACAGCAGCAAGTAATGTTTTTTTCATGATTTATCCTTTTCAATGCAGTCGATGCATTAACTTATAAGCGCAATACCCTGCGCATCCTTTTATTTACGTTTGATATTAATAACGCAACAAAACATTGACCCATGAAATGGATATAATATTTTGAAGTGGTCATTATGTATCAATATGACCACTTCAATTAATTAGAATATAAATTGCCAGGGAAGGCGTTTTTGATTTCATATTTATCAGGAAAAATCCCAATAAACACGATAAAAAGCTAAAGAATGAGAGGCGGAACAAACCATACATAAAGCCAATTAAAACAATTAAAAAATAAATGACACCTATAGTTAATATAACTATATGAAAATAATAGTAAAAAATATTGTTAATCATAAATTGACATTGTTACTACCTGTGGATAGCATAGGAGTCAGTTTGATACAAAATGACTATTCCGTTTACCAAACTTCTCTAAACCTCGCATCGTTACTGGCTGTATAGATAACCGTGTGCTGAATATTCCGGTGTCCAAGAAAGTCCTGAATTAATCGCGTATCCACCCCCTTATTAGCCAGCGCGAAACCGCATGCGTGGCGCAGCATATGCGGATGCGCGTTGATTTCCAGCTGGGCGACGAGGCTCAGGTTCTTCATCATCTGGTATATTCTCTGCCGGGATAAAGGCTGGCCATTTCGTGACAGAAAGAGCCAGCCAGAATTATTTCCGGGATAATTATCACGCACGCGCAGCCATTCGTTGAGTACCTTTACCTCTTGTTTATAAATAGGATGAGTGGTTGAAAAGCCGTTCTTCAGTCGACGAATATAAATGACCCCGCTTTGAATATCGATATCAGAGAGCTTCCAGTGACGAATTTCGCTCACTCGACAACCATGATTAAAACACATCCACAGTAAACAGACATCGCGCTCCGGGTTTGCTCCCCGCCTGGCCGCTTCAACCAAACGCTGAACCTCCCCGACAGTCAAATGCTTACGTCTTGTTTTCATTCACTTTCTCCATCTACAAAACACAATAGCGTGCGTAGTAATAATAGTACGGAAAATAAGAGGATGAGTGGAAACGTAAAGTGAGATTAATATGATAAAAAGCATGAATAATACGAAAAAGAGTAAAGAAAGCGCCTGGCGCTTTTGCGTAGATAAAAAAAGGACCGCCGAAGCGATCCTTTTCTCTGGCTAAAGATAGCATTACATCAGCGGCGTAGCCAATTGTACGATGCTGATGAGCGGCTGCGGCCAAACGCCCAGCACCAGCACCAGCAGCGCGGAGATGAGCACCACGATGCCTCCGGCGCTGTACTGCCAGTTAGACGGCGCATCGCGATTCAGTTTCTCCGGCGCGCTCAGATAGAGGCTTACCGCCACGCGCAGGTAGTAGTAGAGGCCAATCGCTGAACCCACCACTACCGCGCCGACCAGCCACCACAGGTGCGCATGCACACCCACCGCCAGCACGTAGAACTTACCGATAAAGCCCAGCGTCATCGGAATACCGGCAAGAGACAGCATCATCACCGTCATTACCGCCGACAGAATCGGACGATGCCAGAACAGGCCACGGTAGGAGTAGAGCGAATCGGCATCCGGGCCGCGGTACGGGCTGGACATCAGGCTCACCACGCCGAACGCGCCGAGGCTGCTGAACAGGTACCCTGCCAGATAAACGCCCACCGCTTCCATCGACATCTCACCGCTCTGCAGAGCAATCAGCGCCACCAGCAGATAGCCAAGATGAGAAATGGAAGAGTAGCCGAGCAGACGTTTAATATTGGTCTGGCTCAGGGCCATCAGGTTCCCGAAGATAATCGAAGCAAAGGCGATCAGGCCCAGCACCACGCGTACCGCCTCGCTGTCGCCCACCGGCATATAGAGGAACAGGCGCATGACCACGCCAAAGATGGCGATTTTACTGGCGGTCGCCAGGAAGGTGGAAACCGGAGCAGGCGCGCCCTGGTATACGTCCGGCGTCCACAGATGGAACGGCACCAGCGACAGCTTAAAGCCGAGACCGACAATCATCAGACCGAGACCAGCCAGCAGCAGCGGCTCGTGCAGCATGCCATCCGTCAGGCTCTTACCGAGCGCCAGGAAGGAGAGGTTACCGGAGTTGGCATACACCAGCGCCATACCGAACAGCAGAAACGAAGAGGCAACGGCGGACAGAATCGTATATTTGATACTGGCTTCCAGCGAACGTTTCTGGCGGAAGGCGTAGCCCACCAGGCCGAACAGCGGCAGCGAAATCAGCTCAATGCCGAGGAACAGCGCCGCCAGATGGTTAGCGCCCGCCAGCAGAATACCGCCCAGCGCGGCGATCAGCACCAGAAGATAGAACTCTTCTTTGTTGTCCTTGTAACCCTCAAGCCACGGGTAGGCGAAAGTACAGGTGGCGAGGCTCGCCAGCAGCACCAGCCCGGTATAGAGCATCGCGTAACCGTCAACGCGAATCAGCGGCGTGACGTCCATCGCTCCGTTCTGACCCACGAACCAGAGTGATATCAGCGCGGCGTTCAGGCCGAGAACCGACAGCGTGGCATTGAGGAAATGATTGCGTCGCCACGCAATGGAGAGCATCACAACCACCACCGTCAAGCCGACGATCAGCAGCGGTAGCAGTGCGATCAGTTGTTGTGGAGTTATTGTCATGGCGAATTACGGCCTTGTAGTAGAAACAGAATTAACAAACCACTGCTGAATGTTGCTCATCGCAGAGTGCGAGGTGTCCAGAATCGGCTGCGGGAAGAAGCCCAGCAGCACCAGCAGAACGACCAGCAGCAGGATGATCGACAGTTCACGCAGGGACATTCCCGGCAGCGCTTTCGCGGCGATTTCGCTTTTTGCTTTACCAAAGTACGCGCGATGCAGCATCGACAGCGAGTACACGGAAGCGAACACCAGACCAAAGGTCGAAATAACGGTAATCACCGGCACGGTTTTATAGCTGCCGAACAGAATCATAAATTCGCCGACGAAGTTACCGGTACCCGGCATCCCGAGGGTCGCGACCGCAAAGAACATCGACAGCGCAGGCAGCCACTTGATCTTGCTCCACAGACCGCCCATCTGACGCATATCGCGCGTATGCAGACGCTCGTAAAGCTGACCGCAAAGAATAAACAGGCCGGCAGCGGACAGACCGTGAGCAATCATCTGAATCACCGCGCCCTGATAAGCCAGCTGGCTGCCGGTGTAGATAGCAATCAGCACGAAGCCCATGTGGGAAACGGAGGTGTAAGCAATCAGACGCTTGATATCGTACTGGCTGAAGGCCATCCACGCGCCGTAGAAGATACCGATGACGCCCAGCCACATCGCGATGGGGGCAAATTCGGCGGAAGCGTTCGGGAACAGCGGCAGCGCAAAGCGCAGCAGGCCGTAGGCCGCGGTTTTCAACAGGATCCCCGCGAGGTCAACGGAACCCGCGGTCGGCGCCTGAGAGTGCGCATCCGGCAGCCAGCCGTGCAGCGGAACCACCGGCATTTTTACCGCGAAAGCGATAAAGAAGCCCAGCATCAGCAGGTATTCCACGCCGTGGGACATCGGCGTCTTCAGCAGCTCTTCATAGTTGAAGGTCCATACGCCGGTAGCGTTGAAGTGCACAAACGCCAGCGCCAGGATGGATATCAGCATCACCAGACCGCTCGCCTGGGTATAAATGAAGAACTTGGTTGCCGCCGTGATACGCGTTTTACCGTCGGAAGCCTTATGGCCCCACAGCGCGATCAGGAAGTACATCGGCACCAGCATCATTTCCCAGAAGAAGAAGAACAGGAACAGGTCGATAGCCAGGAATACGCCGATCACGCCGCCCAGGATCCACATCAGGTTAAGATGGAAAAACCCCTGATATTTCTCGATTTCGCGCCATGAACAGAGCACCGCCAGCACGCCCAGCAGCCCGGTCAGCACCACCATCAGCAGCGACAGACCGTCGATAGCCAGATGAATGCTAATCCCGAATCGCGGGATCCACGGCATCACGAATTCCGACTGCCACTGCGGAATACCGGTAGATTGCGTGAGAGAATAGCCGCCCTGCATCCACAACTGCAGGCCAAGCAGAAACGTCAATCCCATAGTGATCAGCGCGATCCAGCGCGGCATCTTCACGCCAAAGCGTTCAGTCTGCCAGCACAGGAAGCCGCCGATGAAGGGAATTAATATTAGCCAGGGTAATAACATGGCGATCTTTATTCCTTGTTAAAGTCCCGTTCAGGACCGATTTTCAACGAATTCTCACAGAAAATTCACTTCGGATTGCGGGTGTTATTGCCCGGCAGCGCTATGCTTGCCGGGCCTACTGCTTGTAAGTCGGGTTAACCGACAACGCCCACAATCCTCAAACTCAACGCAATACCATCAGCAGCGCCAGCACCACGACAGCGCCGATGCCCATAGAAGCAACGTACCAGCGCAGATAGCCGTTCTCGCTCACCACCAGGCCTTTGCCTGCGAAGCGGGAAAGGATCGCCGGAATGTTCATCAGGGCATTCAGCGGGTCGCTCTTCAGCAGCCACGCCACGCCGAGGAACGGCTTAACGAACACTTTGTCATACAGCCAGTCAAAGCCCCAGGCGTTGTACCACCAGGTACCGAGCAGACGACCCGGCGCGCTGTTGGCAATCGACGTCACCAGCGTGCGTTTACCCAGCCACAGCCAGGCGGCAATCAGAATACCGGCGATAGCAATCACCCCGGAGGCAATTTCCAGCGTCATGACGCGTCCGTGTTCAAGCTCGGTGGTCTGCGGCAGTACGCCTTCCAGCGGCGGCACAATCAGCGCGCCAACGAAGGTCGAGAGCACCAGCAGCACAATCAGCGGCAGATGATGGGTAATCCCCTTCCCTGCGTGAGCGTGAATTTGTTCTTTGCCGTGGAACACGATGAAAATCATACGGAAGGTGTACAGGGAAGTCATAAACGCCCCGACCAGGCCGGCAACCATCAGATTCAGATGACCGTTCGCCATCGCGCCCGCCAGAATCTCATCCTTACTGAAGAAGCCTGCCGTCACCAGCGGCAGCGCGGACAGCGCCGCGCCCCCCACCAGGAAGCAGACGTATACCAGCGGAATAGACTTACGCAGGCCGCCCATCTTGAAGATATTCTGTTCGTGGTGGCAGGCCAGAATCACCGAACCGGACGACAGGAACAGCAGCGCTTTAAAGAACGCATGGGTCATCAGATGGAAAATCGCCGCATCCCACGCCTGCACGCCGAGCGCGAGGAACATGTAGCCAATCTGGCTCATGGTGGAATACGCGAGCACGCGTTTGATATCGGTCTGCACCAGCGCGGCGAAGCCTGCCAGCACCAGCGTTACCGCTCCGACGATACCCACCAGATGCAGAATTTCCGGGGTCATCAGGAACAGGCCATGGGTACGCGCAATCAGGTAGACGCCGGCGGTCACCATGGTGGCGGCGTGGATCAGCGCGGAGACCGGGGTTGGACCGGCCATCGCGTCCGCAAGCCAGGTCTGCAACGGCAACTGCGCAGATTTACCCACCGCGCCGCCCAGCAGCATCAGGGTTGCCCACCACAGCATGTTATTACCGGCTTCGAAGTGCGCAGGCGCCAGTTCGACCATTTCGCGGAAGTTCAGGGTGCCCAGCTCGTTGTAGAGAATGAACAGCGCGAACGCCAGGAACACGTCGCCGACGCGGGTCACCACAAAGGCTTTCATCGCCGCCGCGCCGTTCTTCGGATCGGTGTAGTAGAAGCCGATCAGCAGATAGGAGCACAGCCCCACGCCTTCCCAGCCGAGATACATCAGCAGCAGGTTATCAGCGAGCACCAGAACCACCATGCTGGCGATAAACAGGTTGGTATAGGCGAAGAAGCGAGAGTAGCCCTCTTCGCCGCGCATGTACCAGGAGGCGAACATATGGATCAGGAAGCCGACGCCGGTCACCACGGACAGCATGGTCAGAGAGAGACCGTCCAGCACCAGGTTGAAGCCGACGTTGAAGTCGCCCACCGACATCCAGGTCCACAGCGGCACGCTGACCGCCTGTTTGCCGTTGGCGAAGAAGTCAACGCCGACAAAGGCCGTGACCAGCGCCGCCAGGCCTACCGAGCCTACCCCCACGGTGGCGGATAAGTTTTCCGACCAGCGGCCGCGAGAGAAGGCCAGCAAAACAAAGCCAATCAATGGCAAAAGAATGGTTAAGGCAAGCATGTTCATCCGCGCAACTCACTTACTGAATCGATGTTCAGGTTTTGGCGACGACGATGGAGCTGCAGCAGCAGCGCCAGGCCGATACTCGCTTCCGCGGCGGCGAGGGTGATGGCGAGGATATACATTATCTGGCCATCGGTCTGGCCCCAGTAGCTCCCTGCAACCACGAAAGCCAGCGCCGCGGCATTGATCATGATCTCCAGGCTAATCAGCATAAACAGCAGATTGCGGCGGATGACCAGCCCCGTCAGGCCGAGGACAAACAGGACAGAGGCGAGGATCAGTCCATGTGTTAAGGGGATCATGCGTGTTCCTCCGTTTTTCTTTTATCGCTGTCGTTCGGACGGTTGCTCAGCACTTCCCCGACGCGCTCTTCACGGCCGATATGGAAGGCAACAACCAGGCCCGCGAGCAGCAGCATGGAGGCCAGCTCCACCGCCAGAACGTACGGACCAAACAGCGCAATACCGACCTCTTTGGCGTTAATCGCCGCGCCGTCGATACCCTGATCGTTAATACCAAGGATGGCGTAAACGATAACCACCAGCAGTACCGCTGCGAGAATGGCCGGACCGATCCAGATCCCAGGTTTCAGCCACTGGCGCTCCTGCTCGATTTCGCTGCCGCCCAGGTTGAGCATCATCACCACGAACACGAACAGCACCATGATGGCCCCGGCGTAGACGATAATTTCCAGCGCACCGGCGAAATAAGCCCCTAAGGAGAAGAACACCCCGGCGATCGCCAACAGCGAAATGATCAGGTACAGCAGCGCGTGCACCGGATTGGTGTGGGTGATCACCCGCAGGGTTGCGAGGATGGCTATCAGGCCACAGATATAAAAAGCGAATTCCATTGCCCTCTCCTTACGGTAACAGGCTCTTGACGTCGATAGGCTTAGCTTCGTTCTCTGCTTCGCCCTTATCTTTGCCGTCGATTGCCATACCCGCCATCCGGTAGAAGTTATATTCCGGGTATTTACCCGGACCGGAAATCAGCAGATCCTCTTTTTCGTACACCAGATCCTGACGTTTGTATTCGCCCAGCTCAAAGTCCGGGGTCAACTGAATCGCCGTGGTCGGGCACGCTTCTTCGCACAGGCCGCAGAAAATGCAGCGCGAGAAGTTGATGCGGAAAAACTCCGGGTACCAGCGGCCGTCTTTGGTCTCCGCTTTTTGCAGAGAGATACAGCCTACCGGACAGGCTACCGCACACAGGTTACAGGCAACGCAGCGCTCTTCGCCGTCCGGATCGCGCGTCAGCACGATGCGGCCACGGTAGCGCGGCGGCAGATATACCGGCTCTTCCGGGTACATCCGAGTTTCACGTTTGGCAAAGGCGTGCATCCCGATCATGCAGATACTGCGGACCTGGGTGCCAAACCCTACCAATAATTCTTTTAAGGTCATGGTCAATTCACCCCTTATTGCGCCTGCCAGAGAATGACAGCCGCCGTTACCAACAAGTTGATCAGCGTTAACGGCAGGCATACCTTCCAGCCAAAGGACATTACCTGGTCATAGCGCGGACGCGGTAATGATGCGCGGATCAAAATGAACATCATCATGAAGAACGCGGTTTTCAGCGCGAACCAGATGAAAGGAGGTAACCATGGGCCATTCCAGCCGCCGAAGAACAGCGTCACAATCAGCGCCGATACGGTAACAATCCCGATATATTCACCGACGAAGAACAGACCGAACTTCATGCCGGAGTATTCGATGTGATAACCGTCAGCCAGCTCCTGTTCCGCTTCCGGTTGGTCAAACGGGTGACGGTGACATACCGCTACGCCCGCAATCGCAAAGGTCACGAAGCCAAAGAACTGAGGGATGACGTTCCACAGATGCGCCTGGTTGTTGACGATATCGGTCATGTTGAATGAACCGGCCTGCGCCACCACGCCCATCAGGGAAAGCCCGAGGAACACTTCGTAGCTCAGGGTCTGGGCAGAAGCACGCATCGCGCCAAGCAGCGAGTATTTGTTGTTGCTCGACCAGCCGGCGAACAGCACCGCATAGACCGCCAGACCTGCCATCATCAGGAAGAACAGGATCCCGATGTTCAGATCGGCCACCACCCACGTCGGGCTGACCGGCACAATGGCGAAGGCCAGCAGCAGCGAAGTAAAGGCAATCACCGGCGCCAGAGTAAAGATCACGCGATCCGAGAAGCGCGGAACCCAGTCCTCTTTAAAGAACATTTTGATCATGTCGGCGACGAGCTGCAGCGAACCGCCCCAGCCCACGCGGTTAGGCCCGTAACGGTTCTGGAACAGGCCCAGCAGACGACGTTCGCCAAAGCTCATAAACGCGCCGCAGGTCACCACCACCAGCAGAATCACCACCGCTTTAAGGATGCCTAACAGAATGTCGATGAGATCGGGAGTTAACCAACTCATGCTTTCGCCTCCTGCAGAGTATCAATACGCGCTCCGGTCAGCACCGGCGCAATCCCTGGCATGCCCATCGGTAAGCCAACCTGCCCTGCCGTCAGCCCCGCCGAGATTACCAGCGGCAGGCTAAGCGCCTGGCCATCAACGCTGAAGGAAACCATCGCCCCTTCGTTCACGCCAAGCTTCGCGGCATCTGCCGGGTTCAGCTTAACGTACGGCTGCGGCATGCGGCTCTGGAATACCGGAGCACGCTGCGACAGCTCGTCGCTGCCGAACAGATGGTAGTAAGGCGCGATACGCCATTTCCCTTCTTCAGCCTGGAAGCTTGCCGGTACCGCGGTAAAGTACTCAAGACCGCTGGCGGAGGCTTCAATCAGACGCACGCCCGGATCGCCGTGGCGCAGTTTACCGCCCACTTCATCCTGGAACTTGTTCCACGCCTGCGGGGAGTTCCAGCCCGGAGCCCAGGCAAAGGGAATTTGCGAGCGCGGCGCGGACGGCTGGTTGTTCCCTTCCATGGAGAAGGCAAACATGGTGTCTTTATCCTGCGGTTGACGGGGTTCATGCACGCTGATGTTGGCGCGCATCGCCGTACGACCGCTATAGCGGTGCGGTTCACGGGCCAGCTTCTGACCGCGAATGCGGAAGGTTGCATCCGGCGCGGCGTCTTTGATACCGGCCAGCTGCGGTAGCGCGGCAATGGCGGCGTCAATCACGTGGTCCAGCTGCGTCCAGTCAACCTGGCGATTGTTAACGGTGCTGTGCAATGAGTGCAGCCAGCGCCAGCTTTCCAGCATCACGGTTTTCGCGTCGTAGTAGGCCGGGTCGTAAACCTGGAAGAAGCGCTGGGCGCGACCTTCGTTGTTGACCACGGTACCGTCGCTTTCCGCGAAGCTTGCCGCGGAGAGCACCAGATGCGCTTTTTCCATAATCGCGGTACGCTGATGGTCAACCACCATGACCAGCGGCGCTTTCGCCAGCGCCGCGTCAACGCGGGCGGCTGAAGCGTGGCGGTGCAGGTCGTTTTCCAGCACGATAACCGCATCGGCGTTACCGGTCTCCAGTTCGCTCAGCGCCTCTTCAAGCGAGCCGCCGCCGATCATCCCGAGTCCTACGCTGTTCACTGCCCGGGCGACCATGGTCACGCCAACGTCAGCGCCGCGGCCTTTCAGGGCTTTCGCCACGTTGGCGGCGGCCTGAATCACCTCGATGCTGCCGGCGTTGGTTCCGGAAACAATCAGCGGTTTTTTCGCTCCGGCTAACGCCTGAACGATCACGTCGATTTTGCCTTTCAGCTCGCTGCTCAGCCCTTCGACCGCCGGCGCGCTATCGTCCAGCGCGTGGGCGATGGCGAAGCCTAGACGCGCCTGATCTTCCACCGGCGCGCGGTAGGTCCATGCGGCGATATCATCAAGACGCGTGTCGTCGATATTGGTCACGAACAGCGGATGCTTCGCGCGCTGGCCGATGTTAAGGATCGCGGCGATCTGCCAGTCGGCGACTTTCTGCGCCGCCGCCATTTCACGCGCTTTGCCTTTCACCGCCTGACGCACCGCCAGCGCGATACGCGCGCCGGTCTGGGTGATGTCCTCACCGAGGATCAGCACCGCATCGTAGGATTCGATCTCGCGCAGCGCCGGGGTATGAATACCGCCTTCGCGCAGCACTTTCAGCATCATCTGCAGGCGCGCTTGTTCGCCCTTCGCGATGCCGGTATAGAAGTTTTCGGCGCCGACCAGCTCGCGCAGCGCAAAGTTGCTTTCAATGCTGGCGCGCGGGGAGCCGATACCAATCACCTTCTTCGACTGGCGCAGGATATCTGCCGCCCCCTGCATCGCCTGTTCGGCGTTGAGGGTGATCAGATCGTCGCCGCGGCGCTGAACCGGCTGACGCGGACGATCTTTCAGATTGACATAGCCATAGCCGAAACGACCGCGGTCGCAGAGGAAGTAGCGGTTAACAGTACCGTTATAACGGTTTTCGATACGACGCAGTTCGCCGTAGCGCTCGCCGGGGCTGATGTTACAGCCGATGGAACACTGCTGGCAGATGCTTGGCGCAAACTGCATGTCCCACTTACGGTTATAGCGCTCGGAGTGCGTTTTATCGGTAAAGACGCCGGTCGGACAGACTTCCACCAGGTTACCGGAGAACTCGCTTTCCAGCGTACCGTCTTCCGGACGGCCAAAGTAGACGTTGTCGTGAGCGCCGTAGACGCCCAGGTCGGTACCGTCGGCATAGTCTTTGTAGTAGCGAACGCAGCGGTAGCAGGCGATGCAGCGGTTCATTTCGTGAGAGATGAACGGCCCCAGATCCTGGTTGCGGTGGGTACGCTTGGTAAAGCGGTAGCGACGGAAGCTATGACCGGTCATTACGGTCATATCCTGTAAGTGGCAGTTGCCGCCCTCTTCGCATACCGGACAGTCGTGCGGGTGGTTGGTCATCAGCCACTCAACTACGCTTTCGCGGAACTGCTTCGCTTCTGCGTCGTCGATGGAAATAAAAGTGCCGTCGGATGCCGGTGTCATACAGGACATCACCAGGCGGCCACGCGTGTCTTCCGCGTTCTGATATTGCTTCACCGCACACTGGCGGCAAGCACCAACGCTTCCCAGCGCCGGATGCCAGCAAAAGTAAGGAATATCAAGACCCAGAGAGAGACAAGCTTCTAACAGGTTGTCCGCTCCGTTGACCTCGTACTCTTTGCCGTCTACATGAATCGTAGCCATTAGCGTGCTTCCAAAATAAAAAAACCTTTAGATTACCAGCGCGTCTTAAGCAGGTTCGGCTGAATCCCGTTGATTGCATGGGTATTGCTGAACTGCTGTTTAATGCCAGCTTCGAATTCTTCGCGGAAATATTTAATCGCGCTCTGTAGCGGCTCAACCGCACCCGGCGCGTGCGCGCAGAAGGTTTTACCCGGACCGAGGAATCGACACAGTTGCTCAAGCGTCTCGATATCACCCGGCTGGCCTTCGCCGCGCTCGAGAGCGCGCAGAATTTTCACGCTCCACGGCAGACCGTCACGGCAAGGCGTACACCAGCCGCAGGACTCACGGGCAAAGAACTCTTCCAGGTTGCGTACCAGCGGCACCATGCCAATCTCATGGTCAACCGCCATCGCCAGCGCGGTGCCCAGACGGCTGCCCGCTTTACCAATGCTTTCGAACTCCATCGGCAGGTCGAGATGCGCTTCGGTCAGGAAGTCGGTGCCCGCGCCGCCCGGCTGCCAGGCTTTGAACTTCAGGCCATCGCGCATGCCGCCCGCGTACTCTTCGAGGATCTCGCGCGCGGTGGTGCCGAACGGCAGCTCCCAGACGCCCGGATTCTTCACGCGGCCGGAGAAACCCATCAGCTTGGTGCCGGCGTCTTTACTGGTCGAAATGTTCTGATACCACTCGACGCCGTTGGCCAGAATCGCCGGGACGTTGCACAGGGTTTCAACGTTGTTTACGCAGGTCGGTTTGCCCCAGACGCCCGAGCTGGCCGGGAACGGCGGCTTCGAACGTGGGTTGGCGCGGCGGCCTTCGAGGGAGTTAATCAGTGCGGTTTCTTCGCCGCAGATATAGCGCCCTGCCCCGGTGTGCACAAACAGTTCGAAGTCAAAACCGGTACCAAGGATATTTTTACCCAACAGGCCCGCTTCGGTCGCTTCGGCAATGGCCCGGCGCAGATGCTGCGCCGCTTCGATATATTCGCCGCGCAGGAAGATATAGCCGCGCCAGGCTTTCAGCGCGAACGCGGAGATCAGCATGCCTTCCACCAGCAGGTGCGGCAGCTGTTCCATCAGCAGGCGGTCTTTATAGGTGCCCGGCTCCATTTCATCAGCGTTACACAGCAGGTAACGGATGTTCATGGACTCGTCTTTCGGCATCAGGCTCCACTTCAGACCGGTGGAAAAGCCCGCGCCGCCGCGCCCTTTCAGGCCAGCGTCTTTTACCGCAGTGACGATTTCATCCGGCGCCATGCCGGAGAGCGCTTTACGCGCCCCGGCGTAGCCGTTTTTACTCTGGTATTCATCCAGCCATACCGGCTGTTTGTCGTCGCGCAGACGCCAGGTTAACGGATGGGTTTCGGCAGTACGAATAATGGTTTTCATTTATACCGCTCCAGGAGGTCAGGAATCGCTTCCGGCGTCAGATAACTGTGAGTGTCCTCATCAATCATCATGGTCGGCCCCTTGTCACAGTTGCCCAGGCAGCAGGTCGGCAGCAGGGTGAAGCGGCCATCAAAGGTGGTTTGACCCGGTTTGATATCCAGCTTCTTCTCAATCGCCGACTGAATGCCCTGGAACCCGGTGATGTGGCACACCACGCTGTCGCAGTAGCGAATCACGTGACGGCCCACCGGCTGGCGGAAAATCTGGCTGTAGAAGGTCGCAACGCCTTCTACGTCGCTGGCCGGGATCCCCAGCACATCGGCGATAGCGTAGATTGCGCCGTCCGGCACCCAGCCGCGCTGCTTCTGAACGATCTTCAGCGCTTCAATGGACGCCGCACGCGGGTCTTCGTAGTGGTGCTTCTCGTGCTCAATCGCCTCACGCTCTGCCGCACTCAGCTCAAAAGCCTCGGTTTGTGGTTGTTGATTCTCGTGCATAATTAGCGGTCCACGTCTGACATAACAAAATCGATACTACCCAGATAGACAATCAGGTCGGAGACCAGACTGCCGCGAATAGCGGCCGGGATCTGCTGCAGGTGCGCGAAGCTTGGCGTGCGCACGCGGGTGCGGTAGCTCATGGTGCTGCCGTCGCTGGTCAGGTAGTAACTGTTAATACCCTTGGTCGCTTCAATCATCTGGAAGGATTCTTGCGCCGGCATGACCGGGCCCCAGGAAACCTGCAGGAAGTGCGTAATCAGGGTTTCGATATGCTGCAGCGTGCGCTCTTTTGGCGGCGGCGTCGTCAGCGGATGATCCGCCTTGAACGGGCCTTCCGGCATGTTATCGAGGCACTGCTGAAGAATGCGCAGGCTCTGGCGCAGCTCTTCCACTTTCAGCATCACGCGGGTGTAGCAGTCGGAGACGCCACCGCCGGTCGGGATCTCAAAGTCGAAGTTTTCATAGCCAGAATAGGGACGCCATTTACGTACGTCGAAGCCGATGCCGGTCGCGCGCAGGCCCGCGCCGGTGGTGCCCCACTCCAGCGCTTCTTTGGCGTTGTAGGCGGCAACCCCTTTCGAACGACCGATCAGGATGGTGTTGCGCAGCGCGGCTTTCTCATAGGAATCCAGACGCTTCGGCATCCACTCGAGGAATTCGCGCAGCAGGCGATCCCAGCCGCGGGGCAGGTCGTGCGCGACGCCGCCGATGCGGAACCAGGCCGGGTGCATACGGAAACCGGTGATCGCTTCCACCAGATCGTAGATCTTTTGACGGTCGGTAAAGGCAAAGAACACCGGCGTCATCGCCCCGACGTCCTGAATAAAGGTGGAGATGTACAGCAGATGGCTGTTGATACGGAACAGCTCGGAGAGCATCACGCGGATCACATTGACGCGATCCGGCACGGTTATCCCCGCCAGTTTCTCAACCGCCAGCACGTAAGGCATTTCGTTAACGCAGCCGCCGAGATATTCAATACGGTCGGTATACGGAATGTAGCTGTGCCAGGACTGGCGCTCGCCCATTTTCTCGGCGCCGCGGTGGTGGTAGCCGATATCTGGCACGCAGTCGATGATCTCTTCGCCATCAAGCTGCAGAATAATACGGAACGCACCGTGAGCGGAGGGGTGGTTCGGGCCGAGGTTA
This sequence comes from Klebsiella sp. CB_Kp196, assembly GCF_040061575.1. Lineage (NCBI taxonomy): Bacteria > Pseudomonadati > Pseudomonadota > Gammaproteobacteria > Enterobacterales > Enterobacteriaceae > Klebsiella > Klebsiella sp. CB_Kp196. The sequence goes on from NZ_JBEAFH010000034.1 coordinate 158,533, forward strand.
AGGAACATGAAGTCCTCGTTTTCGGTCCCGCGCTTCATGCCCCACTCTTCCGGTTTGAAGGTCAGCGCTTCCATTTCCAGATCCTGTTTGGCTTTGGTCAGCTCAAACGGGTCAAATTCGGTGGCGCGCGCCGGGTAGTCTTTACGCAGCGGGTGACCTTCCCAGGTCGGCGGCATCATGATGCGGCGCAGGTTCGGGTGACCATCGAAGGTCACGCCAAACATCTCCCAGGTTTCACGCTCATACCAGTTGGCGTTAGGGAACAGTTTGGTGAAGGTCGGCAGATGCAGATCGTTTTCAGACAAGGCAACCTTGAGCATGATGTCGCGGTTGCGGTCTATGGAAATCAGATGATAGAAAACGGAAAAATCCGCGGCGGGTAAACCGTCGCGGTGCGTGCGCAGACGTTCATCCATGCCGTGCAGGTCAAACAGCATCACGTAAGGCTTCGGCAATTTCCTCAGGAAATCACCCACCTCAAGCAGCTGTTCACGCTTCACCCAAACCACCGGAACGCCGGTGCGGGTTGGCTGAACGGTAAAGGCATCCGGCCCAAAACGGTTGCGCAGTTCGCCGATCACCGGGTCATCAAGGTGATCGCGGGTTTGCCAGGCTGGTGCGGCGTCATGCGCGGTTAAATCGGTCATATTGTTCACCATTGCAAAAGGTCCGTGGTGACTGCCGGCGAGGCTTCGCGCTGTAGTAGATTGATTTGCGAAGTTTTTATCCCGCCCGCAGGCGCAAGTTAAATCTCGTCCGGAGTCCGCAGATTGGTCACTGCAATACGTTCGCCGCGTTTACGCTCGCGTTCCGACTGCATATTGGCGCGGTACACGCCCTGATCGCCAACCACCCACGAGAGCGGACGGCGTTCTTTACCAATGGATTCCTGCAGCAGCATCAGCGCCTGCATATAAGCTTCCGGACGCGGCGGGCAGCCCGGGATGTAAACATCGACCGGAATAAACTTATCCACGCCCTGGACGACAGAGTAAATATCGTACATTCCGCCGGAGTTGGCGCATGCGCCCATCGAGATAACCCACTTCGGCTCCAGCATCTGGTCATAAAGACGCTGAATGACCGGCGCCATTTTGGTAAAGCAGGTGCCGGCAACCACCATCAGGTCAGCCTGACGCGGGGAGGCACGTAATACTTCTGCACCAAAGCGCGCAACGTCATGCACCGCGGTGAATGACGTCACCATTTCCACGTAGCAGCAAGAAAGGCCGAAGTTGTAAGGCCAGATTGAGTTCTTACGGCCCCAGTTCACCATGTCATGCAAGGCGTGTTCGAGTTTCCCCATATACACGCTTTTATTGACTTCTTGCTCCAGGGGGTCGGTTACGATCTCCTGTTTTTGCAGGGGGTAACGGTCGTTCTCACCGTTAGGATCGATGCGGGTGAGCGTATAATCCATCTTATTGCCTCGCTTTTACTGCGTATGACGGTTAGTGGGACTGTCTGTTTCCGGGTTAACCAGCGTGCGACGGGAGCGCGCAGGCGTCCAGTCCAGTGCGCCGATACGAACGAGGTAAACCAGACCAGCCAGTAGCACTAAAATGAAAATTGCGGCTTCCACAAAGCCGACCCAGCCGCTTTCACGGATAGAAGTCGACCATGCGTAGAGATACAGGGCTTCCACGTCGAAGATAACGAAGAACATGGCAACCAGATAAAACTTCGCAGAAAGACGTAAGCGAGCCGAACCGACGGAGTCGATCCCGGATTCAAACGGCGTGTTCTTGCTTCGCGCGCGCGCGCGTCCGCCAAGGTACCAGCCGCCGACGAGCATCAGGCAGCACAGGCCGATAGCGATGATGAGAAATATAGCGAATGCCCAATGATGAGCGATGACTTCAGTGGATGTTGACATACGCATTGCTTAACCAAAAAAGTGTAGCGCTAAAACCCTCTGCTCTTACTGGCAGATGAACGCCACAGCGTTTCACGGGGAGGAATAAAAAAATAGCCGTGCAAAAAAGCGTCCCTGGGTGATGTGGAAGGCCAGTTGCGGTGGCTTTTTACTCCTTTCATTAACCTTTTGTCAACTTTAACAAAAGTTTTCACAACATTAATTTACATTGGATTTTTTTCATTAACATTAAATGCCCTTTCATGCGGAATAACCTTGCATACTGTTCGGCTTTAGTGTTGTTGAATCGTGTCCGTTTCCGCCGTAAATCAAAATGGCCCGCCTATTTTGACAGGATTCAGACACGATTCCTCCCCCTAAGGAGGGGTATTTTCTTGATCTGCGACACGCTTTTGTTAATTCAACCAAGAAAACAGCAACAAACCAGATGGTTTTTTAACATTAGCAGGAAGTATTGAAAGTGCAGAGAAAAGTCGAGAAATGAGAGGAGGAGCGGATCTAACCTACTGATTTAGCTCAAAAGAAATCAACAAAAGTTTCTATTAATCAATAAAATTTGAAAAAAACGAACCGCAGCGGCAATTTCACACGTCTGGGGTTCGTTTTTACACTTACATTTTGTTACCAGTTTTTGTGATGTTTGTTAGCTTTTCCCGCTCAGGAAATAAGGGAATTATCTCCCCCTTCGGGAGTATAAACGCGTTGTGTTGACCACGGCTGGTACTCTGCGCTCAACGACTGAAAAATGGCCTGCGTCAGCTCGCTTGCCTTCTGCGGATTGCAGTTCAGCATGTAGCGAGTATCCGGCAGTACGGGTAAACCGTCACTCCGGCCCGGTACGCGAAATTCGGGGCTCATCATCTCTACCGGCTGCGCGGTCACGCCAAGCCCGGCTTTCACCGCCGCCTTCACCCCCGCCATTGAGCTTGCCGCATGGGAAAGATGCCACGCAACGCCGGCGGCGTTGAGTACCTCAACGATCTCTTCCCGAAACGGATCCGGGGCATCCAGCAAAACAAGCGGGACAGACTCGCCCTGAGGGAGGACATAATCCGCTGCGCAGTACCACAGCGTTGGCGACGTGCGCAGCGTCAGCATGTCAGAACCCTTGGTTTGTCGGGTCGTCAGCGCAAGATCGATTGCCCCGCTCTTCAGCATATCGACGATATCAAGGTGTTTGAGGACTTTGATTTCCAGCGTCAGCCTGGGATAAAAACTACCAATCCGGTTTAACAGGCACGGTAAAATGGTATCCGCCGTCTCATCAGAGGCTCCGACGGTCAGCGTTCCCTGCAGGCTGCCAAACATGAGCGACATACAGGCTTCATCATTAAAGCGCAGAATTTTCCGCGCATAGCCCAGCAGCTGAATGCCCTGCTCGGTCAGAAGCTTATTGCGTCCGTGGCGAGCAAAAAGCTCTTTGCCAACCAGCTGCTCCAGCCGCTGCATCTGCTGGCTCACCGCTGACTGGGTCCGGCGCACCGCGACGGCGGCAGCGGCAAAGGTACTGAGATCGGCGACGGCAACAAAGGTTCTCAAGAGATCGAGGTCTAAATTTAGTATCGAACGATTTTCATTTATCATATTTGCTTCACATTCAGGCGGCTAATGCTTACCTGCCTTGTTGATGCTGTGCTCCAGGCTTCCGGCTAATCCTTAAGCTTCGCGTTACCCGCCAGAGACGGACGGATGAACAACTGGACGAACGTTATTGCATTAGAAAGCACTCATCCGCAGCAAATGCGCGGAATTTCAGAGTAATATTTTGCTCGTACGCCTAAGCGCTTTTAATTACGACGCATTTGTTTTTGTGATGTGACGCAAAAAATAGCCGTCAATGACCATTGTCTGCATCCTCACCGGCGACAAACCTTGCCATCGGGCTCAGGCAGAACAAAAACCTGCAATAACAATGTATTAATAAAGAAATAAGCTACCTGGCATAGCCATATGTCGGTATTAACGGCGATATTCTAACCGAAAACCACAATATTTATAAGCGTTAATCAGTATTATCTCAGGCCACTTTAAATGCTGGTCAGCACTTTAATTAAATTAACAGATCTAAGAATATTCCTTGCATAAAATAAAACTCATTTAGCTATTAAATACTTTCATTAAAAATATCTAGCAAAGTTGTTACAACCTTCAGCGTATTGTGAATTAAACGTTCACCAGACGATGATTCGTTTTACGCGCAAAAAACAAGCGCCGGTCCTCTTTAAATCAACAAACCAGATAAACGTTCGCCAAAACACCACCAGGCACAATATAAGACCATCAATAAAAGTATTAAAGGTGTAATGTATAAACAAAAGCGCAGCTCACCAGACAAATTGATTAAACCAAAAAGCGATGAATAGCAAAATCTTCTCCTGTTAACCCTTCAAAACAGCGGGGAGGCGGAGTACATTATTCCGTGCTGACTTCCACGGCAGGGAGTGGCGATAACAGCTAAAAGGTCAAGGTTCATGTCCCCCATCGAAAAATCCAGCAAGTTAGATAACGTCTGTTACGACATCCGCGGCCCGGTTCTGAAAGAGGCGAAACGCCTTGAAGAAGAAGGCAATAAAGTCCTGAAGCTGAACATCGGCAACCCAGCGCCGTTTGGCTTTGACGCGCCTGACGAGATCCTCGTTGACGTTATCCGCAACCTCCCTACCTCGCAGGGCTACAGTGATTCAAAGGGCCTCTATTCCGCCCGTAAGGCCATCATGCAGCATTACCAGGCCCGCGGTATGCGTGATGTGACGGTCGAAGATATCTATATCGGTAACGGCGTTTCGGAGCTTATCGTCCAGGCCATGCAGGCGCTGCTGAACAGCGGCGATGAAATGCTGGTCCCGGCGCCGGATTATCCGCTGTGGACCGCCGCGGTCGCGCTTTCCAGCGGTAAAGCGGTGCACTATCTTTGCGATGAGTCTTCCGACTGGTTCCCGGACCTCGACGATATCCGCGCGAAAATCACCCCGCGTACCCGCGGCATCGTGATTATCAACCCGAATAACCCAACCGGCGCGGTGTACTCAAAAGAGCTGCTGATGGAGATCGTCGAGATCGCCCGCCAGCATAACCTGATTATTTTCGCCGATGAGATCTACGATAAGATCCTCTACGATGAAGCGCAGCACCACTCAATTGCGCCGCTGGCCCCGGATCTACTCACCGTTACCTTTAACGGCCTGTCAAAAACCTACCGCGTTGCCGGCTTCCGCCAGGGCTGGATGGTGCTGAACGGGCCGAAGAAACACGCAAAAGGCTATATCGAAGGCCTGGAGATGCTGGCCTCTATGCGCCTGTGCGCCAACGTCCCGGCCCAGCATGCGATCCAAACCGCTCTCGGCGGCTATCAGAGCATCAGCGAATTTATTGTTCCCGGCGGACGCTTGTATGAACAGCGTAATCGCGCCTGGGAGCTGATTAACGACATTCCGGGCGTCTCGTGCACTAAGCCGAAAGGCGCGCTGTATATGTTCCCGAAAATAGACGCTAAACGCTTTAATATTCACGATGACCAGAAGATGGTGCTCGATTTTCTGCTGCAGGAGAAAGTCCTGCTGGTTCAGGGTACCGCCTTTAACTGGCCGTGGCCGGACCACGTGCGTATTGTGACCCTTCCGCGCGAAGACGATCTTGAAATGGCAATTACCCGTTTCGGGCGTTTCCTTTCCGGCTACCACCAGCTCTGATTTTATCTGTCCAGCCGCCGGGATTTGCATCCGGCGGCAATCCCTGCGCACAATGACACCCGACGTCGTAACTGATTAAGGGTTCCTATGAGTCAGAGTCATTTCTTTGCCCACCTCTCCCGCCTGAAACTGATCAACCGCTGGCCGCTGATGCGTAATGTGCGCACCGAAAACGTCTCCGAACACAGCTTACAGGTCGCGATGGTGGCCCATGCGCTGGCGGCGATCAAAAATCGTAAATTCGGCGGGCGGGTTAACGCCGAACGCATCGCGCTGCTGGCGATGTATCACGATGCCTCGGAAGTCCTGACCGGCGACCTGCCGACGCCGGTAAAATATTTCAATTCGCAGATCGCGCAAGAGTACAAAGCCATCGAAAAAATCGCCCAGCAGAAGCTGGTCGATATGGTTCCTGATGAACTGCGCGACATTTTTGAACCGCTGATCGATGAGCATCACTACAGCGAAGAGGAAAAATCCCTTGTCAAGCAGGCGGATGCGCTTTGCGCCTACCTGAAGTGTCTGGAAGAGCTATCGGCGGGGAACAATGAATTTCTGCTGGCCAAAGGCCGGCTTGAGAAAACGCTGGAATCGCGCCGCAGCGCAGAGATGGACTACTTTATGCAGGTGTTTGTCCCGAGCTTCCATCTTTCCCTCGATGAAATCAGCCAGGATTCGCCTTTATAGAACCCACACTTCCCCGGCCAGCGTCAGCCTGACCGGGGAAGGATGCCGCTGAATCAGAACGGAAACAGCACCGGGATCAGCAGGACGCACACCACCATCACCAGGAGGGTGAACGGCACGCCGATTTTGACAAAATCGCTGAATGAATATTTCCCCGGCCCCAGCACCAGGGTGTTCACCGGCGACGATACCGGGGTCATAAACGCCGCCGAGGCCGCCATGGCGACCACCATCGCAAAGGGATAAGGCGAAACGCCCATCGACTTTGCCGCGGCCAGCGCAATGGGCGCCATCAGCACCGCGGTGGCGGTATTGGAAATAAACAGGCCGATAGCCGCGCACATCACAAACAGACAGCCAAGCATCAGGTACGGTCCTTTGCTCCCCGCCACATCCATGAGTCCCTGAACCACCAGATCCACGCCGCCGGTTTTCTGCAGCGCCAGAGCAAAAGGCATCATTCCGACAATCAAGATAATGCTCGGCCAGTGGATAGCTTTATAGGCGCTCTCGGCGTTAATACAGCGGAATTTCCCCATCAGCAGGCAGGCAATGATGGCCGCTATAGGGTTAGGAATTTCGTCAGTCAGCATCAGCGCGACCATCAGCACCAGACAGAAAATCGCGTGCGGCGCCTGGCTGTGCGCCGGCGAGGCGTCGTTGACCTCGATGGGCATATTCAGCACCACAAAGTCACGGCCCCGCTTAGCCAGCAGCGCTATCTGCCGCCAGTTGCCCACCACCAGCATGATATCGCCAAGCTGCAAGGCTTCATCGGTCACCGCGCCGTCAAGGGCTTTGCCATCGCGTTTCAGCCCCACGATGTTCAAATCAAAACGGGTACGAAAGGCGATTTCGCGCACCGACTTGCCAATCAGTTCTGAATCCGGGATCAGAGAGACTTCCGCCATCCCCACGTCCAGCGCCTGATCGGAAAAATATTCGCCGCGCAGCACCATCGGTTCGAGCATCTGCTCGCCGCAGAACTGGCGTAAATCCACGTCTGAGGCCGACATATCGATCAGCAAGACGTCGCGGGCGCGGAATTCCGATACGCCGTTAACGTTAACGATAACCCGTCGAAAGCGCCGCCAGCGCTCAACGCCGATAACGTTCGCCCCGTAGCGCTCGCGTAGCTTCAGGTCGTCCAGGCGCTGGCCAATCATCGGCGAGCCGGGGCGTATGGCCAGGCGGCGCGCGCGTCCCGTGAGATGATAATCTTTAATGAGATCGCGGAAGGTGCTTCTTTTTCGGCCATCTCGCGCTTGCTCGCCCTCTTCCCCTTTGAGCATAAAGCGCATCACCAGCATATAGAAAACGCCCAGAACCAGCACCACCAGACCTATCGGCGTAACGCTAAAAAAGCTGAATCCTTGCAGCCCTTCGCGTAAAAGTTCGCTGTTAACGACCAGGTTGGGCGGTGTGGCCACCAGGGTCATCATCCCGCTGATAAGTCCGGCAAAACTGAGCGGCATCATCAACCGCGAAGGGGAGGTGTTCATGCGCATCGACACGCTGAGCACCACGGGGATAAAAATGGCCACCACGCCGGTCGAGCTCATAAACGCCCCTAATCCGGCAACGGTTAACATCAAATAGACCAGCATTTTGGTTTCGCTGTTCCCGGCAACCTTCACCAGCCAGGAGCCCATTTTGGTGGCGACCCCGGTGCGCACCAGCCCATCGCCAATAATAAAAAGCGCGGCAATAAGAATAACGTTAGGATCGCTAAAGCCGGAGAAGGCCTCGCTGAGCGTTAAAGTGTCGCTGAGGACGAAAGCGACAATCACCAGCAATGCGATAGCGTCCATGCGCACTTTTCCGGTGGCAAAGAGCACGACGGCTACGGCAAGAAGAGATAACACCCAAATCAATTCACCGTTCACAACTTATCCTTGTCAGAAGATGGAGTTGGAAGTCTGGCATAAAAAAGCCCCGCCGGCGCGGGGCTAAATCATGAGATTAATCTTTAAGGATAATATTCACGTTGCCGTCAGGCAGGCGTTCAACCTGCAGGCTCTCCAGCGTCGTTAATACTAAATCCGCTTCATCAAGACGCGGCGCATCGGCGGGCACATTGACCGCGATGGTGCGACAGCCGGCATTCAGCCCGGCGAGCAGACCGGCAGGCGCATCCTCCACGACGGCGCAATCCCCCGGCGCCAGCCCCAACAGTTCAGCCCCCAGCAGGTAGGCGTCCGGTGCGGGTTTCCCGTGCTTTACGCGCTCGGCGGTAACAAAAACCTTCGCCTCAGGCAGCCCCGCGGCACGATGACGAGCGTGGGCGACGGGTATCGAACCCGACGTCACGATCGCCCACGGAATCCCCGCGCGATCGAGCGTCCTGAGCAACGCCACCGCGCCCGGCAGCGCCGTTACGCCATCCGTATCCGTTGCTTCTACCGTTTCCAGCAGGGTGAACTCTGCCTGAATCTCCTCTTCGCTGCGGCCGGGGAGAAAATGACGCAACGAGGTTATCGCCTGTTTGCCATGAATGAAGTTCAGCACTTCATCATGAGGGATACTGAACCGATCCGCCCATTTGCACCACGAACGCTCCACTACCGGCAACGAATCGACCAATGTCCCGTCAAGATCAAACAGGAAACCTTTACACTGCACGGGAACCTCCATCAGGCGTTGATAATTTGGTTAATTTCGTTACTGCTTAAATGGTACTGACGCGGGCAGGAGTGCCAGGTGCTCAGCATGCGCTGGTATTTTTCCCACATCGGGGTCTGGGCGTTAAAGCCGTGAGTGCCGGCGTCAAAGTGGCTATAGCGCCCTTCAACGTTAACCATAAAGCGGACATAGCCGAGATAGCGGGCTTCGGTCGCTACGTCAAAGCCGAGGAAGGTGACCCGACGCTCGTCAATTCCGCTGGCATCCTTCAGGTTCGTCCAAGAGACATGCAGCGCGTGATACATCTCCATGATATCAATGATGGTACGACACGTTTCCTCGGTAAGCTGGCCAAACTCGCGGTCCAGCTCACGCATCTGCAGCCCGTATCCACGCTCAATGATGGTCTGCAGGCGGCGGTAACGTTCAGCGTTGTCCGGATCGAGCATCGTCATCATTTTGTATTGATTCGACAGAATCAGACGCTGCGCATTGGTCATTTCCATTTTTGACTCCTGTGGCACTTTTACGACGTGAAAAAAGAAGGCGCATCAATTATGCGCCTTCTTTTATATGCGTTTTCCCGATACAATTACAAATCATCAAGGAAAGTTTTATCCAGTTGTTTGAAGGCGCGCTTAAGCGTGTCAGCTAAAGCCTGATAATCCGGCTTGCCGTCAACCGGCGTCAGCGCTTGTCCCGCCTCCTGGAGTTTACCCCGTACTTCATAAAACCAGTTCAGTATCGACGGCGGCAGCGGCGTTACCGAACGCTTACCCAGCCACCATAAGCCTTGCATCGGCAGACTCAGCGCGAACAGCGCGGTAGCCACGGCAGGGCCCAGCTGGCCGCCGAGGGCGATTTGCCAGCACAGCGTGAAAATCGCCACCGGCGGCATGATGCGAATCGCATAGCGCGTGGCGCGAATAATACGGTTTTCAATAAACACCGGGGCAAGGCGCTTATCCAGAGGCCAGGTCTTTGCATAGTGCTGCCCGTGGCGAAACAAGCCAAAAAAACTCACAGGGCGATTCTCGGGACCGGACATGGCTTACCTCAACTTTACATATAAAACTTAAAAAATTTGTGCAAAACACCAACTGTGCATGACAACGTTCAAAAGATTTTGGCAATGACGGCCTCAATCAGGTATTCTGTGCGCACCTGAGGGGCGGTTAGACCCTTTTACCAGGTTAGTCAAATTATCGCATATTCTGCCACCGGCTGAAAATTATGCAAAATGACATAAAATCAAATGTACTTCTCTCATCGTGCCCGAAAACAGTACAAGGCATGATGTTAATCATAAATGTCGATGTCATCCTGCGCTACGCTTTGTGACACATTGACGTTTTTTTAGCCACGTATCATAAAAGGTACTTCCATGTCGAGTAAGTTAGTACTGGTTCTGAACTGCGGTAGCTCCTCTCTGAAATTCGCTATCCTTGATGCCGTCAACGGTGACGAATACCTGTCTGGTTTAGCAGAATGTTTCCATCTTCCTGAAGCCCGTATCAAATGGAAAATGGACGGCAGCAAGCAAGAAGCCGAATTAGGCGCTGGCGCTGCTCACAGTGAAGCGCTGAACTTTATCGTTAACACTATTCTGGCACAAAAACCAGAACTGTCTGCTCAGCTGACCGCAATCGGCCACCGCATCGTTCACGGTGGTGAAAAATACACCAGCTCCGTCGTTATCGATGACTCCGTGATTCAGGGAATCAAAGACTCCGCCTCTTTCGCTCCGCTGCACAACCCGGCGCACCTGATCGGTATCGCTGAGGCGCTGAAATCTTTCCCTAATCTGAAAGACAAGAACGTTGCCGTGTTCGACACCGCGTTCCATCAGACCATGCCGGAAGAATCTTACCTCTATGCCCTGCCGTACAGCCTGTACAAAGAACACGGCGTACGTCGCTACGGCGCGCACGGCACCAGCCACTTCTATGTGACTCAGGAAGCCGCGAAAGTTCTGAACAAACCGGTTGAAGAACTGAACATCATCACCTGCCATCTGGGCAACGGTGGTTCCGTTTCCGCTATCCGCAACGGTAAATGCGTTGACACTTCCATGGGGCTGACTCCGCTGGAAGGTCTGGTTATGGGTACGCGTTCTGGCGATATCGACCCGGCAATCATTTTCCATCTGCACGATGCCTTGGGCATGAGCGTAGACGCCATCAACAAAATGCTGACCAAAGAGTCCGGTCTGCTCGGTCTGACCGAAGTGACCAGCGACTGCCGCTACGTTGAAGACAACTACCAGGAAAAAGCTGACGCTAAACGTGCCATGGACGTTTACTGCCACCGCCTGGCGAAATATATCGGCTCCTACACCGCGCTGATGGACGGTCGTCTGGACGCCGTCGTATTCACCGGTGGTATCGGTGAGAACGCCGCGATGGTTCGCGAACTGTCTCTGGGCAAACTGGGCGTACTGGGCTTTGAAGTTGATCACGAGCGTAACCTGGCAGCCCGTTTCGGCAAGTCTGGCTTCATCAACAAAGAAGGCACTCGCCCGGCTATCGTCATTCCGACCAACGAAGAGCTGGTCATCGCGCAAGACGCCAACCGTCTGACCGCCTGATTCCACACCGCCAGCCATAACCCTAAATAATTCGAGTTGCAGGAAGGCGGCGACGCAGAGAATCCCCCAGGAGCGTACGAGTAGTACGTAACTGGGGTGAGCGAGTAAAGCCAACGCACATGCAACTTGAAGTATGACGGGAAGCTGGTGGTGCAGTTTTGTATCCCGCCTGATACTGGCGGTAACGAAAGAGGATATATCGTGTCCCGTACAATCATGCTGATCCCTACCGGAACCAGCGTAGGCCTGACCAGCGTCAGCCTCGGTGTTATCCGTGCTATGGAACGTAAAGGCGTTCGTCTGAGCGTCTTTAAACCTATCGCTCAACCGCGTGCCGGTGGCGATGCGCCAGACCAGACTACCACTATTATTCGCGCGAACTCCGACCTTCCGGCCGCAGAACCGCTGAAGATGAGCCACGTTGAGTCGCTGCTCTCCAGCAATCAGAAAGACGTGCTGATGGAAGAGATCATCGCCAACTACCACGCCAACGCGCAAGATGCGGAAGTGGTGCTGGTTGAAGGTCTGGTCCCGACCCGCAAACATCAGTTTGCCCAGTCTCTGAACTACGAAATCGCGAAAACGCTGAACGCTGAAATCGTTTTTGTGATGTCCCAGGGTACCGATACTCCGGAACAGCTGAAAGAGCGCATTGAGCTGACTCGCAGCAGCTTCGGCGGCGCGAAAAACACCAGCGTCACCGGCGTGATCGTCAACAAGCTGAATGCGCCGGTTGACGAACAGGGCCGTACTCGCCCTGACCTGTCGGAAATCTTCGACGACTCTTCCAAAGCAAAAGTCGTGAAGATCGATCCGGCTCAGCTGCAGAGCGGTAGCCCATTACCGGTTCTGGGCGCGGTGCCGTGGAGCTTCGATCTGATCGCCACCCGCGCGATTGATATGGCGCATCACCTGAACGCCACCATCATCAACGAAGGCGATATCAATACCCGTCGCGTGAAGTCCGTCACCTTCTGTGCGCGTAGCATTCCGCACATGCTGGAACACTTCCGCGCAGGTTCCCTGCTGGTCACTTCCGCAGACCGTCCTGACGTTCTGGTCGCCGCCTGCCTGGCCGCGATGAACGGCGTGGAAATCGGCGCTATCCTGCTGACCGGCGGCTACGAAATGGACGCCCGCATCAGCAAACTGTGCGAACGCGCGTTTGCAACCGGCCTGCCGGTATTCATGGTTAACACCAACACCTGGCAAACCTCTCTGAGCCTGCAGAGCTTCAACCTGGAAGTTCCGGTTGACGATCACGAGCGCATCGAGAAAGTTCAGGAATACGTGGCTAACTATATCAACGCCGACTGGATTGAATCGCTGACCGCAACTTCCGAGCGCAGCCGTCGCCTCTCTCCGCCAGCCTTCCGCTATCAGCTTACCGAGCTGGCGCGTAAAGCAGGCAAGCGCGTCGTGCTGCCGGAAGGCAACGAGCCGCGTACCGTTAAAGCCGCGGCTATCTGCGCCGAGCGCGGTATCGCCACCTGCGTACTGCTGGGTAACCCGGATGAAATCACCCGCGTGGCCGCCTCTCAGGGCGTAGAGCTGGGCGCCGGTATTGAAATCGTTGACCCGGAAGTGGTTCGCGAAAGCTACGTTGCTCGCCTGGTCGAGCTGCGTAAGAGCAAGGGGATGACCGAAGCGGTTGCCCGCGAGCAGCTGGAAGACAACGTGGTTCTCGGCACCCTGATGCTGGAGCAGGACGAAGTCGACGGTCTGGTATCCGGCGCGGTTCACACCACCGCCAACACCATCCGTCCGCCGCTGCAGCTGATCAAAACGGCGCCGGGCAGCTCCCTGGTCTCCTCCGTATTCTTCATGCTGCTGCCGGAACAGGTTTACGTTTACGGCGACTGCGCGATCAACCCGGATCCCACCGCTGAACAGCTGGCTGAAATCGCCATCCAGTCCGCAGACTCCGCAATTGCCTTCGGCATCGAACCGCGCGTGGCCATGCTCTCCTACTCCACCGGCACCTCTGGCGCAGGCAGCGATGTAGAGAAAGTACGCGAAGCCACGCGTCTGGCGCAGGAAAAACGTCCTGACCTGATGATCGACGGCCCGCTGCAGTACGATGCGGCGGTCATGGCTGACGTTGCGAAATCCAAAGCGCCGAACTCCCCGGTTGCCGGCCGCGCTACCGTGTTCATCTTCCCGGATCTGAACACCGGTAACACCACTTACAAAGCCGTACAGCGTTCTGCCGACCTGATCTCCATCGGGCCGATGCTGCAGGGGATGCGTAAGCCGGTGAACGACCTGTCCCGTGGCGCGCTGGTTGACGATATCGTCTATACCATCGCCCTGACCGCGATTCAGTCGTCCCAGCAGCAAGCATAATCTGCCCGCTGCATGAAAAAAGGCGACCGGATGGTCGCCTTTTTATTTACAGCAGCTCTCGCGCCGCCGAGACAATATCATGCGCCGTCAGGCCATACTCCTTCTGCAAGAAATCCTGCGTTCCCACCTGGCCGTAGCGCTCTTTCACCCCCACGCGACGCATCGGAACCGGGCAGGTCTCCACCAGCACTTCCGCCACCGCCGATCCCAGTCCGTTATGAATACTGTGGTTTTCACAGGTCACGATACGTCCGGTTTTCTCGGCATAATTTTTCACCAGCATGCGGTCGATGGGCTTCAGGGTAAACATATCAATCACCGCCGCGCTGACCCCTTCCTGCTCAAGCTGACGCGCCGCCTCAAGGGCTTCCGCCACCATGATCCCGTTGGCAATCAGGGTAATGTCGTCGCCTTCGCGCAGCACATTCCCTTTGCCGATGGTAAACGTCGAACCCGGCGCATAGACGCTCGGCGCCTGTTTGCGGATCGTGCGTACCCAGTAAAAACCGTCGAGATCGATAAGCTGCCGCAGAATATCCTCAAACATCACCGCATCGGTCACTTCCAGTACCACCGAATGCGCCAGACCGCGCACGATCCCCATATCTTCAAACGACATATGGGTTCCGCCGTTATGGCAGGCGGTCACCCCGGCGTCAGAGGCGATCACCTTGACGTTATTCCGCTGATAATCGAGCGACATAAACAGCTGGTCGAAGCAGCGGCGGCTGGCGAAAGCGGTAAAGGTATGGACAAACGGCTTGCGTCCGGTCAACGATAGCCCGGCGGCGGTGCCGATCACGTTGGCTTCCATAATGCCGCAGTTGATGACGTGCTGCGGATGCTGCCGCGCGACGCCATCCATCGCCATGGAGCTCATCAGATCCGCTTCCAGCGCGATAATCGGGCTCCTGGCTTCAATTTGCTGCGCGACGAATCCGGCATAGACTTTACGCATCTCTACGGCATCTTTTTGCCCTGCGGGTACAACCTTAATCATGTTCAGCCTCCAGTTGGCGAATCGTCTCGTTTAGCGTCTCTTTCATCTCCGCCGTCAGGCGTAAATGGTGGTTATTACTGAGATTCTCGAGATACGGCACGCCCTGGCCTTTCACGCTATCGAGAATAACCACGCGCGGGCGCGCATCGACGGGAGGTACGGGTTGAACCGCGGCCAGCAGCCCGGGGATGTCATCGCCTTTGACGGTGACAACATCAAAACCAAAGGCGCGGAATTTATCCTCCAGGTTGAAAGCGCAAATGATTTCATCCAGCCTGCCGTCAAGCTGTAGCTTGTTCCAGTCAACAAACACGGTCAGATTATTCAAACGGTGATGGGCAATAAACTGAAAGGCTTCCCAGCACTGGCCTTCATTCAGCTCGCCGTCGCCAACGATACAGAACACGCGATTCGCCCGCCCCGCCAGCTTATGCGACAGCGCCATGCCGCCGGCGATGGAAATCCCCTGCCCCAGCGAGCCCGTAGTGGCGTCCACCCCACGCGTTTTCAGCCGGTCCGGATGGCTTGGCAGCCGCGTACCGTTCTGGTTTAGCGTGCTCAGCTCCTCCATCGGGAAATACCCCTTAATCGCTAACGTACTGTACAGCGCGGGGCCGGCATGACCTTTTGATAACACAAAGTAGTCGCGCTCTGGCCAGTCCGGGTCCGCGGGATCAATTTTCATCACCGCGCCGTACAGTACCGCCAGCGTCTCCACGACCGACATACTGCCGCCGTAGTGGCCGAAACCGAGGTCCGTCAGCGATTTCAGGGTAGCGACGCGAATGTCCCGCGCCAGGTTAGTCACTTCTTGCACATTCATGATTTCGCTCCGCTGTTCTCCTGCGCGCCGCCGCCCACAGGTTTCTTTTTCACAAAAACGTTGTACGCCACCAGCAGCACAAACAACGCCACAACTAGGCCGGTAATCGCAAACGGCGACAGGTAGCGGGCCAGGTTACCCAGCACGATACCCACGGCGCCGAAATCCGCATCCGAGAAAGTGGTGTTGGCAAAGCCAATCGCCCCCAGTACCGGCAGCAGCAGCACCGGCAGGAAGGTGATCAGCAGGCCGTTGGCAAACGCGCCAATCATCGCCCCGCGCCGCCCGCCGGTGGCGTTGCCAAAGACGCCTGCGGTCGCGCCGGTAAAGAAATGCGGCACCACGCCGGGCAGGATCAGCACCCATTTAAACTGCCCGCAGAGGAACAGCCCGACCAGACCGCCGAGGAAGCTAAACAGGAAGCCAATCAGCACCGCGTTGGGCGCGTAGGGGTAAACGACCGGGCAGTCCAGCGCCGGACGGGCGTTGGGCACCAGCTTTTCTGAAAATCCGGTAAAGGCCGGCACGATTTCCGCGAGGATCAGACGTACCCCTTGCAGGATGATGAACACCCCGGCGGCGAAGGTAATCGCCATAATGATGGCGTAAACCAGGTAGTTCTGGCCTCCGCTAAAGGTGCTTTCCACGTACTCGCGCCCCGCGCTCACCGCCATAATCAGATAAATAATCATCATGGTCAGCGAAATGGAGATGGAGCTGTCGCGCAGGAAGCTCAGGTTTTTCGGCAGGTTCATCTCTTCAGTTGAACGCGATCCTTTACCGCAGACGCTACCGATCCAACCCGACAGCACATAGCCGAGGGTGCCGAAATGGCCGAAAGCGATATCATCCGTACCGGTAATACGCTTCATATAGCGCTGGGCCAGCGCCGGGAAGAACGCCATCACCAGCCCGAGGATCAGAGAGCCGGTAAAGACCAGCCCGACGCCTTCGAAACCCGCCACGGTAAGAATCACGCCGATCATACAGGCCATATAGAAAGTGTGGTGACCGGTCAGGAAGATATACTTCAGACGCGTAAACCGGGCGACCACAATATTCGCTACCATCCCGAACGCCATAATCAGCGCGGTTGAAGCACCGTATTTTTCCAGGGCAATAGAAACAATCGCCTCGTTATTAGGAATAATGCCCTGAATATTAAAAGCATGTTCAAACATGCCCCCCAGCGGATTCAGCGAACCGACTAATACCGTCGCACCGCCGCCAAGAACAATAAAACCCAGAATTGTTTTAATGGTTCCCTTGACGACATCTGAGAAAGATTTCTTTTGCGCTACCAGACCAATTAACGCAATTAAACCGACCAGCACCGAGGGTACTTTTAGAATATCAACAACAAAATTCAGCGTTTCAAGGATAAACATATCCACCTCGCTATCAATAATTATTGTCTGGCGAACCACGCGCGCAGCTGCGCTTCGAGTTCGTTAATATCGATGATGTTGGTAATCACCACCAGCTGGCTTTCCGGCACGCTGGCGCTGGCGGCAATGTCTTTTGCCATCACGAATAAATCCGCCGCGCCCGGCGTTGCCGACGACAGATCGGAGTGCTCTACCTCGGCCTCGATATCGAGTTTTTTAAGCACTTTTTTTATATTCATCTCAACCATAAAACTACTGCCCAGGCCAGAGCCGCAAATTGCCATAATTTTCATTGTTATCACCTTTTTTGGGTAGAGTACGTCCGCATCACGCAGGCGCGTAATGGGTTATAAGCCGGATAATAAAATTGAATCAGTAGCGCGCGATGATCGTTTTTATCTCCTCAATATTGGTTGTCTGATGTAATTTATTCATATCTTCATCGCTGGAAAATAATTCCGCCAGGGCAGAAATCATTTCGATATGGCTATGTTTATCCGGCGCCGCAAGCATAATAATAATATCAACCGGGTCGAACTCCTCAGAGCCAAACGATACCCCTTGTTGCAGTTTCAACAGCGACAGCCCCAGGCCCTTCGCGCCCTCCTCAGGCCGCGCATGCGGCATCGCTAGTCCCGGGGCCAGCACGTAGTACGGCCCGAGCCGCTGATGCTGCTCCACGATGGCCGTCACGTAGGCAGGTTCGATAACGTCGGCCTTCAGCAGCGGCCGGGCGCAGATGTCCAGCGCCTGTGGCCAGGTCTCTACGCTTTGCCGCAGCGCGATGGTGGCATCAGAGAGCCAAGTCGTGAGCATTTTGTCCCGCCTCTTTTAGCAAAAGATGGGCAAACTTTATGCAAGCAGCCAATAGTTATCTGCGAGAACGATCACAAAGATAGCGCTACCAATGCTGAACATTCAGATTTGTGATAGCGCTATCAATTCGTAATCATCCCATCAAAACGCAGCAAAAAGGCCCGTTTAAGGCGTATACTCCCTGACACATGAAGTAATGGATGATAATAAAAACGTCTGTTTAGCAGGAATATGTATGTCTCTAACCCGAAAACGGCGTAGTACCGGTAAAGTCACGATCGCCGATGTTGCTCAGCTGGCTGGTGTGGGAACCATGACCGTGTCCCGCGCCCTTCGCACGCCGGAACAGGTTTCCGATAAGCTACGTGAAAAAATCGAAGCGGCGGTGCAAGAGCTAGGGTACATGCCTAATCTCGCCGCCAGCGCGCTGGCGTCTGCCTCCTCAAGAACCATTGCGATGGTGGTGCCAAATCTTGCAGAGGCGGGCTGTTCGGCGATGTTTGCCGGGCTTCAGCAGGTATTACAGCCGGCAGGGTATCAAATCATGCTGGCAGAATCGCTGCACCGTCTGGAGCAGGAAGAAAAGCTGCTGGAAACGCTGCTGGCCTCTAACATCGCCGCCGCCATTCTGCTTAGCGTTGAACACAGCGATACCGTACGCCACTGGCTGAAGAACGCCTCGATTCCTGTGGTGGAGATGGGCGCAATGCGCGCCGATCCGATCGACATGAATATTGGCATTGATAACGTAGCGGCGATGTTCGAGCTGACGGAGATGCTTATCCACCGCGGCTATCAGAATATCGGTCTGCTGTGCGCCAATCAGGAACAGTGGATTTTTCAGCAGCATTTGCAGGGGTGGTATAAAGCCATGCTGCGCCATCATATGTCGCCTAACCGGGTAATTAACGCCGCGCTGCCCGCCAACTTTTCCACCGGCGCTTCACAGCTGCCGGAGTTTTTGCTGGCATGGCCGGAGCTGGATGCGCTGGTTTGCGTTTCCGATGAGCTGGCATGCGGAGCGCTGTATGAATGTCAGCGTCGGCGCATAAAGGTACCGGATGATTTAGCCGTCGTCGGTTTTGGCGACAGCGACGTGAGCCGGGTCTGCCAGCCGCCGTTAACGACCATGGCGGTACCGCACCATAAGATTGGTATAGAAGCCGGGCGCGTCCTTCTGGAGCGTCTTACGGAGGGAAACTGGAGCGACAGAAAGCCCATCGCGTCCAGTTTATGCATGAGGGACAGCTGTTAGAAAACTACTCAGCCTCTTCCTGCTTTTCGCTTTTTGCTGACTCATTATTCGCATTGCGGGTCATCCACAGCGCCAGCGCTTTTAATGAGTCCGGAGTGAACTCATCGCAGCGGGCGGTGATCTCTTCCGGCGTCAGCCAGCACACTTCGCTCACTTCTTCTTCCTGCAGCGCGAACGGGCCGTGCGATACGCAGCTAAACAGGCCGCCCCAGACGCGGCAGTGTTTATCTTCGTAGTAGAACTGCCCGTGGTCAGCAAAAGGCACGCCGGCAATACCGAGCTCTTCTTCCGCCTCACGGCGCGCGGATTCCAGCATTTGCTCGTCAGCCTGCACCACGCCGCCGGCGGTGGCGTCCAGCATACCCGGCTGGAAATCTTTTGTTTCGGTACGACGCTGCACCAGGATTTTGCCCATCCCATCATGAACAACAATGTAGGTCGCTCGATGACGCAGGCACTCCGCACGCATTTGTTCGCGGCTGGACTGTGCTATCACCTCATTGTTTTCATTAACAATATCGACCCATTCTGTGCTTGCCAAATGATTCTGTTCCGCCATCAGGAAACCTTACTTTTTAAAGCGCTCTTGCGGCGCGTCTATACGGTTGAGGGGTAAATTACGGGTAAATTGCGACCTCTGCAATAACCTGATTATCATCGAGTGCTAAAACCTGCAATTGCCCCTCGTTCAGAAGACCGTAGCTGGCGGTAAATCCCCCTTTAGGGATGCTGACCGAGCCGGGATTGTAGAGAAAAATCTCGCCGCGTTTCTCGGCAACCGGAATATGAGTATGGCCATAAGCCAGCACATCGCCAGCGGCGAGAGGAGGCAAATTTTCGGGGCTATACAGATGCCCGTGGGTCAGAAACAGACGGGTTCGCGCGCTCAAAACCTGCTGCCAGGGGGCGGTAATGGGGAACCGCAGCAGCATTTGATCGACTTCGCTGTCGCAGTTGCCGCGTACGGCAATCACCCGCTCCGCCACGCTATTTAGCGCCTCCGCGACCAGGGCCGGCGCATAGCCTTCGGGAAGGGCGTTACGCGGCCCGTGATTGAGCACATCGCCGAGGATAACCAGCCACTGCGCCCCACTGCGCGCGAACAGCGCAAGCACGCGTTCAGCGGCAGGCAGAGAGCCGTGGATATCCGAGGCAAACATCAGCTTCATACATTTCATCTCCACGCATTACGATGCCGCTATGATAACGGAACCGCTGGCGCTTATCAGCCCGCGCGTTTGGCTGAGAGTGCGACGTAGCGCTGAACCGACGCCCGCTGCCACTGGAAGGTGGCGTAATCCACCAGCGCGGCGGGAACCTCATCGCCGTTCAGGACCAGGCGATTGAGCATCAGCGCCAGGTCGGTATCGGCAATGGACCATTCGCCAAATAGATTCTGCCCGCCATGGGACAGCAGAACGCCAGCCGTTGCAAACAGCTTGTCGGCGCTTTTTTTCCCGGCTTCGCTGAGCGGAGGTTTCTTTGCTGCGGCAAAGACCACGTCCGTGGAGCGCTCTTCGCGAATCGGCATTAAATCGCTACGCAGCCAGGCCTGCACCTGACGCGCCCGCGCGCACTTTTGCAGGTCATGCGGGTAAAGCCGCTCCCATTCCGGGGGCGCAAAGCGCTCATCCAGATATTCGGTAATCGCGGAGGATTCGCTCAGGAAGAATTCCCCGATCTCCAGCAGCGGTACGCGACGCGTCGCGCTGTAGCCTTTCCAGCCGCTTTGCAAATGTTCGCCGCTGTCGAGGTTAACGGTTTTCAGGGTAAAAGGCAGGCTCTTTTCCTGCAGGGCAACGTATACGGACATCACATATGGCGAGAAAAAATCGGCGTCGGACCACAGGGTAATCGCGGGCTGGCTCATAGCATCCTCAATGGCTAATGTAATGGGGCGATACGCCAACATATCCTGTCTTTCAGAGGATGTCACTGACCGCCACGCTGAGGATCTTACATACTTCTCAGGGGGTGAACGCGATCGGCGAAAGTCATCCAGGATGAGGCAAACCTGTCGGATGATGCCAGTTCACCTATACTCGAAAAGTTTGCGACCTGTGACGGCGAGGAATTTTCATGATCGATTTTTACTACGCACCCACTCCTAATGGCCACAAAATCACGTTATTCCTCGAAGAAGCGCAGCTGGCATATCGCCTCATCCGGGTGGATATCGGCAAGGGGGAACAGTTTCATCCGCAGTTTCTCGCGATCTCACCCAACAACAAGATCCCAGCGATCGTTGACCACGCTCCCGCCGACGGTGGTGGCCCATTAAGCCTGTTTGAATCCGGCGCCATCCTGCTCTATCTGGCTGAAAAAACTGGAAAATTACTGAGCGGCGAGCTCCGCGAGCGCCACGTCACCCTACAGTGGTTATTCTGGCAGGTCGGCGGGTTGGGGCCGATGCTCGGACAAAATCATCACTTCAACCACTTTGCTCCGCAGGCGGTGCCCTACGCCATTGAGCGCTATCAGGTGGAAACGCAGCGCCTGTATGGCGTGCTCAATCGGCGCCTTGGCGAGAGTCCCTGGCTTGGCGGCAATCACTACAGCATCGCCGATATCGCCTGCTGGCCGTGGGTGAATGCCCATCAGCGCCAGCGTATCGACCTTGCCAATTACCCGGCGGTGCATAACTGGTTTGAACGCATTCGCCAGCGCCCGGCCACCGTTGAAGCGCTTCTGAAAACAGAAGCCCATTAACCCCCTGCTCGCCCGGGAAGCTTTGATGTATGATTGCGGAAATTACTACACGGAGGAAGCCTGCCATGTCTCAACCAGACGCCATTATTCGAATTAAGAACCTGCGCCTGCGTACTTTTATCGGAATTAAAGAGGAAGAGATCGCCAACCGCCAGGACGTGGTGGTTAACGTCGCGATCCACTACCCGGCGGAAAAATCACGCAACAGCGAAGATATTAACGATGCGCTGAACTACCGCACCATCACCAAGCGCATTATTAGCCATATTGAGAATAACCGCTTCTCTCTGCTGGAAAAATTAACTCAGGATGTGCTCGACATCGCACGCGAACATCACTGGGTCACATATGCTGAAGTAGAGATCGATAAACTGCATGCGCTGCGCTACGCCGATTCGGTATCCATGACGATGAGCTGGCGGCGCTAGACGCATCTTAGGGAGGCGCTATGAACGTTCTGCTTACTGGCGGTACCGGCCTGATTGGCCGCCATCTGATCCCCCGGCTACTGGAGCTTGGACATCACGTAACGGTTTCTACGCGCAGCCCTGAAAAGGCCAAAAGCCGCCTCGATTCGCGCGTCACCCTGTGGCGCGATTTCGAGCATCAGGCGAACCTCAACGGCATTGATGCCGTCATTAATCTGGCCGGCGAGCCGATCGCCGATAAGCGCTGGACGGCGGAGCAGAAACAGCGTCTCTGCCACAGCCGCTGGGATACCACCCAAAAGCTGGTCACGCTATTCAACGCCAGCGATACGCCGCCCTCGGTGCTGATTAGCGGCTCCGCCGCCGGTTATTATGGCGACCTCGGTGAAGTCGTGGTAACCGAAGAGGAGCCGCCGCACAACGAGTTTACCCACAAGCTTTGCGCCCGCTGGGAGCAAATCGCCTGCGAAGCGCAGAGCGATCGCACCCGCGTCTGCCTGCTGCGTACCGGCGTGGTGCTGGCGCCGCGAGGCGGTATTCTGGCCAAAATGACGCCGGCCTTTAAGCTTGGCCTCGGCGGCCCTATCGGTAGCGGAAGGCAATATCTGGCGTGGATCCACATCGACGACATGGTCAACGGTATTCTCTGGCTGCTGGATAACGACCTGCGGGGGCCGTTTAATATGGTTTCCCCTTACCCTGTGCGCAACGAGCAGTTCGCCCACGCGCTGGGGCATGCGCTAAATCGCCCTGCCATTTTCCGCGTCCCGGCGGCGGCCATTCGCCTGCTGATGGGTGAATCTTCCGTTCTGGTACTCGGCGGCCAGCGCGCGCTGCCTAAACGCCTGGAAGCCGCCGGATTTGGCTTTCGTTGGTACGATCTGGAAGAAGCGCTGGCCAACGTGCTGCGGTAGTCCAGGTCCATCAGGGAGAGTATCGCTCTCCCTGATTAATTTATGGAATCCGCCTCGCAGCGCGCAAAAATCACCCGTCCTGTGTCGCCTTAACTGTGAATCTCATTCCAGTGATATGCCTTTCACTCTGCCATAACCCCTGTGTGTAATTTAACACCATCACACCGTTGACATTCGTCAACAACTTATTCAGCATTACCAGGACGAATTGATGAAGGAACATCCGGATAAACATATCAGAGCAGCTATTGACTACGCGCTGGCACGAGACTGGATTTTTATCACTGGCGGCAAAAGCGCTCACTGTTTTGGCAGGTTGATGTGTGGGACAGCCCGGCACCGGGAACATATGATGAGCATCTGGTCAACGCCTGCGGTACCCATTAACCACGCCAGGCAAATTATCAGAATGGTCGACCGCTGCCAGCCGCCTGCCTCGGGTCAGATTAACCACAAGAAGGATTAAACCATGGCGCTGTATAATTTTACGCTCACCCTCTCCGGCGTAACTGCTCGTACCGTGGGTCTGGAAGATGCGCTGCATGCCGCAGGCTGCGCTGACGCCCTGGTCTGTTTTTACGGAACGGCGGTCTATCTGGAGTTCGATCGCGAAAGAGACTCTCTTGAGCAGGCTATTCTGTCAGCGATTGCCGATATCGAATCCGCATCGGCTCTGAACGCGCGGGTTGAATCCGTCGATTCCGCGCTGGTCGGTTTAAGCGATATTGCCGAACTTACCGGCCTGACGCGACAGGCCGTCGCCTTATTAAAAGATGGCGCACGAGGCTCAGGTCAGTTTCCCGGGCCGGTACAGCGGGTTAAAGGCAATTCCCCGCTGTGGCGCTGGAAAACCGTCGTGGGCTGGCTGGTGATGGAAGGACGGCTTGCCGAAGATTCACCGCTGGTCGCCCACGCGACAGTTCTGGATAACCTTAACCTGGCGCTACAACTGAGGGCGACGCCGGAGAGCACCACCGTGCTGCGCTATCTGCGCGGCTTCGGAAATCAGCCCCGGGCTTGTCCGACGGTTGCTTAGACGCATTGCCCTTCCGGCGCTTTATGATGTTAAGGTGGCGGAATAATCCACCGCTATGGACCGCTTTATGAGAATACTCACCACTCCGCGCCTGCGCCTCTCTCCGTTTCACTCATCCGACTGGCCTTTTTTCCTGCGCTTAAGGCGAGACCCGGAAGTGATGCGCTATATGGGCGAGATTCTTGAGGAGCCGGCGCTGCGGACGCTGTTTGCATCACGCTGCGCTGACCCGGGCGTATTCGTACTGCGCGACGCCAGCGGCGCGGCGGTTGGCGATATTGGCCTGCGCATCAGCGGTAAAAATCCGCACGAAGCGGATGTCGGATACGCTCTCCTGCCTGATGCTCAGGGGAAGGGTTACGCCAGTGAAGCGCTAAAAGCGATTTGCGACTACGGATTTCAGCAGCTCGGCGTTCACGCAATAAATGCCTGGGTGCTGGGCAGTAACGCGGGCTCTTCCCGTCTGCTGGAAAAACACGGCTTTATCCGCATTCAGGTGCTCGAAAAAGCGTATCATCTGAACGGCATTGACTATGACGACTGGGTGTATCGGCTGGAGCGTTAGCCGCCCCGACGGAGAGTGTTCCGCCGGGGGCTGGACAGTGTTTACTTCAAAGAGCCCTTCAGGAACTGCTGCAGACGCTGGCTTTTCGGGTTGCCGAAAACCTCGTCAGGATGCCCTTCTTCTTCAATTTTGCCCTGATGCAGGAAGATCACGTGCGAGGAGACGTGGCGTGCAAAGCCCATTTCATGGGTGACCACGACCATGGTTTTCCCCTCTTCCGCCAGCTGCTGCATGATCCGCAGCACTTCGCCCACCAGTTCAGGGTCAAGCGCCGACGTCGGTTCATCAAACAGCAGTACGTCGGGCTCCATCGCCAGCGCGCGGGCAATGGAAACGCGCTGCTGCTGGCCGCCGGAGAGATGAACCGGATATTTAATCTGCTGGCGTTCATCAATACCGACTTTCGCCAGGTATTTTACCGCCCGATCGCGCGCTTCCTGTTTACTCAGGCCCAGCACCTGAATCGGCGCCTCCATCACGTTTTCCAGCACCGTCATATGGCTCCACAGGTTAAAATGCTGGAATACCATCGTCAGGCGAGTACGTAGCAAACGTAGCTGATTTTTATCAGAAACCTTTAACTGGCCGTCTTTATCGCGAACCAGGCCAATGTTTTGCCCGTTAACAACGATCGTCCCTTCGCTGGGCTTCTCAAGAAAGTTAATACAGCGCAAAAAGGTACTTTTCCCGGAACCGGATGAGCCAATAATACTGATCACGTCTCCGGCTTTCGCCCGCAGTGAGACGCCCTTCAGTACTTCATGCTCGCCGTAACGTTTATGCAGATCGATTACATTTAATTTATTGTCGGACATGGCGTTCTCAGTGCGTCGAAGAAGGTTTGATATGCTGGAGCCAGCGCTTTTCCGCCCTGCGGAACAGGCTAATCAACACATACGAGATAATTAAATACAGTACTGCGGCAATACCGAAGGCGGTAAACGGCTGGTAGGTTGCCGAGTTAATATCGCGGGCAATTTTCAGCAGATCCGGCACCGTGGCGGTAAAAGCCAGCGCGGTGGAATGCAGCATCAGAATCACTTCGTTGCTGTATGCAGGCAGCGCAATACGCAGCGCGGAAGGCAAAATAATGCAGCGATACATTTTGACCGAAGAAAAACCGTACGCCCGGGCGGCTTCTATCTCGCCTGCCGGCACTGAACGAATCGCCCCGGCGAAAATCTCCGTGGTGTAGGCGCAGGTATTCAACGTCAGCGCCAGCACCGTACAGTTCAGGCCGCTGCGAAAGAAGGCGTTCAGCAGTTCTGTGCCTTTGACGACCTCAAGCGTGTACATTCCGGAATAGAACACCAGCAGCTGGACGTACAGCGGCGTGCCGCGAAAGATATAGGTGAACAGCCAGATGGGGAACTGGATAAATTTATTGCTCGACACTCGGCCAATGGCGAGGAAAACCGCCAGGATGCCGCCCATCACCACGGAAGAGATCAGCAGCCAGAGCGTAATCGCCACGCCGGTAAAGCGATAGCCGTCGGTCCACAGCAGGGATTTCCAGTACTCCTGAATAATATCAATCACAGGTCGGCCCTCTTCACGCCCACAGAATAACGGCGTTCGAGCATCAGCAGCACACCATTGGAAACCGTTGTAAATACCAGATAAATCAGGCCACAGACGATGGCAAAGTAGAACGGCTCCCAGGTGCTTTTACCCGCCAGCTGGGTTGCCTTGACCACATCTTCCAGTCCCAGCAGTGAGACCAGCGCGGTCGCTTTGAGGATAACCTGCCAGTTGTTGCCGATTCCGGGCAGCGCGTAGCGCATCATTGCCGGAAACAGAATACGACGAAAGGTTTGCCCACCGCTAAAGCCGAAGGCCGTCGCCGCTTCAATATGTCCCTTTGGCACCGCCAGGAAGGCGCCGCGAAAGGTTTCGGTGAAGTAGGCCCCGTAAATAAAGCCCAGCGTGATGATCCCCGCCACCATGGGGTCGATATCAAACTGCGCCAGGCCAAGCGCATCGGTTACGCCGTTGAGCGCAATCTGTAGCCCGTAGAAAATCAGCAGCATCAGCACCAGATCGGGCACGCCGCGGATTAAGGTGGTATAGCCTTCAAAAATCAACGCCAACGGACGATTGTTGGAAAGTTTCGCCCCGGCGCCCGCCAGACCGATAAGCACCGCCAGAACGACCGAGCTTAACGCCAGCTCAAGGGTGACCAGCGCGCCCTGAAAAATAACCTGTGAAAACCCGTACAGCATGCTGTCTGCCCTGTCTGTCATCAACCATCGCGCGCAAAATAACGCGCGACGGGGTACGCGGGATGGTTAGTCGCCGTACACGTTAAAATCGAAATATTTCTTCGCCAGCTTGTCGTAGGTGCCATCCTGGCGCATCTCGGCAAAGGCTTTATTCAGTGCTTCACGTAGTTCGTTATCCTCTTTGCGCAGCCCCATACCGGTGCCGACGCCGAACAGCTTCTCGTCTTTAATCGACGGACCGCCGAACTGATAATCCTTGCCGATAGGCTGTTTGAGGAAGCCTTCGCTGGCGGCGACTTCATCCTGAAACGCCGCGTCAATGCGTCCGGCAGTCAGGTCGGAATAAATATTGTCCTGTCCCTGATAGGAAACGATTTCAATGCCTTTTGGCGCCCAGTGCTCGTTGCCGTAGGTTTCCTGGGTGGTACCCTGGAGAACACCAACGCGCTTGCCTTTCAGCTTCGCGAGGTCTGGCGTAATATCGCTGCCTTTTTTCACGACCAGGCGCGAATCAGCCGCGTACAGTTTGTCGGTGAAGGCAATTTCCTGCTGGCGTTTTTCGGTGATCGAAAGCGAAGACATGATGGCGTCGATTTTCTTCGCTTTTAAAGAAGGGATCAGCGCGTCCAGCGGGTTCTCAATGAAGGTACATTGCGTATTGATACGCTTACAGAGCTCTTTTGCCAGATCGATGTCAAAACCCACCAGTTCACCCTGCGCATTCTTCGATTCGAACGGGGCATAAGTAGGATCGGTGCCGATGCGGACTTTTTGCGGAATGGCTGCGAATACAGTGGAAACGCTGGAAAGGGCCAGCGCTAAAGAGAGAGACAACGCCAGTTTTTTCATAACTATCCTCAACAGACTGTCATTCTAACGGATTTATTAGAAGTACTTACGGCAGTTATCGTGCCATTATTCGCCCCGGTAAGGCAAAGCATTCTGCGCCGGAAAGCAAATTTTTTCGCATCGGAAACGCTTAACTATGCACTTTTTAACATCGCGTGCGCAATTTCCTGCACCAAATTGATCCGCTAAAAGCGCAGCTGCACCAAAATCAGACAGAAAGGGATGCGCATGGCCCGGCGTCCGGGCCAGCGGGCGTCTTAATCACCGTAAACGTTGAAGTCGAAGTATTTCTTCGCCATTTTGTCGTAGGTGCCGTCTTTACGCATGTCGGCCAGCGCTTTATCAAACGCGGCCTTCAGCTCGCTATCGTCCTTACGCAGGCCGATGCCGGTACCATCACCGAAGAACTTTTTGTCTTTAACGGAAGGACCGGCAAAGGCAAAATCTTTACCGGCAGGTTGCTTGAGGAAGCCCTCGCTGGCGGCCACTTCATCCTGCAACGCGGCGTCCAGGCGACCCGCAGCAAGGTCTGAGTAGATCAAATCCTGATTCTGATAGGCCACAACGTCCACGCCGTGGCTGCGCCAGCGTTCATTACCATAGGCCTCCTGGGTGGAGCCCTGCAGTACGCCAACATGCTTGCCTTTGAGGGATTCCAGCGTCGGTTGAATCGGCGAGCCTTTGGCGGCGATCAGGCGGGAGTCGGCCGCGTAGAGCTTGTCAGAGAAGGCGATTTCCTGCTGGCGTTTTTCCGTAATCGACAGCGAAGAGATAATGGCGTCGATTTTCTTGGCCTTCAGCGACGGGATCAGGGAGTCGAAATCGCTGCCGACCCAGGTGCATTTTACTTTGATGCGCGAACAGAGCTCGTTACCCAAATCAATGTCAAAACCCACGAAATCCCCTTTCGCATCCTTTGAAGAGAAAGGCGCGTAGGTGGCATCGGTGCCAATGCGGATATTCTGCGGCAGCGCGGCGAACGCGCTGGAGGCGCTGCAAATTCCCATCATTAAAGAGAGAGCCAGGACCGTCTTCTTCATAGGTTACCCTTAAGTGTCGTGATGTTGTTATGCGATGCGTTATCTTGTTATTTGTACTGCCGGCAAAATCTTGCACGTTTTATGCCATTTTCTCAGTGCGTGCTGGAAATGGCGTTAAATATGTTAAATAAAGGTTGCAAGTTTGTCTTAAAAGGGAAGATACCAGCAATAACGGATAAACCGCAGTGCCGCAGCGCAAAAAAACAAATTAAATGTTGAGGATTTGATCGAGGCGACAAAATTGCACTGCAGGGAGGCGGATGTGAACAAAGCGCACTATCTTAGTGCGCCCTACGCGCCCTGCCAGCGGGAAAAGAGGTCTTGCGGAAGAGAGATATCGAACTGATCGATCACGCGATTGACCGTCTGATTGATCACATCGTCCAGGCTTTTCGGGCGATGATAAAACGCCGGAACCGGCGGCATAATCACCGCGCCCATTTCCGCCGCCTGGACCAGCAGCCGTAAATGGCCAAGGTGGAACGGCGTTTCCCGTACGCACAGCACCAGCGGCCGGCGCTCTTTAAGCACCACGTCCGCCGCCCTGGTCAGCAGCCCGTCGGTATAGCTATGAACGATGCCGGAGAGGGTCTTCATTGAGCATGGCAAAATCACCATCCCGGCGGTTTTAAAAGAGCCGGAAGAGATGCTGGCGGCGATATCGCGGGCATCGTGCACCACGTCGGCTAACGCCTGCACCTCGCGCAGGGAGAAATCCGTCTCCAGCGCCAGCGTCTGGCGCGCGGCCTGGCTTAAAATAAGATGGGTTTCGACATCCGAAACTTCGCGCAAAACCTGGAGCAAGCGTACGCCGTAAATCGCGCCGCTGGCGCCAGAAATACCGATAATGAGTCGCTTCACGATGATTGCCCCTTTCACACAATGGCGCAGACTTTGCCGGATTATAGTCTCCGACGCAACCGCGGACCCGCATTTGGCGCGAGAAAATAAAAAAGCCCGCGGCCGTCAGACCGCGGGCTCTCAGCAAAACAGAGGATTACCCTTCGTTGTGCATCTCTAAGTTTTCAACTTCATTCTGCAGCTGAACCGCTTTCGCGTCGTCGTTACGCAGAGAGTCGAGATAGTCCAGATACTGCTGATCGACATCTTTAGTGACGTAGATACCGTTGAACACCGAGCATTCAAACTGCTGAATATCCGGATTCTCCGCGCGCACCGCGTCAATCAGATCGTCCAGATCCTGGAAAATCAGGCCATCGGCGCCGATGATCTGGCGGATCTCATCTACCTCACGCCCGTGGGCTATCAGCTCATTGGCGGTTGGCATATCGATGCCATACACGTTCGGGAAGCGAATTTCCGGCGCAGCGGAGGCCAGATACACTTTCTTCGCCCCGGCTTCGCGCGCCATCTCGATAATCTGCTCAGAGGTGGTGCCGCGCACGATGGAGTCATCCACCAGCAGCACGTTCTTATCCCGGAACTCGGCGCGGTTGGCGTTAAGCTTACGGCGCACGGACTTACGGCGCAGCTGCTGGCCCGGCATGATAAAGGTACGGCCAACGTAGCGGTTTTTAACAAACCCCTGGCGATACGGCTTATCGAGGATGCGGGCAATTTCCAGCGCGATATCGCAGGAGGTTTCCGGAATGGGAATGACCACATCGATATCCAGATCTTCCCACTCGCGGGCAATTTTCTCGCCCAGCTTCGTGCCCATATTGACGCGGGCGCTGTAAACGGAAATTTTGTCGATGAAGGAGTCTGGACGCGCAAAATAGACGTACTCGAACAGGCACGGGTTGCTGACCGGGTTTTCCGCACACTGGCGAGTAAACAGCTGGCCTTTTTCGGTGATATATACCGCTTCACCAGGCGCCACGTCGCGCAGGAACTCAAAGCCCAGCGTATCCAGCGCCACGCTTTCCGAAGCGACCATATACTCGGTGCGGCCATCGCCGATATCGCGCTTGCCCAGCACCAGCGGACGAATGCCGTTCGGGTCGCGGAAAGCGACCATGCCGTGACCGATAATCATCGCCACGCAGGCATAAGCGCCGCGAATCTGGCGGTTGGTGGCGGCGATCGCCGCAAAAATGTTGTCTGCTTCCAGCGGATAGTGGCGGAAGTTGTCCAGCTCGCTGGCGAAGATATTGAGCAGGATTTCGGAATCAGAGGTGGTGTTGATGTGGCGGCGTTTTTCTTCAAACAGCTTTTTACGCAGCTCGTGAGCGTTAGTCAGGTTACCGTTGTGCGCCAACGTAATGCCGTACGGCGAGTTGACGTAGAAAGGCTGTGCCTCGGAGGCGCTGGAGCTGCCAGCCGTCGGGTAACGAACGTGACCAATACCCATATTGCCCTGCATACGCTGCATATGGCGAGCTTCAAAAACGTCGCTCACCAGACCGTTCGCCTTACGCAAACGGAAACAGTTGTTCGCATCAATGGTGATGATGCCTGCGGCATCCTGGCCACGATGCTGAAGCACCGTTAACGCGTCATAAATCGACTGGTTTACCGGCATAACACCGGCGATACCGACAATACCGCACATACGTCTTTTCCTCGTTAAGCTACATCCCAACGCTTATGCTTTGGGCAAGAAACTTGACGAGCTCTGCAGATAGTCAAAGAACCATCTGATAACGAAACTGAACTGCGGGATAAGCTCAGACTTTTGCCAGTCTTCGCTTTTCGCCATACCGGTAAAGCTATCGAGAAAGAACAGAATCGCCGAGACGATTAGCACCCCGCGCAGGGCGCCAAAGCAGATCCCTAACACCCTGTCGGTTCCCGACAGGCCGGTTTTTTCCACCAGCTGACCTATCACAAAGTTAACGATAGCGCCGACGATAAGCGTTGCGATAAACAGTATCGCGATAGCAATCCCATTTCGGACCAGTTCGTCTTCAAAGCCCGTGAACCAGACAGCCAGGTAAGTGTAGTAATGACTGGCAACAAAGAAAGCGCATCCCCAGGTTACCAGCGATAAAGCTTCACGAACAAAGCCGCGGATCAGGCTAACCAGTGAGGAAAAACCAATCACCGCAATTATGGCGTAATCAATCCAGACCATATACGTCCCACGATTTTACGCCCTGTCGTCCGGTTCGGGGCGCATTCTAACAGAAAAAGAAAACGTTTGCGTAGGGATTTCCGTGCCCTACAGAAATAAAAATGGCGCTGAAAAAACATTCAACGCCATACTGTCTTTCGCCTCTTCAGAGCGCGTCAGACAGGGGTTTCAGCACTCTACTCCTTTAAAAAAGAGAGAGTTAGTTCGGGCTGTAGCCCATGACCACGCCGCTAAGTCCCGAAAGCTGCTTCAGCTCACCAAGCTGACCTTTCAGCTTATCCTTCGAGGTATCCGGCCCCACGAGAATACGGGTAATTTTACCCTGCACCGGCGTCGAAGGCGACGTGTAAACTTTAAAGCCGGAAGCGCGCAGCTTACCGACAATCTCGTTGACCTTATCGGCGTTCTTCAGCGCCCCAAGCTGCACCACATAGGCTTTACCGGTCGGTGCCGGAATTTCAGCCTGCTGCTGCGGTTTAGGCGGCGGCGTCTGCGCCGCAACCTGCTGCTGTGGTTGCGGTTGCGGCTTCTCTACCGGCTTCGGCTGAGGTTTCGGCTGTGGTTTCGGTGCGACCACCGGCTCCTGCACCACATCAAAACTGTTGTTGTTCACCGGTATCCGCGACGGATCCAGCGATGGCGCAGCGGCATCGCCGGCCCTCACCTCTTCCGCCGCCCCTTCAGGAGGCTGCGAAGGCAGCGCCTGGGTCGCCGCTGGCAGCATATCCGGCTCATCGCGATCCCCCGGTTTTGGCACCAGCGGAATGGCGGCAAACTCATCCTGATAATGTTTTTTCTGACCATCCAGCAGCCCTGGCAGGATAATCACCCCCAGCGCCACCAGCACAATCGTCCCGACTAAACGGTTCTGAAACTTACTCGCCACCGATTCTCCCCGCGTCTATTTCTTCCATTACATGCGCCACCGTATGGAATGAACCACACACCAGCACCGTATCTTCAGGCCCGGCGTCCGCCATCGCGGCATGCCACGCCTCAGCGACGCTAGTATAGACTTTACCTGCGCGCAAATGTTCCAGCAGCTGCTCCGCCGTGGCTCCGCGCGGCCCTTCCAGCGGCGCGCAGTACCAGTCGTCAACTTCGGCCTGCAAATTTGCCAGCGTTCCTGCAATATCCTTGTCATGCAGCATACCAATAACCGCCAGCACGCGCCCCGTTTTCGATAAGGTTTTGAGACGCCCGGCGAGATAGGCCGCCGCATGCGGATTATGGGCAACATCCAGGATCGTCCGGGGAGCATCGCTGATTATCTGGAAACGCCCCGGCAGCATCGCGTTTTGAACGCCATCGCGCAACGCCTGCTCGCTTACCTTAAGCCCGCTGGCGCGCAAGGCCGCAATCGCCGTTGCCGCATTCGGCAGCGGGATCTGCGGCAGCGGCAGATCGCTTAACGCCCCCTGACGATCGCGGAAAGACCAGCCTTGTTCACTGGCGTCATACTGCCAGTCAACGTCACGGCGCAGGAGCCGCGCCCCTTTTTCGCTCGCCACCTCAGCAATGGTCAACGGCATATCGGGTTCGCCGACGACAGCCGGTTTACCAGGGCGGAAAATCCCCGCCTTTTCGCGGCCGATGCTTTCGCGATCGGGCCCCAGCCAGTCGGTATGGTCGAGGGCAATACTGGTCACCACCGCCACGTCAGCATCGACGATATTGGTCGCATCCAGGCGACCGCCCAGGCCCACCTCAAGAATCACCACATCCAGCCGCGCCTGCTGAAACAGCCACAGCGCGGAGAGGGTGCCAAACTCGAAATAGCTCAGGGAAATCTCGCCGCGCGCGGCTTCAATTTCGGCAAAAGAGGTCGTATGCGCGAGCTCCGCCAGTTCTTCGCCCTGCACCCGCACCCGCTCTGTGTAGCGCACCAGATGCGGCGAACTGTAAACGCCAACCTTATAGCCCGCCGCCATCAGCACCGACTCCAGGGTACGGCAGGTGGTGCCTTTGCCGTTGGTCCCCGCCACCGTAAAGACAAACGGCGCAGGTTTCATTACCGCCATCCGCTGCGCGACCTCGCTGACGCGCGCCAGCCCGAGATCGATAGTTTTGCTGTGCAGATGTTCCAGATAAGAAAGCCACGTAGCCAGGGGCGACGTGGCCTGAGGAATAGGTTGTTTTTCCATGATGTCCGGCAAGAGTTAGGATAACTACGCGTAAAAAAAAGGGCAGCGCCGTCAGGCCTGCCCTCTGCATTATCAGGCCTCTGGTTCCTGATCCGGTACCGGTGGCACCACCTCACCTTCGTGAGCAGGTTCCGGATTTGGCGCCGGAAGGTTCATCAGCTTCGCCAGAATGCTGGCCAGCTTCAGACGCATTTCCGGGCGGCGTACGATCATGTCGATCGCCCCTTTCTCAATCAGGAACTCGCTGCGCTGGAATCCCGGCGGCAGCTTCTCGCGAACGGTCTGCTCGATAACGCGGGGGCCGGCAAAGCCGATCAGCGCTTTTGGCTCAGCGATGTTGAGATCGCCCAGCATCGCAAAGCTCGCAGACACGCCGCCCATGGTTGGGTCGGTCAGCACGGAGATATACGGCAAGCCGCGCTCCTGCATTTTCGCCAGCGCAGCGGAGGTTTTCGCCATCTGCATCAGCGACATCAGCGCTTCCTGCATACGGGCGCCGCCGGATGCGGAGAAGCAAATCAGCGGGCAGTTGTCTTCCAGAGCCTGCTCAACCGCGCGAACAAAGCGCGCGCCGACCACGGAGCCCATCGACCCACCCATAAAGGAGAATTCGAAAGCGGCGGCAACAACCGGCATATCATGCAGGGTGCCTTTCATGACCACCAGCGCGTCTTTTTCGCCGGTCTCTTTCTGGGCGGACGCCAGACGGTCTTTATACTTTTTCGAATCGCGGAACTTCAGCACATCTTTCGGCTCGAGCTCGCTTCCCAGCTCCACGAGGGAACCTTCGTCCAGCAGGCTATGCAGGCGGTTGCGCGCCGACATACGCATGTGGTGATCGCACTTAGGGCAAACCTCCAGGTTGCGCTCCAGCTCTGCGCGGTACAATACCTGACCGCAGCTGTCGCACTTGGTCCATACACCTTCAGGGATACTTGCCTTACGGGTGGGGGTTATATTGCTTTTAATTCGTTCAATCCAGCTCATTGATAACCTTTCTACCTGAACCTGGTCGATGCCAGTTTTGTCGCAAGGGGCGCATAATGCCATTTTTGCCCCTCACAGACCATGAATGTTGCACATTAAATCATAACATCCCGTAACATGGGATAAAAAAGTGGTCGAACCGCTCACACTTCACTCTTCGGGCGGCGGCATACCGCCCGAAGATCGTCGCCGCGTTATTTCGCCTGTTTCGCCGCCGCCCGCTTGTGGCGGATGACTTCAATCACGCCCGGCAATACGGACAGGACGATAATCGCCACGATCAGCAGCTTAAGGTTTTCCTGGACGATCGGCAAATCGCCGAACAGATAACCCGCGTAGGTAAATAACAGTACCCACAGCAGCGCGCCAACAACGTTATACATCGCAAAATGACGATAGGACATATGCCCCATTCCCGCCACAAACGGCGCAAACGTTCTGACGATCGGCACGAAACGGGCCAGGATGATGGTCTTACCGCCGTGGCGTTCGTAGAAGCTATGGGTCTTATCCAGGTAGCTGCGGCGGAAAATTTTCGAATTGGGATTACTGAAGAGCTTTTCGCCAAACAGCCGGCCAATCGTGTAGTTCAAGGCATCGCCAACAATCGCGGCAATGACCATCAGCAGCACCATTAAATGCACGTTGAGATCGTTGGTCGGCAGCGCGGAGAGCGCGCCTGCCACAAACAGCAGCGAATCCCCCGGCAGGAACGGCGTGACCACCAGGCCGGTTTCGCAGAACAGAATCAAGAATAAAATCGCGTATACCCAAATGCCGTACTCCGCGACCAGCTCAGCCAGATGCACATCAATATGCAGGATAAAATCAATTAAAAAGTGAATCAGGTCCATAGTTTGCGTTAGCCCTTAATAACCCGGTTAGTCCGCCAGAAACAGCGGGCCCATCGGCATGACCGGGAGGTCGTAGCGGGCCGGATAGTCCACCGACACCAGATACAATCCTTCCGCCTTTGCCGTTGCGGCGGCAAGCGTCCTGTCTTTTGCCGCCAGAAGTTCTGCAATCCAGCTCTCTGGCTGGTTACCGGCACCTACTTCCATCAGACTGCCGACAATGTTCCTTACCATATGATGTACAAAGGCATTCGCTTTGATGTCCACCACCACATATGCACCATAACGGGTGACGTTAATATGCATCACGTTGCGCCACGGCGTGCGCGACTGGCACTGTACCGCACGAAACGAGGTGAAATCATTCTCTCCCAGCAGACACTGAGCGGCGCGCTGCATCCGCTCCGCATCCAGCGGGAGGTAATAATGGGTTACGCCGCGGCTCAATACCGCCGGCCGCAGACGATGATTATAGATAACATAACGATAGCGACGCGCCGTGGCGCTGAAGCGGGCATGAAAATCCGGTGGAACCGGCTTTACCCAGCGCACCGCAATGTCGCCGGGCAAATTCGCATTTACGCCCAGCGTCCATGCGGCATCCTGACGCTGCGCGCGGGTTTCAAAATGCACGACCTGACCGGTACCGTGAACGCCGGCATCCGTACGGCCCGCGCAAAAAACGTTAACAGGCTCGTTCGCTACCTGCGAGAGCGCCTTTTCCAGCTTCTCCTGTACGCTGCGGACTTCGTTCTGCCGCTGCCAGCCGTAGTACTTGCTGCCATCGTATTCGATGCCCAGCGCGATTTTGTAGACCGGCGGCTGCTCCATCTCAGACATCAGTACAAATACTCCTGAACCAGCTTCTCAGCGATTTTCACCGCCATCAGCGCGCCGCCAAAACGGACGTTATCGGCGACGGACCAGAACTGCACCTGCTCAGGCATACCGTAGTCGTTATGCACGCAGCCGACGGAGAGGCGGGCGTTACCGGAAGCATCGCCGACCTGCGTCGGGAACTCGCCCTCTTCGGACAGTTCGATATCTTCGCCAAGGCTAAAGGCATCGCGCGCTTCTTCGGCGGCCAGCGGACGCTGCGCTTCAAAACTCACCATCTGCGCATGGCCGTAAAACACCGGCGACTGAACGACGTTTGCGGAGATCATCAGGCCATCATCCTGCAGGATTTTGCGGACCTCATCGACGATACGGCGCTCTTCACGCACGCTTCCTTCACGATCGGGCAGCAGCGGCAGCATATTGAACGCCAGCTGACGACCGAAGAAATCATCTTCGTCGATCGGAATACCGTTAAGCAATTTGGCGCTCTGCCCCGCGAGGGCATCGACCGCTTTTTTACCGTGAGCGGAAGCGGAAAGCAGGCTGGTCACGCTGATACGCGCCAGGCCGCCCCGATCGATCAACGGTTTCAACGCCGACAGCAGCTGGCTGGTCAGGCTATTCGCGACCGAGATAACGTTGCGATTGCGGTAATCCGCCAGTACGAACGGGTTAACATCCGGCACCACCAGCGGCACGTCCGGCTCCAGCGCAAACAGACCGCTTAAATCAATCACCAGGCAGCCCGCGTTAGTGGCGTCTTCGATATACGCGGCGGAGGCCTCTACACCGGCGGCAAAAAAGGCCAGCTGGGCCTGGGTCCAGTCAAATTCCGCCGCATCCTGAACGATAACCGACTTGCCCGAAAAACGCAGATGTTCACCGGCGCTATCGCTACGCGCCAGCGCATAAATATCCCCCACCGGGAACTGACGATCGGCAAGCGTTTCGAACAGGGCTTCGCCTACGGCGCCCGTTGCGCCCAGTACGGCAATATTCCAGCCTTCAGACATGGTGGTGTACTCCAGAAAAAAGCGGCCCTGCCGGATTATCCAGCAGGAGCATTAAGATGATATTAACGAACAGGATGATGAACGGCGTTAAAGCCCAGCTGGCGCAACAGCGTCGCCGCCTGCGCATCGCTGCACTGTACGTACAGCGAAGACCATTCACGGCGTTCCTGATAATTTTTGCGCAGTTTGTCGAACTCGCCCGCAGCGCCCGCGACTTTTCGCAGCGGCGCATCATCGCGGCGCACATCATACACCAAATGCGCCAGCCGTTTTAGCGTTGCCTGATCGAGCGGCCCGTGCAGCGTAATGCGGCCAAACTCCGGCGCCGGTAGCAACGTGTCCAGCGCCACCTGCTGTGGATGACCAATAAACGCGCTGTAGGCCTCAAAAACCTGCGTCGTACCGCGCGCTTTGCCTTCAAGGGTATAGCCGGCAATATGCGGCGTACCAATATCCACCCGCTTGAGCAATTCGGTATTCAGATCCGGCTCCGGCTCCCAGACATCCAGCACCACGCTTAATGCCTGCCCGGCCTGCAGCTGCTGCAGCAGCGCGGCGTTATCCACCACCGGACCACGGCAGGCGTTGATTAAAATCGTCCCCGGCTTCAGGCGGCGAATCAGCGCCTCATCCGCCAGGTGCAGCGTCTTGTACTGCCCTTCCTTATAGAGCGGGGTATGGAACGTCAAAATGTCCGCGTCCTGCACCAGCTCGTCAAGAGAGCGGAAATCCCCCTCGTCGCCGCGATCGGCGCGCGGCGGATCGCAGAGCAGCGTTTTGATTCCCAGCGCCTCAAGGCGTTTTTGCAGACGCCCGCCCACGTTGCCGACGCCCACGATCCCGACGGTACGGTCGGCCAGCGCAAAACCGTCACGCTCGGCCAGCATGAGCAGCGCGGAAAACACATATTCCACCACCGCGATAGCGTTGCAGCCCGGCGCCGCGGAAAAACCGATTCCCGCCTGCTGTAGCCACGCCTGATCGACATGATCGGTACCCGCCGTCGCGGTGCCAACAAATTTGATCGCTTTGCCAGAAAGTAGCGCTTCGTTAACTTTGGTGACGGATCGCACCATCAGCGCATCGGCGTCATTTAGCGCTTCAACCGGGACAGGGCGACCTGCAACGGCCTTCACTTCCCCCAGGCGGCTAAAAAGCTCGCGCGCATAGGGCATATTTTCATCAACGAGGATTTTCACGGTTCAGTACCTGTCTGAGAGCGAGAGTAAACCGGGGAAGTGTGCCATAATCTGCCCGCCAGGAACATCACCACCCGGCCCTTAGTACAGTAATTTAGTACAGCAATACGCAAAGGATTAATCATGACGCAACCCGTTTCAGGTATGTCCGATCGCCCTCCGGGCTCAGGCGAACCTCCGCTCACCACTCAGCAGCGTACCGCGCTTGAGCGGCTCATTACGCGCCTGGTGGCTTTAACATCCCAGCAAAATGCGGAAGTGTGGGCCTGCGTAAAACACGATCTGAGCCTGAAAAACGACGCGCCGCTGCTGGCAAGCCATTTTGCCGCCGCCGAGAACAGCCTGAACCAGCGCCTAATCCTCGCCCAGCAAAATCATCACCGTCGGCAAATCCTGGCGCAGCTGAGCGAGCTGCTGAATCAGGGCAACAATCGCCAGGCGGTCAGCGATTATATTCGTCAGCATGACGGTCAAACCGCCCTGCATGCCTTGTCCCAGCCGCAGCTGGAGAATGTTCTGCAGCTCCTGCAAAGCGGCCAGCTCTCGATTCCTCAGCCGCAGCAGCGCCCGCCAACGCATCGTCCGCTGCTGCCCGCGGAGCACAACACGCTCAATCAGCAGGTGACCAAACTCGCGGCGGCCACCGGCGAGTCCAGCAAGCTTATCTGGCAATCCATGCTGGAGCTAAGCGGCGTCAAGAGCGGAGAGCTGATCCCGGCGACCCACTTCACTCCCCTCTCGTACTGGCTACATGCCCGGCAAACGCTCAGTTCGCAGGCTGCACCGACGCTAACCTCGCTGCAGGCCGCATTAAAACAGCCGCTTGAAGCCGCGGAATGGCAAAGAGTGATGGATTTTGCCCAAACCCACTGGCACGCGACGGCGCAAACGCCGCTCAGCGCGGCGCAGTTGCTGACGCTGCTCAACAAAATTTTCGTGCTCAGGGTCGCCAGAGCCCAGGAGACGCTGGCGATCCCGCCGGTTCAGGCGCCTCCCGCCTCACCGTGGCTGGTATTGAAAAAACCGTGGGTTATCGCGCTGGCAGCTATCGTGGTGCTTGCCCTGCTGTGGCTGGTGATTTAAGGAGATATCATCGGCCCGCATGCCGGGCCGAATGAAGCGCTACTTACGCAGCGACACCAGGCTAACCAGGATCCCCAGCACGGCGCATATTGCCGCGGCCAGGAAGACGGAAGAGTAGCCTAACGACGTCGCCAGCAGCCCGGTAAGCGGGCCGGTGACGCCGTAAGAGATATCCTGAAACGCGGCATAGCCGCCAAGCGCCGTTCCTCGTACCTGCGGCGGTACCCGCTTCACGACCTCGACGCCCAGCGCCGGGAAGATAAGCGAGCATCCGCAGCCGGTGAGCGCCGCCCCCGCCAGCGCGATCCAGGCATTGGGCGCCTGCCAGAGCAGCGCCAGGCCTATCGCTTCAATCAGCAGCGAAACGATGGCCACTTTCACCCCACCGAAGCGGTCCGGCATCCAGCCAAACAGTACGCGCATCAGGACAAACGCCCCGCCAAACGCGGTCAGCGTAAAACCGGCCATCGCCCAGCCGTTGCTGGCGAAATACAAAGAGACAAATGTGCCAATTACCGCGAAGCCGACGCCCTGAAGGCCAAGACCGATACCGGGCCGCCAGATCATTCCCACCACGCCCCACAGCGACGGCCGCTCGCCGCCGTGAGCAGGAATTTTACGCACCGTGCCGTTAATCGCCCAGGCCACTAACGGCAGCACCAT
Source organism: Klebsiella sp. CB_Kp196 (assembly GCF_040061575.1). Lineage (NCBI taxonomy): Bacteria > Pseudomonadati > Pseudomonadota > Gammaproteobacteria > Enterobacterales > Enterobacteriaceae > Klebsiella > Klebsiella sp. CB_Kp196. Next base: position 199,205 of record NZ_JBEAFH010000034.1, read on the forward strand.
GGTGACGCAGGCCAGCGCCGCGACGCCGTAATGGCTGTAGATCAGCAGCCCCAGCGGCGCCCCGGCCGCCAGAGAGCCGTATATCGCCATACCGTTCCACGACATGACTTTACCGGAGCGCATGGGCCCCACCAGCCCCATCCCCCAGCTTAAATTACCGGTGAGCAGCTGGCTTTCACCAAAACCCAGGATCAGACGGCCAAGCACCAGCAGGCCAAACTTCGCCATGACCGGCACCGGCAGCAGCGCGGCGCACAGCCAGGCGCCCCCCGCCAGCGCGCAGGCCAACATCCCCTGCAGGACAGAGCGTTTGGCGCCGTACTGATCGGCAAGGCGGCCGGCATAGCCGCGGGTTAATACGGTCGCCAGAAACTGGATACCGACGGCGACGCCAACCATGGTATTGCCAAATCCCAGTTCCTGATGGACAAACAAAGGGATAACCGGTAGCGGCAGGCCGACGGTCATATAGGTGAGAAAAACGGCGAACGTGATCCGAAACAGCGAACCATTCGCTGAAGGAGTGCGTTTTGTTTCAGTGACTGCGGACATGCTTTACTCCAGTTCGCAGAGTAAGGCGAGGTGAGACCACGCCCTCTCCACCTGATTATCAGGGTTAAGGCGCGTTGGATGACGTTAAACGCTTACGCATTATCTGAGAGAATAATGTTGTGCCAGGAGTTTGCCTTTTCTCCCGGGGGTCTGTCAAGAATACAAAAAAGGGAGCCCGTTGGCTCCCCTTGTAAAGCGTGTTCGTTATGCGCGGTATTTGCGCATGACCAGCGTGGCGTTAGTCCCGCCAAAGCCGAAGCTGTTAGACATCACGGTCGTCAGCGCGCGTTCGGTCGGCTCGGTCACGATATTCAGGCCGGCTGCCTGCTCGTCCATCTCTTCGATGTTGATGCTCGGCGCAATAAAGCCGTGTTCCAGCATCAGCAGGGAGTAGATAGCTTCCTGTACGCCAGCGGCGCCCAGGGAGTGGCCGGTCATCGCTTTGGTCGCGGAGATCGCCGGGCTGTTATCACCGAAGACTTCACGAATCGCCCCCAGCTCCTTCACATCGCCTACCGGGGTAGAAGTACCGTGGGAGTTCAGGTAGTCAATCGGCGTATCAACGCCGTCCATCGCCATCTTCATGCAGCGAACCGCGCCTTCACCGGACGGGGCAACCATGTCTGCGCCATCGGACGTTGCGCCGTAGCCAACGATTTCAGCATAGATGTGCGCGCCGCGCGCCAGAGCATGTTCCAGCTCTTCAACCACAACCATACCGCCGCCGCCCGCGATAACGAAACCATCACGGTGGGTGTCATAGGTACGAGACGCTTTTTCTGGCGTTTCGTTGTATTTGGTGGACAGCGCGCCCATCGCGTCGAATTCACACGCCATTTCCCAGCACAGCTCTTCGCCGCCGCCGGCAAACACGATGTCCTGTTTGCCCAGCTGGATTTGTTCAACAGCGTTACCGATGCAGTGTGCGGAAGTCGCACAGGCGGAGCTGATGGAGTAGTTCACGCCGTAGATTTTGAACGGTGTTGCAAGGCAAGCGGATACCGCGGACGCCATCGCTTTGGTCACCACGTAGGGGCCAACCGCTTTCAGACCGCGCGGGCTGCGCATTGCATCAGCGCCGAAAACCTGAGATTTAGAAGAACCGCCAGAACCGGCAATCAGGCCCACGCGCGGGTTTTGCTGATAGACTTCATCTTTCAGGCCAGCATCTTCAATTGCCTGCTGCATGGAAAGATAGGAATAGATAGAGGCATCGTTCATGAAACGAACCACTTTACGGTCGATCAAGCCGGTGGTGTCCAGTTTGACGTTGCCCCATACGTGGCTGCGCATTCCTGAATCTTTAAACTCTTCAGAGAAAGTGATCCCGGAGCGTCCTTCACGCAGAGATGCCAGGACTTCCTGCTGGTTATTACCAATACTGGAAACGATGCCCAGGCCAGTAATCACTGCACGTTTCATTCAATACCTCTGTAAGTCGCACTATATTAAGTTTCGAGTCGCACAATAGCGTACACTTGTACGCCGAACAAGTCCGATCAGCCAATTTGTGTATAAATTTGCGCCCTCAGGCACACATCGTTAAGATCGTTCTACGCCTTGTGATTCGAGTAACTTACGTGAAACAAAACGCCATACAACCCGCCAACCTGGAATTCAACGCTGAGGGTACACCTGTTTCCCGAGATTTTGACGATGTCTACTTTTCCAATGACAACGGTCTGGAAGAGACGCGCTACGTTTTCCTCGACGGAAACCAGCTCAGGGAACGCTTCCCTGAGCATGCACGGCCGTTCTTTGTGGTTGCCGAAAGCGGGTTCGGTACCGGCCTGAATTTCCTCACGCTGTGGCAGGCGTTTGACGTTTTTCACCGCGATAATCCAGAAGCTACCCTGCAAAGATTACATTTCATCAGTTTCGAAAAATTTCCGCTGAAAGCGGAGGACCTGCGCCTTGCCCACCAGCGCTGGCCGGAGCTTGCAACCTGGGCCGAGCAGCTGCAGGCGCAGTGGCCTCTGCCCATCGCGGGCTGCCATCGTCTGCTGCTGGATGAAGGGCGGGTCACGCTGGATTTGTGGTTTGGCGATATTAATGAACTGACCAACGAGCTCGATGATTCGCTTAATCAGCAGGTGGACGCCTGGTTTCTTGATGGCTTTGCCCCGGCAAAAAACCCGGACATGTGGACGGCGGAGCTGTTTGCGGCGATGGCTCGTCTGGCAAGACCCGGCGGTACCCTGGCCACATTCACCTCCGCCGGCTTTGTGCGCCGCGGCCTGCAGGAGGCCGGTTTCAGCATGCAGAAGCGCAAGGGTTTTGGCCGCAAGCGCGAAATGCTGACCGGCGAAATGCGTGAAACGCCGGAGATCCCCGCGCGCGCGCCGTGGTTTGCCCGCAGCGGTACGGAACAGCGCGATGCCGCGATTATCGGCGGGGGGATCGCCAGCGCCCTGCTCGCGCTGGCGCTGCTGCGCCGCGGATGGCAGGTAACGTTATACTGCGCCGACAGCGCGCCGGCTGAAGGCGCATCCGGAAACCGCCAGGGCGCGCTCTATCCGCTGCTCAGCCAGCACGATCCCGCCCTGGCCCGCTTCTTCCCGGCGGCATTTACTTTCGCCCGCCGCGTGTATGACGCTCTGCCGGTGATGTTCGATCATGACTGGTGCGGCGTGACGCAGCTGGGCTGGGATACGAAAAGCGCGCAGAAAATCGCCCAGATGATTGCGCTTAACCTGCCGCCGGAAATCGCCGTCGCCGTGGACGCCCGAACCACTGCGCAACAAACCGGTGTGGAAACCGGCTGCGGGGGCATCGCCTATCCTGCCGGCGGCTGGCTTTGTCCGCAGCAGTTAACCGCTGAACTGCTGGCCCTCGCCGCCACTCGCGGATTGCGCGTGCGCTACGATTATCCGGTCACGGAGCTCAGCGCAGACAACAACGGCTGGCAATTAAACCAGCGGCAGTACCACGAGGTCGTGGTGCTGGCCAACGGCCATCAGCTGACCCGCTTTAGCCAGACGGAGCATCTTCCCATGTATCCGGTTGCCGGTCAGGTTAGCCATATTCCGACGACGCCAGGGCTATCGAAATTGCGCCAGGTCCTGTGCTACAACGGCTACCTGACGCCGCAAAACCCGCATAATCAGCAACACTGCATTGGCGCAAGCTACCACCGCGGACAGGCAGAGGCCGCGTTTAGCGCCGAGGATCAGCAGCAGAATCGCCAGCGCCTGATTGACTGTTTCCCGCAGGCGGAATGGACGCGGGAGGTAGACGTGAGCGCTAATCAGGCCCGCAGCGGCGTGCGCTGCGCAACCCGCGATCATTTGCCGATGGTCGGCAGCGTACCTGATTATGAGGCCACCTTACGCGAATATGCCTCTCTGGCTGAACGTCAGGAGCAGGCCGGAGAAGCGCCGGTTTACCGCAACCTGTATATGCTGGGAGCTCTGGGCTCGCGCGGCCTGTGCTCCGCGCCGCTGGCGGCTGAAATTCTGGCGTCGCAAATGAGCAATGAGCCATTACCTATGGATAAAGAAACGCTGGCGGCGCTGAATCCTAACCGGCTGTGGGTAAGAAAACTGCTGAAAGGGAAAGCGGTGAAATAATTGCGGGAAATAGAGCCCGGCTGAGCGAATGCCGGGCTTTGGCGGAGGGCAGAACTATTTCTGCATCGCCTTCTGGTACAAACTGTTCCACATTTCCTGCACCAGAACCTGATCCGGCGGCGACAGTTCGCCCGCGCTGATGGCTTTTTCCAGGCTCCGGGATACCTTGTCATGTACCGCTTGCGCAGTATGCTCGCCCTCTCCTTCCAGCTCGGCCACCGCCAGCGTCAGGTGGCCGCGCAGATAACCGCCGGCAAACAGTTCGTCATCACTGGCGTGGTCGACCATATCATCAATTAACGCCAGAATGCGTGATTCAAACTCCGCGATCATCTTCTTTCCTCATAGTATGTAAAGTGTGGCCTTAGTGCAGGTCTTCCGGCCACGGGAACTGTTCTGCCGTCAAGGGCGGCGTTTGGTAATATTCTTGCAGCGCCTGAATGAAACGCGCGGGACGCTCAGGGATCCCCTGCTCCAGATAGGTCATCACCTGGGCATGCACGCGCCGCTGAAAAGCGATCCGGTCGGGCTCAAAATCCCCTTCCAGGTTGTCGCAGCTGACGTTAAATGGGTATCCCGCCGCCACGCAAAACAGCCAGTCAAACGCCTGAGGCTTCACCTCAACGTCTTCAAATTGAGACTGGGTCATCGCGTCGCGACCGTCCGGGCAGTACCAGTAACCGAAATCTACCAGCTCACGTCGCGCCTTCCCGGCAATGCACCAGTGCGATATCTCGTGCAGTCCGCTGGCGTAAAAGCCGTGGGCAAAGACGATACGGTTGTAAGGCACGTCATCATCTGCCGGAAGATAGATCGGTTCGTCATCGCCTTTAATCAGACGGGTATTAAAATCTTCAGCAAAACAGCCGTCGAAGATTTCGATCAGCTGTTCATATTTATGCGTGCTGTTCATTAGTTCATCCCCAGCCACTGGAGGAACTCCTGTCCATGGCTGTCATAAAGCAGTTTTGCACTCATCACCGCCGACACCACGACGATCATCGGTCGAATCAGTGACTGTCCTTTGCTCAGTACCAGCCGCGATCCCGCGCGGGCGCCGATAAATTGCCCGGCCAGCATCACAAAGCCGGTAGCCCATATCACCTTGCCGCCAATAATAAACAACAGCAGGCCGCCAACGTTAGACGTCGCGTTAAGCAATTTTGCATGCGCGGTCGATTTCGCCAGATTGAACCCCGCGAGGGTGACGAAAGCCAGCGCGTAAAAAGATCCGGCGCCCGGACCAAAGAAACCGTCGTAAAAACCGACGCAGCCACCAGCCACCAGGGCAAACGGCAGACCATACAGACGTCGCTGCCGGTCCTCTTCGCCGAGCTTCGGCATCAGCAGAAAATAGAGGCCAATGCCGATAACCAGGATTGGCAGTATCTGCTTGAGAATATCGGACTGGACGTGCTGGACCAGCAGCGCGCCGCCCGTCGAGCCGAGAAAGGTCATCAGAATATTGAGCTTCTGGTCGGCCAGATTCACCACCTTGCGGCGGATGAAATAAAGCGAGGCGGACAGCGACCCGCCGCAGGCCTGCAGCTTATTCGTTGCCAGCGCCTGCGCAGGGGGAAGACCCGCCGCCATCAGGGCCGGGACGGTCAATAACCCGCCGCCGCCCGCCAGTGAATCGATAAATCCCGCCAGAATGGCCACGAAAAACAGTACGACCAGTACCGTCGGTGACACCATAAAAACGTCGATAAAACTATCCATTAAAGAATATGCTCATCCAGTAGCGCCTGGCAGGAAGGCGGCAGCGGAGGCGGCGTCTTCTTCACAGGAGGGGTTGATCCTGGCTTAGGGGGTTCAAACCAGCTTTGCAATTCCGCACCGCAGCCATCGCCCGCCGGAGGCGGGGCCTGGTCTTCACACTCGAGGCTGCCGGCCGGGCAGCGCAGGCGCACGTGCATATGCGCTCGGTGCTGGAACCATGGGCGAACTTTGCGTAGCCAGTCGCGATCGCTACCGGCATCCAGGCACAGCTGCTGCTTAATCGCCGGGTTGACGAAAATACGCGTAACGTCGCTATCTTGCGCCGCCATCTTAATCAGCTGGCTGATTTGCGGGCTCCACAGCGACGGCACTACGCGTTTGCCGTCGCGGGCCACCAGGTCCAGCGCCTGCGGCTTCAGCAGTTGAGCTGAACTCCAGCGCGCCTGCGGCAGCTGAAGAAAAATATCGACGTCCAGTCCGGACTGATGGCTGGCGTGGCCGCCGTTAAAGCGTCCACCGGCCGGCATACCCATGTCGCCAATCAGCACCGTTCCCATGCCTTTATTGTGCGCCTGATTGCTCAGACGCTGAATAAACTGCACGAGGTCCGGATGGCCGAAGTAGCGGTTCTGATCGGTACGCATCACCTGATAGCCGGTGGCGTTTAACGGCAGCGCCTGCGCGCCAACTATACAGCCATTGGCAAACGCGCCGATGGACTGCGGGCTGCCGCTAACGGGCTGCGTGATTTTCTGCCACGGCGTCGCCGCCAGGCTGGTACCGCTGGCGAGGAGCGCCAGCAGTGCGATAACGGTGTTTTTCATCTATGACCAGCGTGGAATTGATGTCGTCACGTCGCCATTTTGCGCGCGCTGACGCATAAAGTGATCCATTAACACGATCGCCAGCATCGCTTCGGCAATAGGTACCGCACGAATACCGACGCAAGGATCGTGACGCCCTTTGGTGATCATCTCAACTTCTTCGCCAAAGCGATTGATCGTGTGACCCGGGACGGTGATGCTGGAGGTCGGCTTCAGCGCGATATTCGCCACGATCTGCTGACCGCTGCTAATGCCGCCGAGAATGCCGCCCGCGTGGTTGCTCTGGAAGCCCGCTTTGGTAATTTCATCGCGGTTTTCGCTGCCGCGCAGCTTCACCACCTCAAAACCATCGCCAATTTCCACGCCCTTCACCGCATTGATGCTCATCAGCGCGTGCGCGATATCGGCATCGAGACGGTCGAATACCGGCTCGCCCAGTCCCGGCGGTACGCCATCGGCCACCACGGTGACCTTCGCCCCGATGGAGTCGCCCTCTTTTTTCAGGCCGCGCATCAGTTCATCAAGCGCTTCGATTTTGTCCGGATCCGGGCAGAAGAACGGGTTCTGCTCTACCTGATCCCACGCTTTTATCGCCAGCGGGATATCGCCCATCTGGGTCAGGCAACCGCGAATCACAATACCAAATTTCGCGGCGAGGAATTTCTTGGCAATCGCCCCTGCGGCCACGCGCATGGCGGTTTCACGCGCAGAGGAACGACCGCCGCCGCGATAGTCGCGCAGGCCATATTTCTGCTCGTAGGTGTAGTCAGCGTGTCCCGGGCGGAAAACGTCCTTAATGGCGCCGTAGTCCTGAGAACGCTGGTCGGTATTCTCAATCAGCAGGCCAATGCTGGTCCCGGTGGTCACCCCCTCGAATACGCCGGAAAGGATCTTCACCTGGTCCGGCTCGCGGCGCTGGGTGGTATAGCGTGAGGTTCCCGGACGACGGCGATCGAGATCGTGCTGGAGATCGGCTTCGGTTAGCGGAATGCCTGGCGGCACGCCGTCAACGATGCAGCCCAGCGCCAGGCCATGCGACTCGCCGAACGTCGTGACGCGAAAGAGTTGTCCAATTGTGTTTCCTGCCATCACGGCTCCGTTTTTGTCGTTATGTTTGCGTGTTGTTTTAGTCTTTATAAATACCGAAATGCGCGCGGGCGGCAATCAGCTGCGGTTTAGTCAGCATAAAGACGCCATCGCCGCCGTTTTCAAACTCCAGCCAGGTAAATGGCACGTCAGGATATTGCTCCATCAGATGTACCATGCTGTTACCGACTTCACAAATCAGGATACCGTCATCGCTGAGATAATCCGGCGCGCAGGCGAGGATCCGGCGGGTTAACTTCAGACCATCGCTACCGGAAGCCAGCCCCAGGACCGGTTCATGGCGATATTCACCCGGCAGGTCGGACATATCTTCTTCATCGACGTACGGCGGATTGGTCACGATCAGATCGTATTGCACCTTCGGCAGATCGCGGAACAGATCGGAGCGAATCGGCGTAACGTTATGAATTAAGCCGTGATCTTCCACGTTCTGCTCGGTAACGGCCAGTGCGTCAGGGGAAATATCCACCGCATCGACTTCCGCTTCCGGGAAAGCGTAAGCGCAGGCGATAGCGATACAGCCGCTGCCGGTGCACATATCAAGGATGTGCTGCGGATAGTGGTCAATCAGGCCGGAAAAATGGTTGTTAATGAGTTCGCCAATCGGCGAGCGCGGTACCAGCACGCGTTCATCGACGTAAAACTCATGGCCGCAGAACCAGGCTTTGTTGGTCAAATAAGCGACCGGAATGCGCTCGTTAATACGACGAATGACGCGCTCAACGATGCGATGTTTTTCGCTGGAAGTCAGACGCGCGGTACGCATATCTTCCGGAATATCAAGCGGCAGATACAGTGAAGGCATCACCAGCTGTACGGCTTCATCCCACGGGTTATCGGTGCCGTGTCCGTACCAGATATTTGCAGCGCTGAAGCGGCTTACCGCCCAACGCAGCATGTCCTGAATGGTATGAAGCTCATTAACGGCTTCATCAACAAAAATTTTATCCACGCTATCCCCCAGGGCACGCTCTGCTATAAATTCGGCGGCTAGTTTGCCACGAAGACGGGGATAAATCAGCATTCTTACGTCAGGCTGAGGGGGAAAAATAGGTTTTCCTTGCCTGGATGCGTGGCGAGTCGGGTAAACTACCGGCAAAGAAAAAATGAGATCAGGTAATGAAAAAGAAAACATCGCTAAGCGAGGAGGATCAGGCATTGTTCCGGCAGCTGATGACCGGCACGCGTCAGATTAAGCAGGACACCATCGTTCATCGCCCGCAGCGTAAAAAAATCGCTGAAGTACCGCCCAAGCGGCTGCTCCAGGAGCAGGCGGATAACAGCCACTATTTTTCCGATGAGTTTCAGCCGCTGCTGAATACCGAAGGGTCGGTTAAGTATGTGCGTTCGGACGTCAGCCATTTTGAGCTGAAAAAACTGCGTCGGGGTGATTATTCGCCGGAGCTGTTTCTCGACCTGCACGGTTTAACCCAGCAGCAGGCCAAGCAGGAACTGGGAGCCTTGATTGCCGCCTGCCGTCGCGAGCACGTATTCTGCGCCTGCGTGATGCACGGGCATGGAAAGCATATTCTCAAACAGCAAACGCCGCTGTGGCTGGCCCAGCACCCGCATATTATGGCGTTTCATCAGGCACCAAAAGAGTACGGCGGAGACGCCGCACTGCTGGTTCTGATTGAAGTTGAAGAGTGGCAACCGCCGGAGCTTCCGTAAACGTCAGCCCCGGAGGGAATCAGATAGCCTTCGCCATCTTCAAATTGCAGGGGCTCATTTGCCAGTTGAATTCGCCTTTGCCGCTGGCATCAAGCGTGACGCAGGCAATCGCCGAAGTGGTGAACATCGGGGGAGTTTCCCCCGGGCACAGCTCTGAGACGAGGTACCCCACCAGAGGGAGGTGAGACACGACCAGCGCCGTCGCCACACCTTCATTCGCCAGCGCCTGCAGATAAGCGCTAACCATGCCAACGTCGCCGCACGGCGTGAGTTCCGGCATCACGTCGACATCTTTTGGCAGATTCATGCACTCCCCAACAATTTCCAGCGTCTGTTCTGCACGCAGGTAGGGACTCACAAGAACCCGCTCAATATCCACTTTTTGACCTTTCAGCCAGGTAGCCATCTGACGAGACTCATCGCAACCGCAGACGGTTAATGGACGAACCGAGTCACTGGCTGCATCGAGGGCAGCGTCGCCGTGACGCATGATAAAAACTTGCATATTGCACCGCTTTTGTTAACCAGAAGCACCGCGGTCTTACCCACGTAGACGATACGCAGGTGACCCGGTGGCCGGGCATTGTGCCTGATCCATTCAACGAATGAAACGCTGTTTTTTACCTCAATGGCGTAAGTATAGTCAACTATTGCTTACAAAATCGCCAAAGCGCAGCGCCGTTCATTACCGGATTTACCTTCTTTGACCACAACTTAGGTCGTACGTTCCTCAGCGGGCCAAAAGGTCGCCCCCTGCTCGGCCATGTGTAACAAAGTGTCACATGGTGTAAAGCGCGGGCCGTACTGAGCAGCCAGGCGCTGCAATATCGCGGCGACCTCCCCCGCTCCCAGGGTATCCATATAGCGGAACGGGCCGCCAAGAAACGGCGGAAAACCAATGCCAAATACGGCGCCGATATCACCATCGCGGGCGCTGCGAACCACTCGCTCATCGAAGCAGCGCGCCGCTTCGTTAAGCATCATCATCACGCAGCGTTCCGCCACCTGCTGCGCGGACAAGCGCGCCTGCGGTGAGGAAATACCCAGTAAAGCGTAGATCGCAGGATCGGGCCGTTTTTTGCTTTTACGCCCTTTTGCCGCATAAAGATAGAAACCCCGGTTATTTTTTCTCCCTTTGCGATCGTCATTCAGAATCGAACTAATGATGTTTGCAGGCGGGCTAAAACGATCTCCCCATGCGGCCTCCAGCACCGGGATAATTTTGGTACCGGTATCGATTCCCACTTCATCAAGGAGCTGAATAGGGCCAACCGGAAAACCGAATTTAACCAAAGCGTTATCAATATGCTCTACCGGCTCGCCTTCCATCAACAGGCGCATGGCTTCATTTATGTAGGGGGCCAGAATGCGGTTAACATAAAAGCCCGCTTTATCGGCGACGACAATCGGCGTTTTACCCTGCAGTTTCGCCAGCTTAACCGCCGTCGCAATTGTTTGCCGATCCGTACCACTATGCGGAATCACCTCCACCAGCGGCATTTTGTCTACCGGGCTAAAGAAGTGAAGCCCGATGACCCGCTGCGGCCTGCTTGCATGCGCCGCGATCTCGCCGATCGGTAAAGACGACGTATTAGAAGCAAAGATCGTCTCCGGGCGGCAGTGCTGTTCAACTTCGCTGACCATCTTCTGCTTGAGCGCAAGATCTTCAAACACCGCTTCGATCACCACATCGCGATGTGCGAATCCCTGATAATCCAGCGAACCGGATATTAACCCCATCTGGCGATCGCGCTCGCTGGCGCGCAGATAGCGGCGACGCACCTGTTTATCGAGCAGCTCCCAGCTGTACTTCAGCGCGTGATTTATCCCGCGCGGCTGGATGTCCTTTATGCGTACCGGTAATCCGCCTTTGCAGGCGGTGACGTAAGCAATACCGCCCCCCATAAGTCCTCCGCCCAGAATGCCCACGCTGCGCAGCGCGACGGGATCAGCATCCGCGCCGCGATCTTTTTTCAGATCGGTGCTGGCGAAAAAAATCGACCGTAGCGCCTGCGATTGCGGCGTCATCGCCAGCTCGCCAAAAGCGCGGGCCTCCTCGGCGTATCCGCTGCTGCAGCCCTGCGCCAGTCCGGTTTCAATCACCTGCAGAATGCGCTCAGTTGCCGGGTAGTTCCCCTGGGTTTTGTGATGCGTCTTTTTCGCGACCAGACGAAACAGCAGGCTGCGGCCAAACGGGCCTGCGAGAATACGTTCGCGCGCCGGAACAGCGCGGCTTGCCGGGCGACCTTTGAGCGCCAGTTCAATCGCGGTTTGCAGCAGGATAGTCTGCGGCACCACCTCATCAACCAGCCCTGCCTTCAGGGCCTGACGCGGGCGAAGCTGCTTACCGGTCAGGATCATCTCCAGCGCGCCGCTGACGCCAATTAATCGTGGTAGACGCTGAGTTCCGCCAGAGCCGGGCAGCAGCCCCAGCTGTACTTCCGGGAGGCCAAGCCGGGTTTTATCGTCATCGCTGCATACCCGCCCGTGGCAGGCCAGCGCCAGTTCAAGGCCGCCGCCCAGGCATGCGCCGTGGATAGCGGCAATCACCGGAATCGACAGACCGTGGATCTCGGCCATGATTTGCTGGCCCTGACGGGCAAGCGCCTCCGCTTCCTGCGCGGAATGGCAGCGGGCAATCATATTGATATCCGCCCCGGCGATAAAGTTATCCGCTTTTGCCGAGATAAACACCGCGCCGCGCAGCTCCTTATTGTCGCGGATCTGGCGGATGATCCCCCGTACCTCGCTGGCGAACTCAGCTTTCAGGGTATTCATTTTTTCACCGGGCGCGTCAATGGTGATGACGGCGATATTGTCCGGGCGAACCTCAAGCGTAAATGCCGATACGGTTTCCATTATTCGGCCTCCAGAACCATCGCTGAACCCAACCCACCCGCCGCGCAGGCGGTGACCAGACCAAATCCGCCGCCGCGCCGCCGCAGTTCATGCAGCGTTTGGGTAATCATCCGCGCGCCGGTGGCGGCAAAGGGATGACCGTAGGCAATCGAGCCGCCAAGCACATTAAATTTGCTCTCGTCCACTTCCCCGGTAGCCTGAGAGCGGCCAAGCACTTCGCGGGCAAAGCGATCGCTGGCCATACATTGCAGGTTGGCCAGCGTTTGCGCGGCAAAAGCTTCATGCATATCAATCAGGGTCAAATCAGCCAGCGTCAGCCCCGCTCTTTCCAGCGCCAGCGGCGTCGACCACGCCGGGCCCAGCAGCATATCCTGGCGAACATCAATCGCGGTGAAAGCGTAGCTTCGCAGATAGCCCAGCGGAACAAGGCCCAGCTCTTTAGCCCGGGATTCGGTCATCAGGATCACCGCCGCCGCCCCATCGGTTAGCGGCGTACTGTTCGCGGCGGTTACGCTCCCGTGTTGACGATCGAAGGCCGGGCGTAACTTTTGGTAATCCGCTAGGGTTGAATTTTTACGAATATTATTATCCTGTTCCAGCGGCTCACGGAACGGCGGCGTGTACGCCGTCATCACTTCTGCCGAGAGCTTACCTTCCTCCCAGGCTCTGGCCGCAAGCTGGTGTGAACGCAGCGCCAGCGCATCCTGCCGTTCGCGCGTGATAGCCCACGTTTTCGCCATCTGCTCGGCGGTATCGCCCATCCGCAGGCCGGTTGAGTATTCGGCAACCGCTGGCGGTACGGGCAGAAGGTCGCGAAAACGCAGCCGAGAAAATAGCTTCAGACGCTGTCCCAGGGTGCGAGCTTTGTTGGCATCAACAAGCGTTCGGGCGAGTTTTTTGCTGACGCCAATAGGTAATACGGAAGAGGAGTCGGCTCCGCCGGCGATACCCGCGCGAATAGTGCCTGCCATCAGGCTTTCCGCGACGTTGGCCACCGCCTGAAAGCTGGTCGCACAGGCGCGGCTGACGCTGTAGGCATCGGTATGCACGCTCATGCCGGTCCCCAGCACAATTTCCCGGGCGATGTTCGGCGCTTCCGGCATCTGCACCACCTGGCCAAATACCAGCTGGTCTATTATGTCCGCGGGGATATTGCTGCGAGCCAGCATTTCGCCGACCACCAGCTTACCTAAATCAACGGCCGGCACGCCGTGAAAAGCCGTCGCCTGTCGGGCAAACGGAGTACGTAAACCGCTGACTATCGCGATACGATCGCCCTGGCGGGTGACTAGCGGTAATGCCTGACTCATAACGCTCCCCTGTTAACCGATAAAACAAAGTGGTCTGACCTGATAACAGTTTTAACTAATATTTTACATTAAGCCAATCGGGGAACCGAAAAAGTGGGAGCCAAAACACATTGATTAGAAAAGGTAACGCCCCTGCCATGAGGGGCATTAAGGGAAGGATTAACGCAAGCCGAGCTGGAAAATCAGGGTTTCAGCTTCACAGCTGAACACGAAATCGATATCCAGCTTCACGCCGCCATCAACGTCGGTAAAGGTCGGGGTGATTTTGCACGGCTCTGATTCAACGTTACGCGCTCTTTCGCTTAATGCGGCGAGCGTTTCTTCGGCTTCGGCACGGTTCGCAAACACGCGGCTATAAGAGGCGGTGCAATCGGTGTTGTCCATAATGGTGCCAACATCCATACAGCAGCAAACCGGGGTTTCATCAGCACTGCATTTACTCATCGTAGATTTCCTCTGTATATGCACTCAAGGTGCCAGACAAATAATGTGCGTATTTTACGCCCCGGGCATGCCTGCCTCCAGTCGTTAATGGCGACAAACGGGATAAGTGACCGAAATCACACTTAAAAATGATCCAAAACAAAAAGCGCCTACTTTGGGTAACAGGTACCCGGGCAAATTTGCCAACTGGATCGCGTTTCTTAGATCACAATTGAAAAAACTTATAAACAAACTTGCAACATATCATCTGGTCAGACCTATACTCAGCGCACTGGTCTGATTTCTCTGTCGTAAAGCAGACCCTACACTTCGCGCTCCTGTTACAGCATGTAACATTGTTTAAATAAAAATAACTCTATGAGGTTATGGGCATGAGCCAGAAAACCCGCCTTACCCAATCTGCCCTTGCAGTGGCTGTAGCACTCGTTTCAACCCAGGCCTGGTCAGCAGGCTTTCAGCTAAACGAATTCTCTTCATCGGGCCTTGGTCGCGCCTATTCAGGTGAAGGCGCTATTGCTGATGATGCGGGAAACGCCAGTCGTAACCCGGCGTTAATCATGATGTTCGACCGTCCAACCTTCTCCGGCGGCGCTATTTTCGTCGATCCTGATGTCAACGTCACCGGTAGTTCAGTTATCGGTAATGACGCCAGTCAGGACAATATTGCGCCTACCGCATGGGTGCCAAATCTGCACTTCGTGGCGCCGATTAACGACCAGTTCGGTTGGGGAGCTTCCCTGACCTCTAACTATGGTTTAGCCACCGAGTTCAACAACGATTTTGCCGCGGGCTCGATGGGCGGTACCACCGATCTCGAAACGCTCAACCTGAACCTGAGCGGTGCTTATCGTCTCAACGACCACTGGAGTTTTGGTCTGGGCTTTGACGCCGTGTACGCTCGAGCAAAATTAGAGCGCTATGCGGGTGATTTACCGGAAATTATCGGCGCACAGCTACCGGGAATGGTGAAAGCCGGCAAACTCTCCCCGGCTCAGGCTGCGGCCATCGGTCAACAGGCCGGCGGTATCAGCCGCGACACCCAAATTGCTCGTCTGAAGGGTGATGAATGGGGCTTTGGCTGGAATGCCGGTATTTTATATGAAGTCGATAAAAACAACCGCTACGGCTTAACCTACCGCTCTGAAGTCAAAGTTGATTTTGACGGGGATTACAAGAGCAGCCTGCCGTCTTCCCTCAACCCCATCAACTCCGCTCTGGGCCTGGGCCTGCCGTACGGCACCGGCGGCTCCACGATTGGCGGTTCTCTGACGTTGAATCTGCCAGAAATGTGGGAAGTATCAGGTTATAACCGCGTGGCGCCAAAATGGGCCGTTCACTACAGCCTGGCATACACCAGCTGGAGCCAGTTCCAGGAGCTGAAAGCGACCAAAACCAGCGGTGGGGAAACGCTGTTCTACAAGGACGAAGGTTTTAAAGATTCCTACCGTATCGCGCTGGGTACGACCTATTACCACGACGATAACTGGACCTTCCGTACCGGTATCGCCTTTGATGATAGCCCGGTCCCGGCTTCCAATCGCTCTATCTCTATTCCGGACCAGGATCGCCTGTGGCTCAGCGCCGGTACGACTTACGCCTTTAATAAAGATGCCTCAGTCGACGTCGGTGTGTCTTATATGCACGGTCAGCACGTTGAATTTACAGAAGGGCCGTATACCTTTAAATCAGAAGGTAAAGCCTGGCTGTACGGCGCGAACTTCAACTACCGTTTCTGATAATGTGAAGCCACAAAAAAGGGTGAACATCATGTTCACCCTTTTTACTTTCTACCCATCTGTTACTGTGAATCGATATCTTTGAGATCGCCCTCAATCGCCTGCGCGTTCGGGTTTTCATTCGGGGAAAGTTTACCGCCGTTGGCGATAAAGTCGTGACGCTGGAAGTAGGCTTCACGCATTAAGATATACGGATCGGAGGACTGACGGAGCAAGCCGTCTGAATCCAGCAGCTGCGCGCGCGTTTCAACGCCCTCAACCATCCATTTGCCGATAGACATCGGCCATGTCAGCCAGGAAAGAACCGGATACAGGTCATCAGCCATATCGCCACCCTCATCACGCAGGGTGAAGCTGCCGTAGAAAGGCAGTTGCACATATGGACCATAGCCGACGCCATAGTGACCCAGCGTGCTACCGAAGCGGGCAGGCTCAACGCGCTGTAGTTTCGGATTCGCCATCCCGGCCACATCAACCAGGCCACCCATACCAAGGATGGTGTTCAGGAAGAAACGCGTAAAATGCACCATTCCTTTATAGGGATCGCCTTTCAGGAAGGAGTTCACCATTACCGCCGGCTCTTCGAGGTTGCTGGTAAAATTACTCAGCCCGTTACGCGCCGGCTGCGGAACGTAATCACGCCACGCCACCGCGACGGGGCGAAGGACATAGGGATCGACAACGTTGAAGTTGAAGTTGAACATGGTACGGTTAAAGCCTTCAAGCGGATCTGAACGCCCCTGCGGCCGATCGCCAGAACTAGAACTGGCGCATCCCACCAGCAATGTGGCGCCAAGCGCAAGCGCCGACAGGCGAAAATTCATAGGTGTCTCCCTGTTAATTTAAGCTATCGCTGGGGGTTATCGGGGGACAGCAGCCTCCATAAAGATATCGCCCGTAAGCATGTGCCTGCTTTCAGCATAGCCTTTTTTAGCATCATTGTTGGTGTCCCGATTCTATACACATTTTGCAATTTCCGTATTGCTAATCTTGTCATTGTGAAGAATTTAGGAGCTTATCCGACCCGAACAGCCGAAACCGCTCTAGGATTATAATAAAGACCCGCCGTTGAGGAAAAGTTATGAAACCGCAAACTCACCATGATAATGAGGATGTTGAAGTAGAGAGTGAAGAAAAGCAGAATGGTGAAGAAATTGAGGTTGATGAAGAACGCCTGCCTTCACAGGCGATGGCCACTCATGAAGTGATTCGCCAGGAGGGCGAGAAAGAGCTCGAACGCGATGCCATGGCGCTATTATGGTCAGCGATTGCCGCCGGGCTTTCAATGGGGGCCTCGCTGGTCGCCAAAGGTATCTTCCATGTCCATCTGAACGAACTTCCCGGCGGCTTCTTGCTGGAAAATCTTGGTTATACCTTTGGTTTTGTGATCGTCATTCTCGCTCGCCAACAGCTGTTTACCGAGAACACCGTCACCGCCGTCCTGCCTATCATGCATAAACCCACGCCAGGCAACATCGGCCTGCTGTTACGTTTATGGGGGATTGTGCTGGCAGGTAACTTAATCGGGACCGCTATCGCGGCCTGGGCGTTCGATGTTATGCCTGTGTTCGATGAGCCCACTCGCGAAGCCTTTCTTAAAATTAGCCTGAAGGTCATGCAAAACCCGCCGCTGGAGATGTTTGCCAATGCGATTATCTCCGGCTGGCTGGTCGCCACCATGGTGTGGATGTTTCCTGCCGCAGGTTCTGCAAAGATTGTCGTCATCATTCTGATGACCTGGCTTATCGCCCTCGCGGACACCACGCATATTGTGGTTGGCAGCGTCGAGATTTTCTACCTGGTATTTAACGGGACGCTACCGTGGCAGGAATTTATCTGGCCTTTTGCTCTGCCAACGCTTGCCGGCAACATATGCGGCGGGACCTTTATTTTCGCTTTATTAAGCCATGCCCAGATTCGCAATGACATGAGTCACGAGAAGAAGGCTCATGCAGCCGAGGAGGCAAAAAAGCGCTAAATGGCTATAGATTAAGCAGTTGGCCCGTACAAGCTTAACGAGCGCCGAAAATAACGCTATAATCCCGGCGCTTCGTCCCCTTAGTTAAATGGATATAACGAGCCCCTCCTAAGGGCTAGTTGCAGGTTCGATTCCTGCAGGGGACACTTTTAAATTATTCACCTCCGTTTACAGCATTCGTTTAATCATCACCACCGCAGAACAACGCCAGCCCCGAAGCAGATGAATCACAGAGGTTTATCGATCCCTGCATAGATCTCATCAAGTTGCCGTAAGCGGTCTTCATATGATTTCGTCAAACAACGGCTGTCGCTGCCGCATTTCTGCCGGCTATGGAGCCATGTTTTTTGTGCATCCATCATCTCGCCACGCGTCCCCATTGGAAAAAGCCCCCGCAGAAACTGATACTTCGTCGCCATCACCACGTCCATATCGTTCAGGCTCCGGTTAGCGCAGATAGCCTTTTCATCCGCCTGCGTCGCTTTCTGACAATCAAAACTCGCGGAATACCCCGCTATCGGATACAGCACAGCAATAGTCATCAGTACTTCTCTTATCTTCATATGCGCTCCATTTCCGCACTTCCGCCATTTGTGCTACCCGTTTATTACGAGTGGCCTTCGCTACGAAGCCCAGCGTAAGCTTTTGACACACTGACGCTCTGAACTATCCGTGCTGTCGATAATTATAGTTAATCCACCTTAAGGCTCCCATTGAGTGAACCGCGCGCCTTCCGCAATATCTTTTTCGCCGACGCTGATGCGCCCTACAGCCGGGCTGAATTATTGGTCAGAATTGCATCAACGCGGGTCGCGGCATTGCTTGCCAGCGAGGGGGAATATTTTTCTCGCGCAGCGATTTTCATATTTTTGCCTGGCCTGACTTCCCATCAATAAATATAAATTCATTTAAAATCAATGTAATAAATTAAACCTTATCATTCACAGTAGTTATCATTGTTGATTGTTTCCTTGCGTTACGATTCGCAAAACAATGCCGGTAGATAAATCCCCACCGTCACGTATTCTTGCCGCTGCCGGATGCGCTGAACTGCTGTTCTTTCAGTATCAGCGTTGCTTAAAAGCAGCGCGTCCGGCGGTTTATGGCGGATGAAAGGCTATCTTCTCAGCCATCCGCTTCATATTGCGGCAGGATGTCTGCGACAAGAATCGGGTTCTGTACAGGACTTGCGGACAGCCTGTTGCCTTACCTAAATAGGTTATACGGATAGATATGATGAAAAAACTCGCAATGGCACTGGGTATCTGTGCGCTTATGGCTTGTGGCGCTGCCAGCGCGGCAAATGGTCAGGTCGTTTCAAAGGCTAAGTCAGCCTGCCAGAACAACGCAACGCAGTGCGCCCAGGCAAAATCCACGGCGAAAGCGGATGCGCAAAAAGAAGCAAAAGCAGCCAAAGACGCCTGTGCTAAAAACCAGGCTGCATGCGACAACGCAAAAACTGCGGCCAAAAACGCAGTGAAAAAGTAACAACAGTACGGTGGGGTATAACCCCACCGTACTTTCAAAATATGCTCCCCACCGTACGCCAGCGTGAATCCCGCAGGGCAGATTCTGTTTTGCTTATGGCAGATATAGCAGGATTCTTTTCGCACGAGCCCGCATCAAAACAAGCAGTTACACGATACAAGCCTGACCCATGGCGGCGCTCCCTCGTCTGTCCGATCGACAGTCACATCGGCTAACAGACGTTTTTCGAGCAGGTTTCGCGTTCGATAAATCACCTGCTTATTAATTCACTACCCGCCTCCTGAATTATTAGTAATTCACATAATCACCGCGAATTTAATTCATCAATAAAATAATCAAAAACAATCAATCCGCAGCAAGATGAATGAGCATGCTAATTTTTTAGCAGCGATACATTTAATTATTACAGGAAAGCTGATAGCATACAGGAGAGATAATATCCTGACCGGATTCAACATAGCACTCCGCTATCAACAATTGATATAGAATATCTGTTTTGATAAATATTTTGTATGAATCTAAATCGTCGCAGCGTCGATAGAGGTCAATTTAAGAAAACCATAACCCCCTATTTTTCATAAGATGATATAGACCATGGAAAGAAAAGAAAGAAACATATGGAAACTAAACAATCTTCCCCCCCTGGAATACTGTTCAATATCTCGCGCTAAAAAACTATTGAATTGTGAAATAGAAGATCTGCTTCATTGGCATGATATTGGCGCGATAAGCCTGTGCATAAAAGTAGGTAAAACTAACGGAACATTAAAAGGTGCGTTCCAACATGACCAGAGCAGTAATAATCTCTATTTTCTTAACGCCCCCAATATTGATGAGTTGAGCATAAGCGAAAGATCGTGGTCACGGCATTCAAAAATTAACAAAATTTTTAAATTTAATGATAGTGAAGCAAATCAGGAAGCCCAATATGGTATACCTGTTACCCAGCTAAAACTCCGGGTTTCCGTCTCTGGCTTATGGTACTGCCACACGAGAAATTTGATGGAGATCTTAGAAACACCTGAAGACATTATTACTGAGCAGAGGATAAGCATCATATCACCGGCCACCAATGTCCTCTTCTGCCACTTCATACCCGACGAGGATGAGAGGCCAACCATCACGCTGAGTAAGCTTTACATCACGAGTCAGGCGATTGAGAAAATTTATGAACATACCATCAGCAGTCGCCCTCTCGAACTTTCTGAAAAAACCTTACATTTATCTGAGGAGCAAGATATAGCGACGCCCTCAACGATTATGCAAAATAAGTTGCTCATTGAATTTATCAATCACATCATTCAATCCAATCCCCATTTTGGCGATAACATGCTTAACGCGACTGAAAACAAAAAAAGTAAAATATTTAATAGAGCTATGGATAAACTCAGGTCTGAAGGCGTGGTTTCCAGCTACGGCAGCATTAATCTTCCGGCGTCAGAATATACGTTCGAATAATACTTCTTTAATTTAATTAAATCAGAATGAATCATTACAACGCCATAGGTACAGGGCGCGCAATGCAGTAGCAAATGTGAAATGCATTTCAATATGAATTCAGAGATGAATCTGGCTTCATAATAAAATCGTTCTCTATAAACGCTCCTGATGTATATGAAATACTTTATATACAGCGAATCAACGTAACGTTAAATCTCTCTCAGTCGATTCGTTAAATTCCTGTCCTGCGCTCAATATTGACGCAGCCTGATGTGCCATTAGTATAAACTCTCGGGTCGCGGCGCTTTGCCAGGCCCCCTTTCGCTGTATCAAACACGCGGTTCTTTCCAGTAATGATGGCGCGAGTTCGATCGCGGTTAAATCGTCACGCCCCTGAACAATGGCTGCAGGAAGCAAGGTTGCCAACGACGTGCGTTCAACCACGGTCAGCACTGCGCTAATCGAGTTGGCCTCCATCTGCACTTTCGGTTGAATACCGCGCTGTCGGCAGTCGCGATCGATTTGCTCGCGAGTAGCAAAAGCGCTGCTTAGCAGAATCAGTGACGCCTGATTGAGCGCCGTCAGCGCCACACGGCGGGTCGCCGCCAGAGGATGAGAGCGGCCAACCACCAGCGCCAGGGTTTCAGAGAGCAGCGGCTGAGACACAATATCCCGTGAATCGCTACCGTCGAAAGCGATCCCGATATCCAGCTCATCATTGAGCAGCAGAGTCTCCATTCGATTCTGCGCCAGCTCTTGTATATCCAGCGTTATATTCGGGTAACGTTGATAAAACGAAGCCACCAGCGGCCCCATAAAATAATGGGTAAAGGTTGGCATCATCGCTACACGTAGGGTACCGCGCTGCAAATCTTCAACGTCATGGAGCGCGCGCTGCCCCTCGGCCAGTTCCCGTAAAGCCCGGCACGCATAAATTAACCAGACCTTGCCGGCGTCCGTCAGGCAAGTGTTGCGCCCGCTGCGATCAAAAAGCCGTACTCCCAGCGTCTCTTCCAGCTGTCGAATCTGCTGCGACAAAGCCGGCTGTGAAACATGCAGGATGGCTGCCGCTCGCGTAAAGCCGCCGTGTTCAGCAACGGCAATAAAGTAGTTGAGGTGTCGCGGCAGCATGAATTCATCCATAAGAAATTCAAATGAATTCAATCATAATTAAGTATTTTAACTTATGAAATAAGTTACGTACTCTGCTCGCGATTCTTTACCAAACGCCACAGGAGATCGGCATGAGTTGCCTCAATACCTTCCCCACAGCGAAACAAACGCCGGCTACTCAACGATGAACCTGACGCAACGTAATGGCACGATGCTGCTGGTGCTGGTGCTGGTGCTTATCGGTATCAATATGCGTCCGCTGCTGACCTCCGTTGGACCGCTCCTTCCGCAGATCCAGCAGGCAAGCGGCATGAGCTTCACGCTTGCCTCTCTGCTCACCGCGCTACCGGTGATCGCCATGGGTCTGCTGGCGCTAGCCGGCGGCTGGATTAACCGTCATTTCAGCGAGCGCCAAAGTATCTCCCTCAGCCTGTTAACGATCGTCGCCGGGGCTTTACTTCGCGAACTGGCGCCGCAGAGCGCGCTATTACTCAGCAGCGCGCTCCTTGGCGGAATCGGCATTGGTATTATTCAGGCGCTCATTCCCGCGGTGATAAAGCGTCTTTTTCATCGTCAGACGCCGCAGGTGATGGGGCTCTGGTCCGCGGCGCTGATGGGCGGCGGCGGCCTGGGCGCCGCATTCACGCCGTGGCTGGCGCAGCATAGCGCTATCTGGTATCACGCGCTTGCGTGGTGGGCGTTACCCGCCGCCGCCGCGCTCCTCTGCTGGTGGCCGCTAAGCCGAACGTTACCCGCCCGGACGCCATCAACAACCCGGGTCACGCTTTTTCGCCATCGTCGCGCGTGGACGCTTAGCCTCTATTTTGGTTTGATCAACGGCGGCTATGCCAGCCTGATTGCCTGGCTGCCGCCTTACTATATGCAGTCGGGCTACAGCGCGCAGTTCAGCGGTACCCTGCTGGCGTTAATGACCATCGGCCAGACCGGCGGAGCGCTCCTGCTGCCCATCCTGGCCAGACATGAGGATCGACGGACGCTTCTGATGCTGGCATTGGCCTTACAGCTTGTCGGCTTCTGCGGTTTTATCTGGCTACCGCAGCAGGTACCGCTTGTCTGGGCCATCTGCTGCGGTATTGGGCTTGGCGGCGCATTTCCGCTGTGTCTGGTCCTGGCGCTCGATCACGCCAGGCACCCCGCCATTGCGGGCCGACTGGTCGCGTTTATGCAGGGAGTGGGCTTTATTGTCGCCGGGCTTTCCCCCTTGCTGTCGGGACTGCTGCGGAGTTTAAGCGGCAATTACCAGCTCGACTGGATGCTTCACGACGCCTGCGTCCTGGCCTTAATGGCCATAACGCTGCGTTTCGCTCCCGCACGCTACCCGCAAGAGTGGCAACATCAGGATTCAGCCGCTCGCTAAACCCGTTATCTCCTCATGCGGGATAGTTAACTCCTCCCGCATTCAGGCAGAAAAAAGCACAAAATCAAACAACTATATCAGTACAAAAACTGTTGTTAATGACCGTCGCCAGAATGAAATTTAATACCGAATGAAATTAATGTGTCGCCGAATCACGACACTCGTAAGTAACTAAAAATTAATAAAAAAATGGCTCTTGTTTCCCTCATTTTTTAGGCGTACATTAGCGCCATCTGGAGCCGTTTACGCTCAGAATTTACAGCTACCGCCCGCTGATAAAGCGTCGTTTTCGTGAGCGATAGCTGAGCAGGCAATGAAGAGCAAATTCATTTAAGGCGTCTCGCCGAGAGCGCGGAGTGATGAGTCGTGAAATATTTCTTAATGGGCATTTCTTTTATGGTCATCGTTTGGGCCGGTACTTTCGCCCTGATGATCTAGCTTTAACGGTGTTAAAAAAAGGAGCCTCTCGGCTCCTTTTTTTATTCGTGGCTTTCGCTGGTTAACTTAGCCGACGCGGGAAGCAGCCCGTCGGCACGGAACATCGATTTTATGCCGCGCACCGCCTGGCGGATACGATCGCGGTTCTCAATTAACGCGAAGCGTACATGGGTATCGCCATAGTCTCCAAAGCCAATGCCCGGAGAAACGCAGACTTTTGCATCCTGCAGCAGCTTTTTAGCAAACTCCAGTGAGCCCATCGCCGCATACTGCTCTGGGATCTTCGCCCAGACATACATTGACGCCTTCGGACATTCCACCATCCATCCGGCCTCATGCAACCCTTTCACCAGCACATCGCGACGACGTTTATACTGCTCGGCAATGTCGCGAACGCACTGCTGATCGCCTTCAAGCGCGGCAATCGCCGCAACCTGTAGAGGGGTGAAAGTGCCGTAATCGTGATAGCTTTTAATGCGCGCCAGCGCATTAACCAACGTTTTGTTACCGACCATAAAGCCGATACGCCAGCCCGCCATATTATAGCTTTTAGAGAGCGTAAAGAATTCGACGGCGACATCGCGCGCGCCGGGGACCTGCATGATAGAGGGCGCTTTCCAGCCATCGTAAACAATATCGGCATAGGCCAGATCGTGCACCACCAGCACGTCATAACGCTTCGCCAGCGCCACGACTTTCTCAAAGAACTCCAGTTCGACGCACTGTGCGGTCGGGTTGGAGGGGAAACCGAGGATCATCATTTTCGGCTTCGGGTAACTCTCACGAATCGCGCGCTCAAGCTCGTTGAAGAAATCCACGCCTTCGACCAGAGGTACCGAACGTACCTGGGCTCCGGCAATCACCGCACCGTAAATATGGATGGGATAGCTGGGATTTGGCACCAGTACGGTATCGCCATGGTCAAGCGTCGCCAGCATCAGATGCGCGAGCCCCTCTTTTGAACCAATGGTGACTATCGCTTCTGATTCCGGATCGATCTCAACGTTATAGCGCTCTTGATACCAGCGAGAAATCGCCCGGCGCAGGCGCGGAATGCCGCGGGAAGTAGAATAGCCGTGGGTATCGGGACGCTGGGCAACGGTGCAGAGTTTCTCAACGATATGCGGCGGGGTGGCGCCATCGGGGTTACCCATGCTGAAATCAATAATATCTTCGCCGCGGCGTCGCGCAGCCATTTTTAGTTCAGCAGTGATATTAAAAACGTAAGGGGGGAGACGATCGATACGCGTAAAACGGCGTTCAGGACTGAATTCAGCCATAGATTCCTCGGATTAACGTTAGCGCCCGGACCGTCCGAGCGACGCTGCTGCCTGTGCAGCACGTTTAGAAAATAACCCGAAAATTTTCCTGCTGTCGAGAGGGGCAGAGAAAAATAATTTCTGGCGATAAAAACGGGCATCAGTACGACTAAATACGGCAGCAACGTTCTTTCCCCTCCTCGCCTACTACATCAAAATTAACATGCTGATATCTTTAATTTTACTTAAATGCTTGCTCATCCGTAGACGCTATTGAATCGCGGGTGTTTGTTATTAATCCCCTTTTATTTGTAAGACTTTTCCCTATTCATGCCTTCAGCTGGCCTTCTGCCGCGAGGTTTTCTATCATGTTGCTTTCTCGCGATTAACACGGCGCACACATGCACGAAATATTTACTATGCTGCTGGCGGTTTTTGACCGCGCGGCATTAATGCTGATTTGTCTCTTTTTCCTCATTCGCCTGCGCCTGTTTCGTGAACTTCTGCATAAATCCGCGCACACCCCTAAAGAATTGCTGGCCGTTACCGCGATCTTCTCTCTCTTTGCCCTCTTTAGCACCTGGTCAGGCGTACCGGTCGAGGGATCGCTGGTCAACGTGCGTATTATCGCGGTCATGTCCGGCGGGATCCTGTTCGGCCCGTGGGTTGGGGCTATTGTCGGCGCGATCGCCGGCGTACATCGCTACCTGATTGATATTGATGGCGTCACCGCCGTCCCCTGCTTTATTACCAGCATTGTCGCCGGTCTGCTCTCTGGTTTTATTGGTCGTAAAGTGCCGAAAGCCCAGCGCTGGAAAGCGGGGATCCTCGCCGGGATGCTATGCGAAACCTTAACCATGATTCTCGTGATCGTGTGGGCGCCTTCATTCGCGCTGGGGATAGACATCGTGTCTAAGATTGGTATTCCGATGATCCTTGGCAGCGTATGTATCGGCTTTATCGTTTTGCTGGTGCAGAGCGTTGAGGGGGAAAAGGAAGCCAGCGCCGCCCGTCAGGCAAAACTGGCGCTCGACATCGCCAACAAAACTCTCCCGCTATTTCGCCACGTCAACAGCGAGTCCCTGCGTCAGGTATGCGACATTATCCGCCGCGATATCAGTGCCGATGCCGTCGCGATTACCAATACCCAGCACGTGATGGCCTACGTCGGCGTCGGGGAAATCAACTACCGCGATAACGATGACTTTATCAGCCCAACGACGCAACAGGCGATCCGCTATGGGAAAATCATTATTAAAAACAATGATGAAGCTCATCGCACGCCGGAAATACACTCTATGCTGGTCATTCCGCTGTGGGAAAAAGGCGTCGTCACCGGTACGCTAAAAATCTATTACTGCCACGCACACCGCATCACCTCCTCATTGCAGGAAATGGCGGTAGGCCTGTCGCAAATCATCTCTACGCAGCTGGAGGTTTCCCGCGCTGAACAGCTGCGTGAAATGGCCAATAAAGCCGAGCTGCGGGCGCTGCAAAGCAAAATCAATCCCCATTTCTTATTTAATGCGCTGAACGCCATTTCATCGTCGATTCGCATGAATCCGGACACCGCGCGTCAGTTAATTTTTAATTTGTCGCGCTATTTACGCTACAACATTGAATTAAAAGATGATGAACAGATAGATATCAAAAGGGAGCTGTATCAAATCAAGGATTACATCGCGATTGAACAGGCTCGCTTCGGCGACAAGCTGACGGTGATTTATGATATTGATGATGAAGTCAGCTTTATGATCCCCAGCCTGCTAATTCAGCCGCTGGTGGAGAATGCTATCGTCCACGGGATTCAGCCCTGCAAAGGAAAAGGCGTGGTGACCATTAGCATCAATGAGTGCGGGAATCGGGTACGAATTAGCGTTCGCGATACGGGGAACGGTATCGACCCTGCGGTAGTAGCGAGGGTAGAGGCTGACGAAATGCCGGGAAATAAAATCGGTTTACTCAATGTTCATCACCGGGTCAAGCTACTGTACGGGGAAGGACTGCATATCCGACGCCTGACGCCGGGGACCGAAATTGCCTTCTATGTGCCAACCCAACACGCGCCCCAGGTGGCTACGGAGTCGCTGCTGTCATGAGCGGAGATAAAATGAAGGTCATCATTGTGGAGGATGAGTTCCTCGCGCAGCAAGAGCTCACCTGGTTGATTAACACCCATAGCGAAATGGAGATTGTCGGCACCTTTGACGACGGTCTGGATGTGCTGAAGTTTTTACAGCACAACAAAGTCGACGCCATTTTTCTCGATATCAATATTCCATCTCTGGATGGCGTACTGCTGGCGCAAAACATCAGCCAGTTCGCGCATAAGCCCTTTATCGTTTTTATTACCGCGTGGAAAGAGCATGCGGTGGAAGCCTTTGAGCTGGAGGCGTTTGATTATATTCTCAAGCCCTACCAGGAATCGCGCATTATCAACATGCTGCAAAAGCTGACCGGCGCCTGGCAGCAACAGCAGCAGGTCAGCGCCGGTAGCGGGGCAGCGGCCAATCCAGCCAGGGAAAACGACACGATTAATCTGGTTAAAGATGAACGGATTATCGTCACCAGCATCCACGATATTTACTACGCGGAAGCGCATGAAAAGATGACGTTCGTTTATACCCGCAAGGAGTCCTTCGTGATGCCGATGAATATCACGGAGTTCTGCAACAAGCTACCGCCGGCGCACTTTTTCCGCTGTCACCGCTCGTACTGCGTCAACCTGAACAAAATTCGCGAAATCGAACCCTGGTTCAACAACACCTATATTCTGCGGCTACGCGACCTTGAGTTTCAGGTTCCGGTAAGCCGCAGCAAGGTGAAAGAGTTTCGCCAGCTCATGCATCTGTAGAGGATTTACCCGAATAATCATTTTATTCGGGTAAGAGACGGGGCTTACAGAATCTGTCCCAGAGTCTGACGCAGGTGCGCGCCGGAGCCCAGCAGTCCCGGATTGTCGTGGACAATCAGATAGACCGGAATATCCTGGACGAAGGCTTTAAATCGGCCTTTATCTTCAAAACCGCCGCGAAAGCCGGAGGCTTTGAAGAATTCAAGGAAGCGCGGCACGATACCGCCAGCAATATACACGCCGCCAAAGGTGCCGAGGGTCAGCGCCAGGTTACCGCCAAATCGGCCCATAATGACGCAAAACAGCGACAGCGCGCGGCGGCAATCGATGCAGGTATCGGCCAGCGCGCGTTCGGTCACATCTTTAGGCTGCAGATTTTCCGGTAGACGCCCGTCAGACTTCACGATCGCATGGTAAAGATTAACCAACCCCGGCCCAGATAAGACGCGTTCAGCGGAGACGTGCCCCAGCTCGCTGCGCAGCTCTTCGAGAATAATGCCTTCCTCTTCGCTATTGGGGGCGAAATCCACATGGCCGCCCTCACCCGGCAGGCTCACCCAGCGCTTATCAACGTGTACCAGATGAGCAACGCCCAGCCCGGTACCGGCGCCGTAGACGGCAATCGGCTTGCCTTCCACCGGTTCCGCGCCGCCAAACTGAATCAGATGTTCAGCTTTTAGCATGGGGATCGCCATCGATACTGCGGTAAAATCGTTAATGATTTCCAGATGCGAGAAACCCAGGTTCTTTTTCATCTCAGCGATAGAAAATGCCCAGGTGTGGTTGGTCATCGCCACCCAGTCACCGGTAATCGGACAGGCGATGGCAATACAGCCGTCTTCTACCTGGACGTTATGCTCTTCCAGATAGACCTGAACAACGGCTTCAAGACTGGGATAATCGAGCCCGGAATAGGTCTTAGCACGGGAGATCTCCCCGCTTGCCAGATCGCATAACGCCAGACGAGCATTCGTTCCGCCAACGTCCCCTACTAAAGCAAATTTTGTCATTCCGTTACGGCTCCGCTAAAGTCAAAATGATTCTTTGGCACACTCTAAATTCATGACGTCCTAACAACAACGACCAACGCATAAGCGCCCTTTGTTTAGCGACCTACGTCACAGTTAGGCTGTAATTTATGAAATTATTGTGCGGCCGATTGTCAGGCCAGCTCTTTACTTTATCGTTTCAGCACCATTTGCGCCAACGACCTTAACGCCCCCGGGCAAAGTAGTGCGTCGAAACCTTCAGAAGGATATTTTCATGCTGCACCCGCGCGCCAGAACGATGCTGTTGTTATCGATACCCGCAATCGTGATTGGTATTGCTGCCAGCCTGGTCTTGATTGTGGCGATGAAAACGGCAGCCATGCTGCAGAATATTCTCTGGAGTAGCCTGCCAGGATTGCTGGGTATGAACGCCAGCGGCCCTTTCTGGACGATAGCTATCCTCACCGGCACCGGCATCGCCGTGGGCCTGGTCGTACGTTTTAGTCCTGGTCACGCCGGACCCGATCCGGCCACCGAGTCACTCATTGGCGCACCGGTGAGTCCCGGCGCTCTGCCCGGCCTGCTCGCTGCGCTGATCGTCGGCCTGGCGGGCGGCGTTAGCCTCGGGCCGGAGCATCCTATCATGGTGATTAATATCGCCCTCACGGTGGCGCTTGGCTCCCGCCTTTTCCCGCGAGTCAGCGCGCTGGACTGGACGATCCTGGCGTCCTCCGGCACTATCGGGGCGCTATTTGGCACGCCTGTTGCCGCGGCGCTGATCTTTTCGCAAACGCTGAACAGCAGTAACGATGTCCCGCTTTGGGACCGACTCTTCGCTCCCTTACTTGCCGCGGCGGCGGGCTCTCTGACCACCGGGCTGTTTTTCCATCCTAACTTTTCGTTACCTATTGCGCACTACGAGCGGTGGCAGCTTGTCGATATCTTTAGCGGGGCTATCGTGACGCTGATTGCTATTGCCGTCGGCATGGTTGGCGTTTGGTGCCTACCGCGCCTATACGCGCTGATGCAGCGGCTGAAAAATCCGATCTTAACCCTCGGTATTGGCGGATTTTTATTGGGGATCCTGGGCGTCGTCGGCGGGCATATCACGCTGTTTAAAGGCCTGGATGAAATGCAGCAATTAGCCTTCAGCCAGACCTTAACCGCCAGCGATTACATGCTTATTGCTTTGGTGAAGCTGGCGGCGCTGGTACTGGCGGCCGCCTGTGGTTTTCGCGGCGGTCGAATTTTTCCGGCGGTGTTCGTCGGCGTCGCGCTAGGCCTGATGCTTCACGCGCACGTGGATGCCGTGCCGGCAGCCATCACCGTTTCCTGCGCCATCCTCGGACTGACGCTGGTAGTGACGCGTGATGGCTGGTTGAGCCTGTTTATGGCAGCGGTCGTGGTGCCCGATTCCACGCTGCTTCCGCTGCTGTGTATCGTCATGCTTCCGGCCTGGCTGCTGCTGGCCGGTAAACCCTTGATGATTGCCAGGAAGCGTGGAGATTAAACCCGGCTGTTTCTCTCTTCCAGCGCCTGAGTGACCGTGCGCAGAAAGTCGGGAATATCCATTTTTGGCAGCATCACCTCCACCAGCGTCAGCCTGTCTGAGGCGACGCTGCTATTCATCGCTTCCTGCAGTTCGTGGGTGCGCGTCACTCGCCAGCATCGGGAAGGGACATCCGGCGCAAAAGCGTCAGGCAGGCGATTCCAGTCCCAGAGCGCAATATCGTTATAGCGCTGCTCGGGGCCGTGAATCGCGCGCTCGACCGTATAGCCTTCGTTATTGAGCAACAGGATCAGCGGGCGCTGCTTATCTCTGAGCATCGACCCCAGCTCCTGAATAGTTAACTGCGCAGCGCCATCGCCAACAATCAGCACCACCCTTCTGTCCGCTGCCGCGATTTGCGCCCCGTAGGCTGCCGGAAGGGTAAAGCCTATCGATCCCCATAGCGGCTGGACAATCAGCGTTGCGTCAGCGGGCAGCTTAAGCGCGGCGGCGCCAAAAGCGGCCGTCCCCTGATCGGCAAGGATAATATCTCCCGGGCGCAGCTGTTTCTGCACCGTACTCCAGAAGTTTTTCTGCGTCAGGCTCCCCTCTGGCGCGCCGCTGACGCCCGGCGCCTGAACATTTGGCGCATGCCATTCTGCCGCCAGGCTGGCAGAGAGTTCGATCAAGACATCCAGCGCCTTTTCCATCGGTACCCGGCTAAACCAGCGATCGCCAACCCGAACGGCGAAGGGCTGGACCTCTATTGTTTTTTCCTGCGGAAGGTGTTGGGTGAAACCGGCGGTAATGGTATCGGTAAAACGCGTGCCGACGCAGATAATGGTATCCGCGCTTTCAATGGCATCGCGGGTATCCTCTGCGCTGGCTATCCCGCTATAAGTCCCGACGAACCCAGGCTGCTGCTCATCAAAAAGCCCTTTGCCCATCAGCATCGTGGCGTAAGCAACCGGCACCTTCGCCACCCACTCTCGCAGAGCGTTTTGTAGTCCATAGCGCTGGGCGAGGAAATCCGCCAGCAGCGATACGCGACGGCTGCTTCTGAGCATCCGCTCGGCATGCTCGCGGAACCCGGCCAGCTGGTTCTCGTCGGCGGGCAGCGTGTGAATAAGCAAGCGGTGAGCTGGCGGGGTGGCCTTTGCTTTGGCCACATCGGCCGGCAGCATGAGATAACCGGGGCGATGCTGGGTCAGCATTTCACTCAGTACCCGGTCTATTTCATGACAGGCATTTCCCGCCGCCAGCACCGCCTGAGAGCAGGTAATATGTTCACTCATACGCGAAAAGTGGCTGAAATCACCGTCGCCAAGCGTATGGTGCAGCAGCTCGCCGCGCTGCTGTGCGCCGGTACAGGGAGCGCCGACGATATGCAGGACCGGTACATGCTCAGCGTAGCTCCCGGCAACGCCGTTGAGCGCGCTCAGTTCACCGACGCCATAGGTGGTCAACAGCGCGCCCGCGCCCTTAATGCGCGCATAGCCATCGGCGGCATAGGCGGCGTTTAGCTCGTTAGCACAGCCTACCCACCCTAAGCTCTGCTGCGCGATAACGCTGTCGAGAAACTGTAAATTGTAATCACCCGGTACGCCAAACAAGCGGTCTATGCCGCAATCTACGAGACGATCCAGCAGATAATCGCCAATGGTATAAGTCGGTTGCATATCCTTACTCTCCTCTCGTGCAGGTAAGTTGAGTATTGAATAAGCAGGTGCGCTGTCCAGATTGCGCTCAACAATGGCGGTGGAAAGCAAAATTTACGCCTTCAGGGTGTGTACTCCGCGGCAAACATTCTTTAGTGTAAACGTATACACAACCCTGTTTTATCTGCGGAGGAAGTATGGTTTACCAGGCAAACGCCACGCGATATCAAACGATGGAGTACCGCCGCTGCGGTCATAGCGGACTAAAGCTACCGGCGATTTCTCTTGGGCTTTGGCACAATTTTGGCGACGAAACGCGGGTGGAAACCAGCCGCCAGCTTCTGCGTCACGCATTCGATCTCGGCATGACTCATTTTGATTTAGCCAACAACTATGGGCCACCGCCGGGTTCGGCGGAGAGTCATTTTGGCCGCATCCTGAAAGAGGGTTTTTTGCCCTATCGCGATGAACTGATTATCTCCAGTAAAGCCGGTTACACCATGTGGGACGGCCCCTATGGCGACTGGGGATCGCGCAAGTACCTGATTGCCAGCCTCGACCAGAGCCTTAAGCGAATGGGTCTCGACTATGTCGACATCTTCTACCATCACCGCCCCGATCCCGAAACGCCGCTGCGGGAAACCATGGGCGCGCTGGACCACATCGTCCGCCAGGGGAAAGCGCTCTACGTCGGATTATCGAATTATCCGCTCGAACAGGCCCGGGAAGCCGTCAATATCCTTAACGATCTCGGCACGCCGTGTCTGATTCATCAGCCCAAATATTCGATGTTTGAACGCTGGGTCGAGGAGGGATTACTCGATTTCCTACAGAGCGCGGGGGTGGGAAGTATAGCGTTTTCACCGCTTGCGGGCGGCCAGCTCACCAACCGTTACCTGCACGGTATCCCGGCGGACTCCCGCGCCGCCAGCGGCAGCCGGTTCCTGCAACCGGAGCAGCTTACTGAAAGCAAGCTGGAAAAGATTAGTCAGTTGAATACGCTGGCCGAATCCCGCGGGCAAAAGCTCTCACAGATGGCGCTGGCCTGGGTACTGCGCGATGAGAAAGTGACGTCGGTACTGATTGGCGCCAGTAAAACTTCGCAGCTCGACGATGCGGTTGGCATGCTGGGAAACCGCCATTTCAGCGCCGAAGAACGGGCCACCATTGACGCGATCCTTGCGGTGTAAATTCATTGTTACTTTAGCAAAAAGTGCTCTCACTTGCGATTTAGGAGTTCCTCCGATGCGGCGGGGCTTTACCGCCCCGTAATATCAGGTTAACAGGCCGACAACGGCCCCGATCGTGAAGGAGAAGAGTATGTTCAGGTCACTGATTTTGGCTGCAGTGCTTCTGGCTTCAGCGCCATTGGTCGCTAACGCTGGTGAAATCACCCTGTTGCCATCAATAAAATTACAAATTGGCGATCGCGACAATTACGGTAACTACTGGGACGGTGGCGGCTGGCGCGACCGTGATTACTGGCGTCGACACTATGAGTGGCGCGATAACCGCTGGCGTCGTCACGACAACGGCTGGCATCGCGGCTGGGATAAAGGTAAAGCCTACGAACGCGGCTATCGCGAAGGCTGGAAAGATCGCGATGACCGACGCGGCGGCTGGGGGCGTGGGCCAGGCGGCGGACGCGGACATGGCCACGGGCATCATTAATCGCAAAAGGGAGCCATTCGGCTCCCTTTTTCATCGTCACGCTTAACTGAATATCGTTCCAATAATCAGCCAGCCGTTAAGCAGCACAACGACCGCAACTATCCCCCACCCCAGCAGTTTTACCCACCGGGAATTGACCAGGTCGCCCATTAACCGGGAATCGCTGGTGAATATCAGCAGCGGCACCAGCGCGAGGGCGATACCAAAACTCAGTAATACCTGGCTCATCACCAGAATACGCGTGGGATCCAGCCCCATTAAAATGACGATAAACGACGGCAGCATGGTGATCGCCCGGCGAAACCACAGCGGGATATGGAAGCGGATAAAGCCCTGCATTACCACCTGCCCTGCCAGGGTTCCCACAACCGTGGAGGATAAACCCGCCGCTATCAGGCTCAGACCAAAGATGGTAGCTGCCGCGTGGCTCAGCAAGGGCTCCAGCGTCAGATAGGCCTGATCGAGGTCGGCAATCCCGGTGTGGCCGTTAAAGTGGAAGGCGGCGGCGGCGGTCGCCATCATGGCCAGGTTAACAAAACCCGCGATGGTCATGGCGATGGCGACATCCCAGCGCGTGGCGTTATAGCGCTCTTTGCGCGTCCCCCCGTGCAGGTGCTGAGTGAGCGATGAGTGTAAGTAGATAACATGCGGCATGATGGTCGCCCCCAATACCCCGGCGGCAAGAAACACCGCTTCGCTGGTCGGCAGTGAAGGCACGATCATCCCTTTCGCCAGCGGTGCCAGCGCGGGCCGGGAGAAGATAAGCTCAACGACATACGCTGCGGCGACAAACAGCAGCAGCCCGCCTATCACTTTTTCCAGCGGCTTTTGACCGCGACGCTGCAGCATCAGAATCAGGAACGTCGCAATTCCGGTCAATACAGCGCCCTGAAGCAATGACACGCCGAGCACCAGCTTAAATCCGATAGCCGCGCCAATAAACTCGGCAAGATCGGTCGCCATAGCGATAATTTCGGCCTGCACCCAGTAGAACCACACCACAGGACGCGGGTAGTGGTCGCGAATTTGCTCCGCCAGATTTTTACCGGTGGCGATGCCCAGCTTCGCCGACATCACCTGAATCAGCATCGCCATCAGGTTAGCCCATACCACCACCCACAGCAGCTGGTAGCCAAAGCTGGCGCCGGCCTGAATGTTGGTGGCGAAGTTACCCGGATCGATATAGCCAATGGCAGCAATGAACGCCGGCCCCATCAGGGCGAGCTTAATCTTGCGCGCTGCGCGACCGCTGCTATTCTCAACGCGACTGTTGGTCATTTTCTGCCTCTGGAAATATAGCCTTTGCTATGTTTTATGCTATCAAAATGCGAATGATTATCAAGTTCATTTGGAGCGATGATAATGATTGCTGTGATAGGAGAGAACGATAGCGGGTTGGCAACGGAAAACCGGGGAACTGATAAACGCTTTTAATTAATCACCAGAATAGTACAACCGAGCAACTTTTAAAACCTTTACGTAACATAACAAAAATGCATGGTTGATCACTATTTTTGCCATTAGTCACATATCCTTGCAATAGTGTGTGCTGGCTCTCGTTTTCTTTGCGCTTGTTACATAGAATGTGCACAGAAATTTAACCTGCCTCATATTTGGAGCAAATATGGACCGCGTCCTGCACTTTATTCTCGCGATCGTAGTGGTGGCCATTCTGGCCCTGTTGGTTAGCCACAACCGTAAGCAGATTCGTATTCGTTATGTCATTCAGCTGCTTGTCATTGAAGTGCTGCTGGCCTGGTTCTTCCTGAACTCTGACATTGGTCTGGGTTTTGTGAAGGGCTTCTCCGAGATGTTTGAAAAACTTCTCGGTTTCGCCAACGAAGGGACAAACTTCGTCTTCGGCAACATGAACGACAAAGGCCTGGCGTTCTTCTTCCTGAAGGTTTTGTGCCCGATCGTCTTTATTTCTGCGCTGATCGGTATTTTGCAGCATATTCGTATTCTGCCTATCGTCATTCGCGCGATTGGTACCGTGCTGTCCAAAATCAACGGCATGGGCAAGCTGGAATCCTTTAACGCTGTCAGCTCGCTGATTCTGGGCCAGTCCGAAAACTTCATCGCCTATAAAGATATTCTTGGCAAGATGTCCCGCAACCGCATGTACACCATGGCGGCGACCGCGATGTCTACGGTATCCATGTCTATCGTGGGCGCGTACATGACCATGCTGCAGCCGAAATATGTAGTTGCGGCGCTGGTACTGAACATGTTCAGCACCTTTATCGTGCTGTCGCTGATTAACCCGTATCGCGTTGACGAAAGCGAAGAAAATCTGCAGATGTCTAACCTGCATGAAGGACAGAGCTTCTTCGAGATGCTGGGTGAATACATCCTGGCAGGCTTTAAAGTGGCGATTATCGTGGCCGCCATGCTGATTGGTTTTATCGCGCTGATTTCCGCGCTGAACGCCCTGTTCGCCACCGTCACCGGCTGGTTCGGCTATAGCATCTCCTTCCAGGGGATCCTCGGCTATATCTTTTATCCGGTTGCGTGGGTGATGGGCGTACCGGCAGGTGAAGCGCTGCAGGTAGGAAGTATTATGGCCACCAAGCTGGTTTCTAACGAATTCGTCGCCATGATGGATCTGCAGAAAGTTGCCGCCACGCTCTCTCCGCGTGCGGAAGGCATCATCTCTATCTTCCTGGTCTCCTTCGCCAACTTCTCTTCTATCGGTATCATCGCCGGCGCGATTAAAGGCCTGAACGAAGAGCAAGGTAACGTGGTTTCCCGCTTCGGCCTGAAGCTGGTGTACGGTTCTACGCTGGTGAGCGTGCTCTCTGCGTCTATCGCCGCGCTGGTACTGTAATTCGTCAGCGGTATCGCGAAAGCCGGGCAAGTCCCGGCTTTTTCATGCCCGCAGTTCGCTCAACGGCAGCGGCTTACCCACCAGATACCCCTGGAGATAATCGACGCCTAACTCGAGAAGCTTTTCCCGCTGCTCCGGCGTTTCAACGTATTCTGCCACCACTTTCATCTTCTTAACCTTAGCCATTTCAATAATGGATTTGACCATAATGGCGTCCAGCGGATCGGTCTCGATATCACGCACGAAGCAGCCGTCAATTTTCAGGATATCGGCCCGCAGGCTTTTCAGACGCTCGTAGTTAGCGTAGCCGGTACCAAAGTCATCAATCGCTATACCGCAACCGAAATCTCGCAGCAGCTGGATGTTATGCATGCTGGTCTCGACATCGGAAAACGCCTGCTCTTCGGTAACTTCAATCGTTATCGCCTCCGCCGACAGGTTATAGCGTTTAAACAGCGCGATGATTTGCGCCGCGCTATCCTTTTGCATCAGCGTATAGGGCAGAAGGTTGACGGAGAAATGCTGACCCTGATGGTGATTGAGCGAACTAAACAGCGTTTCCAGCACCTGCATATCAAAACGCTGGCTCAGGTTAAACTGCGCAATCAGCGGGATAAACCGATCGGGCGTAATGATGGTATTGCCGCAGCGCATACGACTCAGTATCTCGTAATACCCCTCTCCGGAGGCGTCCCGGATAGGCTGGGCGTACAGCACCAGCCCACGTTCGTTAAGCGCCTGCTTAATCTTCGCCAGCAGCCGTACCTGTTCGCTCGTTTGATCGGAAATCTGCTCTTGCGCCGCGTCCAGCGGTAATACGCGCCGCGCCGCGCCGGCCTGCTCCGATAACCAGCTAAGCTGACCAAGCATCGGGTGAAGCTCAGATTCTATGCCGCGGTAGCCGCCCCACGATGCGCCAAATTCCAGATCTAACGCCTGGTTATTCCAGCTAAATTTTTTATGGTTAAGCGTGGAAACAATATGACTTAACCGCGCCTCTGGCTCCGGCCCCTTCAGTACCAGCAGTAGCTCGCTGCCGGGGAGCTGAAATATTCGCTCGCCGGGAGCTAATAGCGGCTGTAGCTTCCGGGCTATCTGCCGTTTGCTCTCCACTCTCATCATCATGCCATAATGGCGGCTCAGGAAGTCCAGATTCTGAATGCGCAGGCTGCTGATGGCCACAGCAGGATTCCGCTGCAGGTGACTCTCCAGCGCGCGCAGATTCGGTAAACCGGTTAGCGGATCTTCTTCCGCCTGATCCCGCCATCTGAACTTCATTCTTTCACTGCGAGCGTAGATATCCGCCATATAAAACAGGCAGATAGTGAAACAAATGAGTACCGAAAGAACAAACGACAGTGAATATTCAGTTTGTACGCCGTGTAAAAAATTCTGGTTATACGCCACGAGTAAAAAGGCTGAAACGGACCATGAAATGCGAATCAGCGTATGCCCCAGGCGGCTAATACCAATGAAGTATAAAATGAAAATAAGCGGGACTAAATAACCGGCAATAAAAACAGAATCATAAGGCGTACACAGCACCAGTAATATTGCCGCCAGGGCCACAAACCAATACAACGTAAATACCCGCTGCTCGCCCGCCCGCCATGAGTGGCAAAGATTGCGCCAGAATGCTCGTGCATAACGTGGACTGATAATCATCCGCAACGGATAATAAAAGAATGTTGTGAAAATTAATGCGGCGCTAATCAGGCTTTGTATATCGATAATAGTGTAAATAACCGACATACTGCCGAAATAGCTGGATATTGCCAACGGAAAAGCAAAAAAACGCCCCGCCAGATACATGGTGACCTTCAAAAGGAGCGGTGCAAAAAAGCCGCTCCAAAAAATCCTCGCGCCCATATGTTTTGCCGTCAGCCCAGCGCGCCAGCGCCTTCCAAGCTGAAAGCGAACAATCGCGCAGGACAGGAAAACCGAGAAGAGCTGGCAAAATAGCAGGATCAGC
The DNA here is from genome assembly GCF_040061575.1 of Klebsiella sp. CB_Kp196. Lineage (NCBI taxonomy): Bacteria > Pseudomonadati > Pseudomonadota > Gammaproteobacteria > Enterobacterales > Enterobacteriaceae > Klebsiella > Klebsiella sp. CB_Kp196. The sequence goes on from NZ_JBEAFH010000034.1 coordinate 237,553, forward strand.
GCCTGGGTTAGCGTCAGATCGATTATCCAGGCATTAGTGATCGCAAACGCGATAATCAATGGCGCAACGGCGTAGCGGCCAAAAATAAAAAGTACGGAATACATTAAGCTCAGCGGTAGCCATGCCAGATAAATTTGATTTCCGTCAATAATGGTTTGTGGGGAAATAAATCGGGACAGCGGAATTGCGATAAAGCAGACCAGGAGCGCCAGCAGAGTTTTTTTGATCTTAATGTTAAGATGATCAAGCATTATTGTTAATTAAAACTCCGGCTGCAATAAATATATTCAGGCAACAGATATTATGTTGCTTAATAAAGGCAGGCAAGATTTTAAATAGTGAAAAAATCTGAAATTACTTAACGCAGAGGTTTGCTGACTTATTCAGAGAATGCTTTACATTTCCTCCGCCAGACAAACAAAAAACCCCCGCCGTAGCGAGGGTTCCGAATTTGGTGGAGCTAAGCGGGATCGAACCGCTGACCTCTTGCATGCCATGCAAGCGCTCTCCCAGCTGAGCTATAGCCCCACAGGACCTCTTTACGAACCAAACCTGATGGGTGCAGGTGTTGGTGGAGCTAAGCGGGATCGAACCGCTGACCTCTTGCATGCCATGCAAGCGCTCTCCCAGCTGAGCTATAGCCCCGTAACGTAAAGCGTGTCGTGTTGACGGGCGGCATAATATGAATTCCTTCGCCAGGTGTCAACGGCAAAATCAATCCCGGCTATTTGATCGCTGAAAAAGCAGGCAAACGGCTGACATTGCGAGCCTTATCGCAGCCAGAAGTTAAACATGTCACTCTTTCCTTTAAAAGGATGCTATAACATGTGCAACTAATTCCCACATATTTACTCAGGAAATAGTATGCTCAAGGAACGAATGACACCTGAAGAAATAGCGCATCTGACTGGCTTCAGTCGGCAAACGATTAACAAATGGGTACGTAAAGAGGGATGGCAAACGTCCCCGCGCCCCGGCGTACAGGGCGGTAAAGCGCGCCTCGTACATGTTAATGAGCAGGTTCGCGAGTTTATTCGCAGCGCGCAGCGCGTGGCCGAAAACCCTGTCCCCTATTCCGCAACGGATAACGATCTCGAATCTCTGCTGCTTACCCTGTGTAAAGAGATGACGCCGGGAGAGCAAAAGCTGCTGATGTCGCTGCTGCTGCGTGAAGGGATCACCGGGTTACTCAACCGACTCGGTATTCGCGATCGGTGAAAGCATGATGAAACTTAAAGATAAAATGACCCCAGCGGAGCTCGCCGAGTGCCTTAACCTCGCCCGGCAAACCATAAACCGCTGGGCCAGAGAACAAAAATGGCGGACGGAACCGATCCCCGGAGTCAAAGGCGGACGCGCTCGTCTTATCGTCATCGACAGGTCGGTGATCGATTTCCTGGCAAATATCCCGGCGCTGCGGCATCTGACCATGGATAACCAGCTGGCGGAACCGCCCGTCAAATACTTTGTGAACGATGCGGACACAGTCTGGCGCCAGATTGTCGAGACCATGCACCTGATGACCCCAGCTGAGCAGCTGCACCTGCGGGATTTTCTTGCGCGCGAGGGGCTCAGCGGGTTTCTGTCCCGACTTGGCATTACTGATGCGAAGTAACGGGCAAAAAAAACGGCGGGGTTCGCTATCCCCGCCGTTTAACAATCGCTGTATCAGGATCAGGATTGCTGGCTTTCGCGCTCAGCAATAAAGGCCAGCGCCTTGTTGATACGTTCTACGCTACGTGATTTACCGATCGCATGGACGGTCACATCAAGCGCCGGAGACTGACCCGCACCGGTCACCGCGACGCGCAGCGGCATTCCCACTTTTCCCATCCCCACTTCCAGCTCATCGGCCGTCGCCTGAATCGCATGATGGACGTTTTCCGCCGTCCAGTCGCTTATGGCGGCTAATTTGTCGCGCACCACTTCCAGCGGCTGACGAGCAACAGGACGCAGATGTTTTTTCGCCGCATCGGCATCAAACTCGGCAAAATCTTCATAGAAATAGCGGCAGCTCGCCGCCATCTCTTTAAGGGTTTTGCAGCGCTCGCCCAGCAGCTTCACCAGCTCAGCCAGCTGCGGGCCGTTACGGGTGTCGATATTTTCCTGCTCAATGTGCCACTGTAAATGCGTTGCCACGTACTCCGGGGCCAGCGAGTTGATATAGTGGTGGTTCAGCCACTGCAGCTTTTCCGTATTGAACGCGCTCGCCGATTTGCTCACCGCCCCCAGGCTGAACAGTTTAATCATCTCTTCGCGAGAGAAAATCTCCTGGTCGCCGCTGGACCATCCCAGACGCACCAGATAGTTCAGCAGCGCTTCCGGCAGATAGCCGTCGTCGCGATACTGCATAACGCTGACCGCACCGTGGCGCTTGGACAGTTTCTTACCATCGTCGCCGTTAATCATCGAGACGTGGGCGTAAACCGGCACCGGCGCATTCAGCGCTTTCAGGATGTTAATCTGGCGCGGGGTATTGTTGATATGGTCTTCGCCGCGAATAACGTGGGTGATTTCCATATCCCAGTCGTCAACCACGACGCAGAAGTTGTAGGTTGGAGAACCATCGGTACGGCGGATAATCAGATCGTCCAGCTCCTGGTTGCTGAATTCGATCGGACCGCGGATCTGGTCGTCAAAAACAACGGAACCCTCTTCCGGGTTGGCAAAACGGACGACGCAAGGTTCGTCATCAGCATGATGTTCGTGGCCATGGCGGCAGCGACCGTCGTAGCGGGGCTTCTCGCCTTTTGCCATTTGCTCTTCACGCAGCGCTTCCAGACGCTCTTTAGAGCAATAGCATTTATAGGCCGTGCCCGCTGCCAGCATTTCATCAATAACGGCGTTGTAGCGATCAAAACGCTTGGTCTGGAAGTACGGACCCTCGTCCCATTCCAGGCTCAGCCAGTTCATACCATCCATAATGGCTTCAATGGCCTCCGGCGTGGAGCGCTCAAGATCGGTATCTTCAATACGCAGCACAAACTCACCGCCGTGATTACGTGCAAAAAGCCAGGAATAGAGAGCAGTACGCGCGCCGCCAACGTGCAGATAGCCTGTCGGGCTGGGCGCGAAGCGAGTTTTGATTTTCATGAAGTGGCCTTACGTTTGATAAAGGTGCCGACACGCGGCAGTGTTCGTTGGATTTTATGGAGGAATATTCTAACACCGTGGGCTGATTCCTCAATGTTGTTACCGTTTCAACGTCACGCTTTCCCCTTTTTGTTTATAAATCATGCGCCACGGATGACATTGCGATCGTTTTGTTTAATTTTACGACGAACAAACAAATTATTTAGAAAAGGCGTTGACTCATTTTCAACTCTCCCTATAATGCGACTCCACACAGCGGGGGTGATTAGCTCAGCTGGGAGAGCACCTCCCTTACAAGGAGGGGGTCGGCGGTT